>NZ_OUMZ01000001.1 GCF_900327775.1 Roseovarius sp. EL26
TTTGATTGTGTTCTGCTCGACCTCCTGAAAGGTTTTATCAAGTCGCCACATTTTATGGCGGGTGAAATTTGGCAGGCCAATGTGCCAGTGTTACCAAGCCTTTGATCGTTACAGATTGGAATTCACGATGTCCGCACCAACCAACGCCCTGAAAGCCGCGCTGAAACGCGGGGAAACACAGATCGGTTGCTGGGCCAGTTTTGCTGATCCTTATGCAACAGAAGTGCTGTCGACAGCTGAGTTTGACTGGATTTTGATTGATGCAGAGCATTCACCCAATGATTTGCGTACGATCATGCACCAGCTTCAGATCCTTGAGGGCAAACGTTCAGATGCGGTGGTGCGCCTGCCAATGGGAGAGGATTGGTTGATCAAGCAAGTGTTAGATGCTGGTGCACAATCCTTACTGATCCCTATGGTCGAAACTGCGGAGCAGGCACGTGATCTTGTTAGGGCAACGCGCTATCCACCAGAAGGTATTCGCGGCTCTGGTGCGGCCCTTGCACGGTCGTCGATGTTTGCCTCACGAAAGGACTACATTGAAACGGCAAATGCAGAAATATGTCTGATCATTCAGGTGGAAACCCGCGCTGCACTGGCGGCCTTGGATGACATTTTGGCGGTTGATGGCGTGGACGCTGTTTTTATCGGCCCGTCAGACCTGTCTGTTGATATGGGGTATCAGGGCGACATGACCCATCCCGAAGTTCGTGCCGCTATCAAAGATGCACTGACCCGTATTGCCGCGTCTGATAAGGCGGCAGGCATTATATCGATCGACGATGACGAGGCGCAGGAATATGCCGATTGGGGGGCATGTTTGTTGGCCGTTGGGATCGATGTTTTGATGCTTGCCACCACGGCGCGGGCGGCAATGCAGCGCTGGCGGTCGCGTGGTGGTTCTGACCGTTGATTACAGTTGCTGAATGTCGATTGCGGCGATAATCGCCTCTAGCTGAGGGTCGGGTTGGTCAGGCTTGGGCCAGATGGCAAACAGACCCGCTCGGGCTTGCGGGGTGACAAGCGGGATGGTGATCAGGGGCTGGCCATCATAGCTGGTTGCGGTTGGCGGGTGCGAATAGCTGATCCCAATGCCCGCGCCATGCGCCGAAAGCGAACGCATCAATTCCAACGAGGCTGTGCGGTGGGCCACAACAGGGTCTATGCCAAGAGTGTCGAACAGTCGGCGCATATGTCCTTCTGATAGATCCTCGGAAAACAAAATCAGGGGATGAGGCACCAATTGTTCCATCTCCAGAACGGATTGCCCTGCTAAAGGGTGATCCGTCGCTAAAAAAGCCACGGGAACAACGTCTTTGAGTTTGCGGCGGCAAAAAGTACTTTCAAACCCAATGTCGTAGGTGATGGCGAGGTCGATCTGACCCTGTTTCATGCCGGTCGCTAAATCTGACAGCCGACCCTCTTTGCCGGTGAACTGGCGGTTGGGGAATTCTTGCTGCAATGTCCCGAGGGTTTTGGGTAGGTGCCAGGGGGCGATGTCCTCAAAACAGCCAAGAACAAATGGCCGCGTGGTTTCTGCTGAATACTCGAGAGTTGTCGCAGTGCTCACAAGCTCGCGTGCGTGGGTTATGAAGCGGTGCCCAAACGGCGTTGTCGTGATGGCACTACCCTTGCCACGCAGAAATATCTTGCGCCTCAGATGGTCCTCGACACGAGTGATGGCAACGGAAAGCGAGGGTTGCGACACATGCAAAACGCTGGCTGCATCCGTGAGGCTGCCCGTATCTGCGACGGCAAGGATGTATTCGTATTGGCGAAGAGTGATATATAGCATGAAGCTAATAATATAATTAAATAGTATTATTTGAAGCTAATAAAGCTGCAGGTTAATGTCCGGATGAAGAGAGGCATTATATGACACACCCACTGATCACCCAAAACCATGTTGAGGCGTTCCAAAAGGATGGCGTTGTTCTTGTGAAAGGTCTGTTCAAAGACCATGTCGAAACGATCCGTCGCGGGATTCAGCGCAACATGACAGAGTCTGGCCAATACGCAGCCGAGAACCTGAAAGAAGGGGAGGGTGGTCGCTTTTTTGATGATTACTGTAACTGGACCCGAATATCCGAGTTCGAAGACGTGATCCGCACCTCACCGGCGGCGGCGGTTGCGGCAGATTTGATGTGCTCAGACCGGGTTCAGGTGTTTCATGATCATGTGCTTGTGAAAGAACCAGGGACCTCCAAGCCCACACCGTGGCATCAGGATGGGCCGTATTATTTTGTCGACGGCATGCAAAACGTCAGCTTCTGGTCGCCAGTGGATCCGGTCAAAGGTGCCAGTCTGCGTTGTGTTGCTGGCAGTCATCGTTGGGAAAAACCAGTATTGCCGACCCGTTGGCTGTCGGAGGAAAATTTCTTTGCCGATAGCGATGCTTACATGCCAGTTCCTGATCCGGATGCCGAAGGGATGGAGATCCGCGAGTGGGAGATGGAGCCGGGCGATGCCGTGGCTTTTCACTATGGTACATTGCACGGCGCACGCGGCAACACGACCAAAAGCCGCCGCCGGGCCTTTTCCCTGCGTCTGGTTGGGGATGATGCGCGCTATGTTGAGCGCCCGGGTCCCACTTCGCCTCCGTTTCCCGGTCACGGGATGAAAACCGGGGATCACCTGCGCGAAGATTGGTTTCCGACAGTTTTTGAGCGATGATTTGAATAGCTCAATCGTTCAGTGACCACTTCTCTGATTGATTGGGCAGGAAAGCCTCTACCGCAGCGGTAGCGATGACGAGCGTTTCGCCGGTTTCCGGGTTGGTGACATTTTGCCCGCCGTGGGTGGCGGTAACGCTTGCACGGCCCCGGGGAAGAAGTTCAGCTAATTGCGTTGTGTTCAGCTTGTCCGGCTCCTGCACGCCAACGGTGACTTGCACCCGCATCTCGGTGTGATCTATGCCGATGGCCCCAAACAGTGGCAGGGTGGAATGGCGAAAGGCGTCTTCGATGGCGCGGCGGGCGGCCTTGTTGTAGTCCATACCGTGCAGGTCGTTGCCCATGCCCATCTCAATGATAAAACGTTGATCAGGCATCGGTGTGCTCCATATCAAAACTGACGGAAATAGCGGCGTTTGCAATCACAGTTGGGTTGCCATCGGGTCTGGGTACATCCAGCCCGCCGTGGATGGCAGTTACGCTTATCTGCCCGTAGGGGAAGATCGATTTCAGGGCGTCACAATTCACCTGCTCAGGGTGCTGCACTGCAATTTCCAGGTCAATCAGCATCGCCTCTTTTGGAAAGCCGAACAGCTCGGCCATATTGATAGAATTGTGCCACAGTGCGTCTTTGACCGCGCGCCGAGCGGCTTCGGTATAATCCTGTCGGCGCAGGGATGAACCCATGCCAAATTCGGTGAGCATACGGTGTTTGGGCATGGCGCTGTCCTTTGGTTCAGTTTTGCAAGTGATGGCCTGATCAGGCGGGCGCGTCAATGCAGGGTCAGCAGGGAAATCACACCCACAAGGATCAGACTAAGCGCCCAAACCACATCAAGATTGAACCAGCCCTTTGAAAGAAATTTCAGACCCAACCAATGATAGACACCGACCGCCATTAGGCCGCCAGCCGCGGTCATGGCAAGCGTATGTGCAAGCGCCACCAGCAGGGCATTGGTGGTGTTTTCTGACATCAGGGAATAGGCGGCGGCATGGCCCGTGTCTTCAACCGCTAATCCGCAGATGCCAAGGTAAATGGGGACGAGCATGAGCCCAGCCCCATGCGCCATCGCGGCCAAGAACGACCATAGTGCCAACCGAGTTGGTGGCACGCGTGCCAAAAAGCGGGGATGACGGCGGTTGATCAGAAGGTAAACCCCAAGGCTAATGACCAAAAGCCCGGCACCGATTTGAATTTCGCGCTGCCATTCCAGCAGTGCGATCATAGCAGAGAAAGGAAGCAAAATGGCCAGCATGGCCAGCAGGTGACCAAAAGCGAGTGCCATCAGGGCCTTGTAGAGGCTACCGTAGTTTCGTTCCATCAACGCGGCAGAGACCGCAAGCGGCCAGCCCATGCCGGGATTGATACCGTGATAAAGGCCAGAAGCGGCAACCGCCCCCCAGAGGGCCGTTGCCGATGTCAGATCAGCCACTTGTTAGACGGAAGGATAGCAGAAACTGTCGGTGGAACAGTCGCCCCCCTCAAGCCGGATCTGGTGACTGCGGTAGCCTTTTGGAAAGTCCACCCAGAAATCCTTATCTAAGGTCAGCCCCCCGTCCGCACCAGCATTGGCCATGACCATCGCGGCACCCCGTTCGCCAGGGTAAAACTGATCATCCCAAGTGGAATAGAGCGAGTTGGTCCAGTAGACCCGTTTGCCATCGCGGCTGATCTCAACCATCTGCGGACCGTAACCAAAGTCATTGCCGTTGGGATGTTTGTGCTTGGCGACAATACCACCCAGTTCGACCTTGCCGGCCAGTTTGGGGTTCATCGGATCACTGACATCATACTGATGCATCTCACCTGTTCCCCAGCAGGCGACATAGAGGAATTTATCATCAAGGCTGAGGTCAATATCCGTTACCAGGGGTGGCACGGCTGAGAACCCTTTGAGCAGCTCTGGCAGGTCATCCGGGTCTGCCGGTTGCGGCGGAATTGTAACCGTTTTCTTGGCTTCAAACGTCCCATCTTCATTGCGCCACCATGTCCAGATAGAGCCCTCTAAGTTGGTGGTGTCGACCACCACGCCGCAAAACCCGTATTCCTTGACCGGGTCATGTGCTGGCCGAATTTCCAGCGCCATCTGGTGGTTTTCGCCAAAGTCGATGGTCTGCACGTTTTTGCGCGCGCGCAAATCCCAAAAATGAATGCGATGGCCATATTTATTGGATAGAAGGTCCTCGGGCACGATGCCATTTTCATATTGTGGAGGCAGACCCCATTCAGAGCTGATCATGTAGTTGCGTGGCAAGTTCCACCAGAAATCATACTGTTTGTCCTGCACGCCGCGATCCATTTCATAGCGGCCGAGAATCTCAAAGGTCTCGCAGTCCATGATGAAAATGCCGGGTGGTCCATCAGTCCCGTCCGGGCCACCGCCGCCAAGGGTCGAAACATAGATACCTTCGGGGCCGCAATGGATGGTGTGGGGCCGTGAATAGCCGGTTTTTGCGAACACTTCTTCTGGCTCAATAATCTTGTGTATCTTTGCCTTGAGCGGCTCTTTCACATCAATCACATAAATGCGGGATGAGCGTATCCCCGGAATGATGAGATAGCGCCGCTCAAGGAAAGCATGCCCTGTGAGCGGGGATAACGCGGAGGAACAGGCGTTCCATCCGAAATGGTGAAATTCGTCGCCCGTGTTGGGCATGATCACCTGATGCACGATCTGGCTGTAGGTTTTGGATTTAGGATCGACGTCCACGACCGCAAGGCCATCGGGTTGCTTGCCATCGGGACTGAGCATCAAAGTAAAGGCCAGCTTTTCAACGGGGGCTTCCATCGCAAGCTTTGGCGTTGCGTGGAATGTCGGATCAGGGCGCAGGTTCATAATGCTGTTCCTCCCAAAACATCTATGTGCCGATCAAAAATCGCTTTTTAAGGTAAGGTTGCACAGAATCAATTGTCTGACAATTAAAATTTTTCCCAACCTATGCATATGATTTGGAATAATATTCTCATGATTTCGCGACTCTTCGCTGATTGTGCTGACTCAATTGAGAGCATCTCAGAGCATGGATTGGACAAAGGGATTATAACTTTAGGCTAGGTGTAAAGTGCCTTTATTGCCTAATCAATCGATGTCAAAATGCAACTGCGCCCTCCCATAGGGAAGGCGCAGTTCTATATTGAAAACTGTAAATGTCAGTCCGAACCGTGGCCTAAAACTCCACCCCAATCTGGGCTTTGACGCCTGAGCGGAAGGGGTGTTTGATCAGTTCCATCTCGGTCACCAGATCGGCGATCTCAATGAGGTCATCCTTGGCGTTACGGCCCGTCATCACCACATGGGTCATGTGGGGTTTTTCTTCGGCAAGGAACTGCACCACATCGTTGATGTCCAGATAGTCATAGCGCAGGGCGATGTTGATCTCGTCTAGCAGCACCATCTTGTTGCTTTCATCCCGGATCAGCTCTTTGGCTTTTTCCCAAGCAGCCTGTGCCATCTCGGTGTCGCGGGTGCGGTCCTGGGTTTCCCAGGTAAAGCCTTCGCCCATAGTGTGGAACGAACAGGTATCGGAGAATTTGTCCAAAATCATGTCCCGCTCGCCGGTGGACATGCCGCCTTTGATGAACTGAACCACGGCACATTTCATGTCATGTGCGATGCAGCGAAAGATCATGCCAAACGCAGCCGAGGATTTGCCCTTGCCCTTACCGGTGTGGACAATGATCAGGCCCTTTTCATCTGTTTTGGTGGCCATGATCTTATCGCGCGAGGCCTTTTTCTTAGCCATTTTCATCGCGTGGCGCTCTGGATCTACGCTCATAATTATCCTCCCGGGTATTGTTAGGTTGAGTGTGGTTGAGCGCGCCCAGATGTTCAAGCCGGATTGCGACGAATTGGGAGTATTGCAAGACTTTCCCAGAAAATTCTAGCGTTGGGACAGCTGCAACTGATTAAGCTGCAGGGTGCACAGTGAAATCACTTCAAATTCACAGGGGTCATAGTATGGTGCAGCGATAAAAGATGAAACGACCATTGCCGCAAAGGCTGTGACATATTTGGATTGTGGCTTAACATGCTGACAACGCTCTATTTTGGGATATGCAGTGCCGCGATTTCTCATGCGAAGGATCAAAGATGTTTCGAGAAAGATTAAGCCGTTTTCAAACGAAACTGACAGAGGGCGGCATTGACGTCGCTTTGGTAACGGATGACGATAATGTCTACTATCTGACAGGTTATTACGATTATCTGCATATGGAATTTGGCCGCCCGACCATTCTGGTTGTTCCCAAGGATGGAGAGGTGCTGCTGATTACACCGACGATTGACCTGAACTCAGCTCAGGCCGCGGCGCAGGTCGATCGCATTTCCGCCTGGAACGACGGTATGGGCAATGAGTGGCGAGAGGAATTGCCCGCGGCGGTGAAGAACGCCGGATCAGTTGCGATTGAGCCCGGCCATATGCCGCCGCTGGTGCGGACCTATGTGAATGAGCTGATCAATGCTGATAAGCTGAGCAGCGCAACGCCAATTCTGAACGAAATGCGGATGATCAAATCTGCCCAAGAGTTGCAACTGGCGCGTCACGCTGGCGAAGTTGCAACCGCGATGATGACTGCAGGCCGCGCTGCGATAGGTGATGGTGTGCCAGAATTTGAAGTTGCCATTGCGACATCACAAGCCGGTACCCGCAAAGCAGCGGCGCTTCTTGCTGCACATTACGATGATACGGATATGTCACCCAACACGCATTTTCTACAGATCATGGCGTCGGGTCAGGATATCATTAAAACACATCATCGGGCCTCGACACGGATCATGCGACATGGCGAACCGGTGTTCTTATGTTTTTGTGGCATGACAAACTTTCATCGCTTCAAGCTGGGGTTTGATCGCACGTTCTGGATTGGCGAAGCTGACCCGGCGCAGGTGGCCGTTTACGAAGTGGCGATTGCCAGCCAAAAGGCCGCACTGGATGCGCTTCGACCGGGTGTTACCGCGGAAAGTATTCACGCTGAATATGCTGAAGTCATCCAGGGTGCTGGGTATGAATACCCCTTCCGCTGTGGCCGTGCGACGGGTTTCAGTTTTCTTGAGGCACCTCAACTGGTGACAGGTGATAAAACTATCATCCAGCCGGGTATGGTGCTTGCGGTTGATGGATCGGTGTCGGTTGATACGTTCCGGGCGCAGGTCGGGGATAGCTTCATCATCACCGAGGACGGCTGGGAGGCGCTGACCTACCATCCCAAATCTGCAAATGATGTCATTTTGTGATTTTGCTCGGGAAGTGATGGTGCCCCACACGGACCCACATTGGCAAGTTAGGGTGTTTTATATAAAAGATTAAATACATGTTATATATTTAAATACCCCCAAACAACGAATCCAAGGTGCTATATTAGTGATTTTTGGCATCGCTCATTTTCACGTGCCTAAATGATCATCGGCTTTCTAAGCTTCTGTCGCATTCGTTGGTCGTTGAGCCGCCATACGCCAGCGGTCGGCTGAAAAATGCAAATTAGAATCAGACACCAGTTCTATTTCCGATGCCATAGGGCATATGCCGCGCTATCTTCGGAGTTGCTCCCAGATTGATTGCGCAACAATGCCAACATCTTTGTCGCGTTTGCGCACTTGAAACAGATTCGATTGGCGTTTTTGATAGCCTTCAACATTGAGAGCGACCAACTCGCCTCGCGCCAATTCACTATCGATCATATGTGTAGGAATGCCTCCCCAACCCAGATTCGCTAACAAAATCTCCTTTTTTGCTGCAAAGTCCGAAACGGTCCAGCGAAGACCGCCTGGAAGTAGATCCCTGCTTTGAGCAAACTCGCCACTACCGCTGTCAGCAACGACCACTTGTGTATAACTTTGCATCTCTCTGATAGTTTTCATGTGTGAACTTCGTGCGGGCTCGAAGTCTGGATGGGCCACCGGTATAATTGTTACCTGTGCAAAGGGTAACGCCTCTACCTGCTCCACGGGAACGCCATCCAAAGTAGCAATAATGATATCGGCGTTATCCCGTAACAATCGTTCAATCGGGCCCCCCATGCTTTCCCGTGACAAGCGAATATGAGTGGCTGGGTATTGATCTTTGATGGTGCCGATGATTTCGAGAACGGGCTTCAATGGAAAGGTGGCTGTAACGGCCAAGAAGACCTCTGGCTCCTGCTTTGCGCTCAGGTTTTTCGTAACAGTATTAAGCTCTTTCATCTGCTGCATTACGCGCGTTGCCTGACGATAAAACACTTCTCCCCCTGGCGTGAGGACTGGCCTGTACTCTTCACGTGACAGCAGAATGATGTCGATTTCGGTCTCAAGTTTCTTGAGCATGTGGCTGATGGCTGATTGGGATTTGTTCAATCGTTCAGCCGCACCTCTAAAAGTTCCTTCTGTGACAATTGCGTGCAGCACAACCAATTGCTCGTATGTCATTGCTCAATAAACCTCATCAAGATGATCTATATTTTAGATCATCATGGTGAAATAACAATATTATTATTGGTGTGTAACCGTTGATACCGTTCCCAAAGTCACATCTCTCGACCTTAGAAAGGGAACCTCCTATGAAACTTCATTACAAACCCGGTGCGTGCTCAATGGCCTCGCACATCATCCTGAACGAACTCGGCGCGGCCTTCGAACTCGACAAGACTGACACCGATACGGGTAAGACCGAAGCAGGTGAGAGTTTTCTCAAAATCAACCCGAACGGTTATGTTCCGGCTCTGATCACAGACGACGGTGAAATCATCACTGAAAATCCCGCGGTGCTACAGTATTTGGCCGATCAATCACCCGACGCTGGACTTGCGCCGCCAAACGGCACGCTGGCGCGCATTCGGCTTCAGGAAGCTCTGAATTTCGTATCGTCTGAGCTACATAAGTCCTTTGGTCCTTTTTTTGGGGGTAAGGAGCTTGATGGCGAAGCTAGAAAGAAGGCTGAAGCCGGAGTTGTCCGTCGCGCAGCACATATTGAACAACGTCTCGCTGACGGGCGCACTTTTCTTCTTGGTGACACTTTCACTGTTGCGGACGCCTATGCATTTGTAGTGCTCAATTGGGCAGCTTTTGTTGGAGTAAGCCTTGCCGCGCATCCAAAAACCCAAGCCTATGTAGCGCGTATCGCGAAACGTCCTGCTTCTATCAAAGCGATGGTCGCAGAGGGTCTCATGGAGCAGGCAGCATGACTGAATTCGCCGCAGTAACCAAGGTGTTGGAGACCTACTTCGATGGCCTCTACCACGCAGACATCAATAGGCTGGGAAAAGTGTTTCATTCAAAAGCGATCTATGCAACGGCGGACGAAACGCCGCTTCTATATCGTACGATGGATGAGTATTTTCCGGTGGTGTCAAAGCGCGTCTCACCTGCCTCACGCGATGAGCCCCGGCGTGATGTCATCGAGTCCATAGAGTTCGCGGGCGAGAACACCGCCTTTGCCCGTGTGCGGTGTTCCATCGGCACAAAGGATTTCATCGACTTCCTGACCTTTGTGCGAACCGATGGCGCATGGCGGATCATGGCCAAGATTTTCCAAATCACTGATCGCGGGATATGAAAGGAACGGATATGCCCTATGTAAACATCAAGGTGACCCGCGAGGACGTCACCACCGATCAGAAGGCTGAATTGATCAGCGGCGTTACCGACTTGCTGGTCCGGGTTCTTGACAAGTCTCCGGCGACGACTTTTGTCGTAATAGACGAAATTGCGCTTGAGGATTGGGGGGTTGGTGGCCTGCCGGTCGAACAGTACAGACGTGAAGTGGTGAGTTAAGCAAAATGCCCATTCGCACACCTCTCTGTGATCTGCTTGGCATCGAACTTCCTGTTCTTCTGGCGCCGATGGCGCGTGTCAGCGGCGGCACACTTGCCGCCGCTGTGAGCCGGGCTGGCGGTTTGGGCCTTATCGGTGGTGGCTACGGCGACGCTGATTGGCTTATCCGCGAGTTCGACGCTGCGGACGGCGCACGGATTGGAGTAGGCTTTATCACTTGGTCACTGGCGCGTCAGCCGCGCCTGCTGGATTTAGCCCTTGACCGTGCGCCTGCCGTGCTGATGCTCTCGTTTGGCGATTTTCAACCGTTTCTTCCCAATATCAGGAACATACAGACGAAGCTTATCGTACAGGTGCAGACGCTGGATCAAGCGCGCGAAGCTGTGGACGCCGGAGTCGATGCCATTGTGGCACAGGGCACCGAGGCGGGCGGACATGGCGGTACCAGAGCGACATTGCCTTTCGTTCCGGCGGTGGTCGATATCGCGAAGGAAATACCGGTAATAGCGGCAGGAGGCATTGCCGATGGGCGTGGTTTGGCGGCAGCTCTGGCGCTCGGGGCCTCGGGCGTGTTGTGCGGAACCGGATTCTTTGCCAGCGACGAATCCCTTGCCAGCAATAATGCCAAACAAACCGCCGTTAGCGGTTCTGGTGACGACACCGAGCGCAGTTCCGTATTCGATATGGCACGCGGTCTCGATTGGCCACCGGATTGGAACAACCGCGCTATGCGCAATTCCTTCACCCGGCGGTGGAGCGAAGACATCGATGGCCTCGCGCGGAACCTCGCCGAGGAGCAAGCTCGTTTCGACGCTGCTTGGGCGGCGGATGACACAGATATTGCCGCCGTGATCGTTGGTGAGGCAGCCGACCTCATCCGGCTCCGCGAACCCGCACAAACCACGCTTTACAGAATGATCTCTCAGGCTGAAGACCGTTTGCAGCGCATCGGCCGACTTGTGGAACCAATAACAGAGGATTGAGACGATGCAGAAACTAAAGGGGAACTGGTCGGTGGACGAGACCGTTAAGACAAGTGCAGGATCGGTTGCCGCTGGTAGGACGGGCCAAGGCCCGGACCTCGTTCTGGCACATGGCTGGCCTTGGTCGTCCTTCTCATGGCATCGGATCATTCCCGCGCTTTCAAAGCAGCACCGCGTCCACTGGTACGACATGCCCGGATATGGGCAGTCTGAGAAGGGAGCAGCACAACGCTCCTCGCTTGACGTTCAGGGTGAGATATTTGCTGAAATGCTTGAGCACTGGAACCTGTCGCGCCCATCCGTTGTTGCCCACGATTTCGGAGGGGCGACGACGCTGCGCGCGCATCTTCTGCAGGGTCGTGACTTCGCGAAATACGTCCTAATGAACGTCGTTGCGATGCGGCCCTGGGGGTCGGATTTTTTCGATCATGTCGGACGGCATGTCGACGCCTTCACCGGGCTTCCACCACATATCCACAGGGCGGTAGTTGAAGCTTACATCCAAGGCGCACTCGTCAACGAGATTGACCAAGGTGATTTCACGAAACTCGTCGCACCGTGGCTCAGTGAAGAAGGTCGCAGGAGTTTCTATCGACAGTTCGCCCTAGCCGATGAGCGTTATACCGCAGAGATCGAACCAATGTTCGGAGACATCCGATGCCCCGTAAAAGTTCTCTGGGGTGAGGATGACCCGTGGATTCCGCTGGAACGGGGAAAAGCGCTTCACGAGCGAATCCCGCAAGCGTCGTTTCAGGCGCTTCCCGGCGTTGGCCACATGCCACAACTCGAAGCAGCGGATCGGGTACTTGAGGTTCTGGTCGAGTTTCTGCGGGATGATGACACCGTGTAAGTTGGCAATACTTCCCGTCCCGCACAAGGCCCCGATTGATCGGACTAAAAAGCAAAGGATAGCGACAATGAATAAAATCAATGGGAGTTGTTTATGCGGCGCGGTCTCGTTCGAGGTAGTCAATACGTTCGAAAAGCTGTTCTTCTGTAGCTGTGATCAGTGCAGGCAGATCACCGGCTCGGCTTTTGCGTCTAACTTGTTCGTAAGTATCACAGAATTTGACTGGCTCGGCGACATTGGCAATATTGTCACTTACCATGTGCCGGGGCGGGATATCTCCAAATCGTTCTGCAGGGTCTGCGGGTCAGGCGTTCCGTGGGCTAGTGGTGACGGAACAATGATGATCGTTCCCGCTGGTTCTCTGAATGAGCCGGTTAACGTCTTCGAACGGGTTAGAATATTTGCCTCTGAACAACCTTCGTGGGCATCGGATCTGGCGCAAGTCACTACGCATATGGAATTCCCAAAATGACTGAGATCAAGTTCTAAAGCTCGAAAATCCCTGGCGACTGAAAACAGCAAAAAGTTAGATTGGAGAAAGCATGATAACCTGTCACGTGACTTACAAAATTGACCCTGCCAAAATCGAGAGCTTTGAAGCTTATGCAAAGGCATGGATACCACTTGTAGAGCGATTTGGTGGTATGCATCATGGGTACTTCCTTCCGCACGAAGGGCCGAATGACTTGGCCTTTGCGGCATTCTCATTCCCGTCTCTGGCTGATTACGAAATTTATCGAACACAAAGTGTTGACGATCCGGACTGCAATGCGGCATATGATTTTGCCGTAAGAACCAAGTGCATCCTGCGATACGATAGGCACTTCCTGCGACCTGTTCTGAAGGGTGATATCTCGGGCATCCACGATGAGAGGGCGTAGAGTAGCTTCTGCATACCCATACCTTCGGAAATGCGCCGGAACCGGCTGTTGGTTGCCATGCAGCGAAAGCCAACTTTGTCCGCTCAGCCGACATCTGAAAAAGGGGCGGCGAATGATCGAACCGAGCCCACAGCCGACCTGACGATTTGTCGCTGCGCACGCTCGCAGCGCAAAAAGTGCCACGAAAGCGAACAAGCCGGTGCCGCCGTGCTGCGGAAGAACTGGCCATTCGTGCATGGCGCAGTGAGGATTGGTTATCGTATTCACAGATCGCGGAACAAAACTGCCTCTTGCTGACGCCTGGATTACGATGAACTATCTTAGCGTTTGATCATTAACCGCCTTCGCTTGAGGCTTGACTAAATGGGAAATGTTTGAAGAACAGCAATCTCGATCATGTATCGAGGATGCTTTTGGCGCAGACTTCCGTGAACGGATTTTAGCACAGGAAACGGAAAATGAATATTCGTACGGCGATTAGGTGGCTTTCACGGCAATGCAAGCTCGCAAAACCCGCAGCTCTTGGTCTGGTTCTCTGCTGTCTGGCACCCCTTGCGGGCGCGCAAGACGCAGGGTTTTCCCTGTTGTCCGAAAAACCCGCGCTTCGCAGAAGCAGCGCCGGTAATTGGGATAGCGCCTATCTTGATCCTGGAGCCGTCATATTTCACGAGGACGCATTTCATTTGCTCTATGTCGCAATCCCCAGATGGCCGCATCCTTTGGCGATTGGCTACGCAAAGTCCACAGATGGTTACGAATGGCAGCGCCAGTCAGAAAGCCCTGTCTTGACACATGATCAAACGGGTGCATTGCCCGCAACATCCATCATAGCAAGCAGCGCGTTCGTTGCTGAGGATGGTACATGGGTGCTCTACTTCACCTCTGTCGCGTCGGGAGAGGCGTTTTACGGACAGGTGGCCCGTGCAACCGCGCTCGGACCGCTGGGGCCGTGGGCTGTTGATCCTGAACCAGTGCTCGTTCCCGGACCTGACGGCGCTTGGGATGGCCTTTCAGTTGGTGATGCCAGTGTTGTGCCACATGAGGATGGATATGCGATGTACTATACCGGTTTCGGAAACGTCCAGAATGGCGCGTTCAGCGAAAAGCGTGCAAATATTGGGATGGCGACTTCGGATGATGGCGTGACTTGGCAAAAATTTGATGATCCAAATACAACAAACATATTATTTGGCTCCAGTGATCCGGTCCTTGCCATTAGCGAGGGAGAAACCAGCTGGGATACTTACCGGGTCGTTGATCCAAATGTTCAGAAAACGCATGATGGATGGCTTATGGCTTATCGTGGTGCGACGTTTGAGACACAGATGTCTGTTGGTCTTGCAACCAGCCCGGATGGCGTGAATTGGCAGCGCGTATCGGACAAACCAGAACTGACGGGTAAAGATATCGGTAAAAAGATATTCTTCATGACTTTACTCAGCCGTCCCGATCATGATTATCTGTTCATGGAGTTGGGCAGTGACAACAACACAGACGCCTATCTGGCGACCCGTTCGGTACTTTCAGAATAATCTGCCTTGCAAGTGGTTCACCTACCGGTCTGGCGGAAAAATTCGCCAGATCATGCGTTGATATGACAAGAATAGTTTCAGCGGCACGCATCCGCTGTTATCATCGCCCGCATGCAACCGAGGCCAGTCTCAATTAGTCATCGTGGCGTGAATCGCGCGATCAATCTGATTCAGCAGGATCCCTGTGCATCGCTGGATTTGGACGAAATCGCAGATGCAGCCTGTCTTTCCAAATATCACTTCAGTCGCCTTTTCCGGAGCTACATGGGTGAAACACCGATCTCGTTTCTGTGGCGCACACGCCTGGAACAATCTGCATTTAATTTTGACTACAGACCTGGAAAATCCGTTATCGAAATCGCTTTGAACCATGGTTTTTCAAGCCCCGAAGCGTTCTCGCGGGCCTTTACCAGGACAATTGGCCTTTCTCCGAGGTCATTCTTGTCAGAGACCGATCCATTCACGCCCAAAGTCGCCCCAAAGATACGAGAATATGCCCAACTGCAGGGTGGCGTACGTGTGGGAAAAATTATTCCCCCTTTCGATACCCCGGTTCGAATTGAACATTTGCCTGCGTATCAGGTTGTCTTCCTGCGTAGAAAAGGGCCCTACAATTGTTATGGCAGTCGCCGCAGCGGCATAAGAGACGGGTTCAGGGCAGTGATCACACAGGCGCAGGCCCAAGGTGTTCTGACAGCGGACAGCATTGCAATCGGCGTTGGCCGCAACAGCCCCAGACTGACAAGGCCCGAACACTGCCTTTATGACATATGTATCTCTGTAACTGAGCATGTCGCCGACGTTCAAAATTTAGATGTGCAAACGATTGATGAAGGACGCTTTGCTATTCTGAGCGTTGATTGCCCAACCTATCAAATCGCCGAATACTGGAACTGGCTGTCATTTGATTGGTTGCCGCACAGTGGTGAAACACTAGGTTTAGGGTCTTCATTTGAACGCCACAACATTGCAGAGATACTTTCAAACCCCATAAAAGGTCGTGTGGACCTCTGCCTTCGGCTTAGCTCATGAGGCAATGTCACGACTTGTGAAATTGGTGAGAGGAACGCCCTTGCCCACCATTCGGTGTGGCGCATGGCTCTATTAGCATCGGCGGTTTTGTACCTGGCGCGGCTGCCCCGAATAACCACGGTTCGCGGCACGACTTCCGGCCCCAACAATTTCTCGACGTAAGCTGAGAGCCCAAAATGCACAATGCCGCACACAACATGAACTGTAGTGAAGCACACAAAACGGACCTTTTTCTCAGTAAACACGTTAATTTGGTACGGTCATGGGAATATGAGGTGTCAGGAAAACAGCAATTTCGATGAAGTTTTATCCGCCCCAAAGGTGGTAGATATTCGAACAGATATGCTTTGCTGTTATGGGGCGAGCATTACTGGTGTCCAAATGGAGGAATTTACAGTGGCCACACACAAATTCGGATATGTTCTCTGTGCGCTGATGATTGCACATTTATCAACGGCAAGAACCGCAACTGCCCAGGACATTTACACTTCAGATCAAGGGCATACAGAAGTGCTTTTTGGGTGGAGCCATGTAGGCGTCTCAAGGCAACATGGTGAATTTACCACCACAAACGGGACACTCACGTTGTTTCCGGAGGATTTGGAAAAGTCCAGTATCGAGGTCACAATTGACCCGTCCAGTGTGTCCAGCGGCGTTGACGTGTTTGACGGCCACCTGAAAAGTCAACGATTTTTGAACGTCGAAAAGTATCCGACCGCCACTTTTCAAAGCACCTCAATCGAGTTGACCGGAGAAACCACAGCAAAAGTGACAGGTGATCTTACGCTACATGGCATTACCAAATCCGTAGTTCTGGACACAACCCTGACCCATCGGGGCGCACATCCCACCGCCCAATATATTGACTCTTACAAAGGTGCATGGGTCGCCTTCCACGCGACCACTACAATCGATCATCAGGCTTTTGGTGTTGGCGCATATTCAACCGGGCCAATAACAATTGAGATAAATACTGAGATGCGGCGCAAATAGGGATACCGCATTCAAGAAGTTTGACTGAGCGCGCCAGATTGTTATCGTGATCTGGCGCGCGTGGTTCGCGTGAGCCGCTAGGACATTCGTGAATGCAAAGAGAAATCCTGCAACGCCACAAGATGAACCGCGTCATAAACTATGTAAGAAGTAGCGACGCTGAGGCCATAACGCTTTCAAACCTCGCGGATGTCGCTTGCCTGTCACGATACCATTTTACCCGCGTTTTTACCGAGTACTGTCACGAGACACCGGTCGAATTTGCGTCTCGTATTTGTCTTGAGAAGGCCGTCTCAAACCTCATTTTCCTTCCAGGTAAGCCGATTACCACTATTGCTCTGGAGGCTGGTTTTTCCAGCTCTCAATCGTTTTCAAATGCATTCAACCGACGGTTCGGCATTTCGCCACGGAAGTTTCGAAATAAGAACACCGGGTATGTCTACGATTTTCCCAATAACCAATATGTGCTTTCCCCTGTCATGTCCAAATTGCCCACGCTTTGCGATCAGTCTTCACCAGACTGGAACGTTGAGATAAAAACCTTGCCTGCAACCCGGCTGGCATATATCAGAACCCGCAGTGGCTATTACAATTCAAGCACAAAAATAGAGACGTCATTCAGCAGGCTGATTGACTGGGCAAAAACGCGCGGGTTGTTGCAAGAAGATAGGCCCATCATCGGTGTTTGTCCTGATGATCCTGCCGTTACACCACCGCAATTTTGTCAATACGATATCGGTATCCCGGTGGAACATGGCGTGACTGAAGATGAACATATCTGCATACAATACCTACCCGAAGTAACGCTTGCGACGCTTGAAGTTACCGGCTCGGAATTAATTCTCAGAAAAGCATGGCGATGGTTGATCTCACAATGGTTGCCCCAAAGCGGCCTGTTAAGAGGCCACGCCGATTACTATGAGGTATTCAGGTTGCAGGACATACCCCTGAAAGGGGCGGATGCGATGGGGACAATTTGTGTGCCGGTGTTGGCAGCAAACAAACCGAACACGCGGCTGTCCAGTGCCCAAGACATCGGGTTTCAGAGTTATTGAAGCGTTACAGCGGAAATACAATCTCTTCAGTGGCTTAGATCTGGCTTTCATCCTGATATGAACGTTCCGCCAATATGCCGTGCCTGGAAGGCTCCCAATGGCCCACTAAAATAATTGAGCCACCATCGGTATGAGTAACATGAAATTGCCACCAGCCTAAAATGATAAAGCGCGACCTCGGCCCATAAGACTGAAATATTGCGATGTGCCGAGAGCGGTAATTGGTGCGGATGCGGCGAAAGGTCGGTTTGATATCTGACGATCAGAGCACCTTTGAATGTCCGGTCTCATGAAAAATCACTGCAGCGCTGAAAAGACTCCGCAGCAGGTGTGAGGAAATGCCGCGTTAGCGAAGGCGAAAAGACCAAGGTCGGTTTTGTCCGCACTGTTGTCATTGGTTTAAGAAGGCGCGAAGATCGGGAACGCGGGACAAAGTGTGAATTCGCAGCGGTTGCGCCAATGACCGCTTTGCGAGAGAGAGGAAATAGATCTCTTCCTGATCTGCAGGATTTCTGAAATTCTAGTCACCCGTGATGATCTTGCACAATCCGATCAGCTCATTCGCCTGCGCAGGGGTTAGACCTGTCTGACGAAAAACAGCATCTGTGGCCGGGCAGCTTTTTCCCAATAGGTTGCGTCCCTTCTCGGTGATCTTTATCGACTTTCGCCGTTCATTGTCATCTTCCATGCGGCGCGTCACTAGCTCTTTGCCCTCAAGTCGCCGCAAAAGCGGGGTCATCGTCGCCTTCGCAACTCGAAGGCGGCTTGCAAGGTGGGTGATCGACACGCCGTCTTCTTCAGTCAACGCCATCAGTGCGGTGTACTGCGCATAAGTCAGATCATGTTGGGCCAGCAAGGGACGATAGAGATCGCTGATTAAGTTTGAGGCCGCATGAACTGCAAAGCAAAGCTGGCTACCCAAAGTCAGGTCGGCAGGAATCTCGAATTGAAAATCATCCGGCAAATCAATGGTCTCCTAGCTATTGGCGGTCAATTTGTCTCAACGCAAATATAGCAGTTGATTTTCAAATAGCAAATAGTTAGAGCTCTAATTATTAGTACCCTAATCAAATAGGAAAATGATCCAATGACCAAGGTAAGCACAGTCACGATCGGCGCACTTGCATTGACCGCAAGTGCTTTGGCGCAAACCAGCATCGCGCAAGCCCAAAGCACCGAGCACAATACAGCCGAGAAAGACTACCGAGTTTTTGAGAAAACTTTCGGCGCCACCAAAGGAAAGCGCCGCAACCACACTAAGGGTTTCTGCTTTGTGGGCGAATTCGCACCAGTCGATAATGCAATCCTGGCCTATTCTAACAGCCCGATTTTCTCATCGACTTCCGAAGTAAATGGTCGTGTTTCTCACAAGGGCGGAAAGAACTTGTCGCCCGACGACAAGTTTGGTGACCGCGGCCTAGCCTTTGAGATCACTACGCCGGACGGCGACTATCACATCATTAATGTAAATACGGAGGATTTCTTTCCGGCCTCCAAGCCTGCCGATTTTATCGACCTGGTGCGCGCGCTTGGCGAGGGCGGTGAGGCCGTCAAAGCGCTGGCCGCAGGCCGGCCCGAACTTCAGGCCTATCTCGCGCATCACAAAAAGAACCGCGACACAACCCTTCGTCCTTACGAAGGCACGCAATTCAACAGTGTCAACGCATTCTACCTTGTGAATGAATCTGGCGATCGGACAGCCATTCGCTGGTCGATGGTGCCTTCGGGTTCGCAGGGCATTGTGGTCGAGACCAATTCAGATTTCCTCATGGACAACATGAACGCCAATCTGACCAATGGGACTGTATCTTGGGACATGGTAGTGACTATCGCAAACGACAATGACGACCCCAACAATGCGGCCATCCGTTGGGAAGGTGAGCACACACGGATCACGGCAACGCGTCTGACTGTCACCTCGACCAGCACGGAAGCCGACGGCGAGTGCGACGCCGTCAACTTTGATCCCACTGTTTTGAGTGATGGCTTTGTGGTCACCGATGATCCGATCCTGGAAGCAAGATCGCAAATTTATGCCCACGGGATCGGCGTTCGCCTGAGTGAAAAGGAATAATCGCCCACCGCATCATTTCTGGATCTTAATTGACGGATTTGACGCTCGGATCGAATTAGCAACCATGACGAAATTGGAGACTAACATGACAAGACCAGCAGATCTCATCGACGCCCTTAACGGAACCTTTGGACGGCACAAGGGCTATCGCGCTTCGCATGCCAAGGGTTTTGCTGTGCAGGGACGCTTTATCCCGTTATCCGAGGCGCCGGAAGTCGCCATTCCCGCGCTTCGCACCGAACTACCGATTGCGGCACGGTTTTCCGTCGGTGGTGGCAAGCCCAATATGAGTGATAAAAGCCCTAGTGTGCGGGGCATCGGCCTGACGATTGGCGATGCGGACCTGAATTGGTCGATGGCGCTAATTTCCGCTCCGGTTTTCTTTGCCAATTCAGCCGAGCAGTTTCGGGCGTTTTTGGCAGCGCGTGTGCCGGACTCTGAACTCGGTGGTCCAAACCTCGAAAAGGTCAAAGCTTTCAACGCGGCTCATCCAAACACTGTTCCCCACCAGGAATTCCTGAAAACAACCCCGCCCTGCCTCTGCTACTCGACTGAAGCCTATCACTCTGGCCATGCGTATCAGTTTGAAACGCCGATTGGGACGATTTCGGCGCGCATCTTTCTTGATCCTGAGGCCGGACGCGTTGGTCTGACAGACGATGAGAAAGCGAACTTGTCGGACGACTTCCTATACGACACATTCCTTCAGAAACTCGGCGCCGAGGTTGCGCGCTGGACATTAAAACTGGTGGTTGCAAATCCTGGCGATGACCTGCAAGACCCGACTACTCCCTGGCAGGGAACACATTCCGAGATCTCGCTTGGGACAGTTCAGATCGAACAGGCCGATACCAGTGAGGCAGGACAAACCCGGGTTTTTGATCCTACGCATATGCCGAAAGGCGTCATGGCGCCGCAAGACAATATCTTTGCCCTGCGCAGCCCAGCCTATGCTGTCTCGGCCGCCCGCCGCGCGGACTAATCAAGCCTTTGCCGCGGTGGTTGGCTCTGCTGCTTTGGCTGGCGAAGCCCCAAGCACACCTGGCGTAGAAGTCTATTTCATCAATCTCGAAGATGGCGCGAAAGTTTCCGCTCCCCTTACCGTCCAATTCGGATTGAAAAGGCAGACTTCCACCAAGAGCTGTTCGACATGCGCCAACCGAATGTTTGAACTCCAAGTTGTTACCGTTTACCGACATTGGTGCGGACCGCAGCATTCGGCGCTTTGGGCTCGGTCCAGACATTCGCGGCGTGATGCACGAATTTCCTCTTTGGGCCGTAAGCGGCATTTGATTTGCCTTGGCCGAACGGCAAGTTCGCCCCCGCATTGCGGATCTTCACACTATCTTGGATGCATTGGTCCAGACCCTAGAGCTAGCTGATTGACTATAGGCGTTTTTTACGCCCCTGACGCCGCACTTGGCGAGAGCGCACCCTTCAAGGTAAAGTAATGAATCATCTCCTTATTTGTGCACGTTGCCGCTCCGTTGTGACCGGTAAATATGCGCTCATCGTTGTTATACCGCTGGTATGACCGATGTTTTGTGAGAATGCTTTAAAGGCTTCGCGTGTTGGATAATGACTGTCTGCACACTTCACTAGTGGTCTTTCGGAAGGCGTGTGGCGTAAACGGGGTAAGGTCGGCGTGGATGAAGTCATCCTTGAACGCTCGGCGGACTGGGTTGGCCTTTTTGTAAATTTCTCGCTTAAGGCCAGCCACTTTGAACTCTCCATCGATTGCTTGCATATCCGGTGGCGGGAACAATGCATCAAACGCTCCAAAGAGCCTGTTTTGCTTCAACTTTGCGCAAGGTACGTAAGATCATGGGGACGATGATTTCGGTAACCGGTTTGCGCCCAAAGTCTCGGTTCGCCAGCTTCATGTGGTATTTTGTCTTGGAAAGGGTCGCGGCTGATTTGCCTTCCTTTCGTTGTTTTGTAAGGAATGCTTCGCCAATTTTGCAAAAGTTTGGCCGTTGGTTTCGCGTTGTAACCGCTTCTGTTCTTGCTTGGCCTCAGACGGATCTTCACCTTGGGCAACCATCGCCCGTGCAGCATCGCGAGTAATTCGCGCCTGTTTCAAACTGACCGCAGGGTAAACGCCCAAAGAAAGCGTTTTTTCCTTCCTGTCGAGGCGATCAAAGCTTAGAGCCATTCGGCTTTACCAAAACATAAAGGCTGTCAAAGTCTGAGACTTTATAAGCCTTTTCTCGTGGCTGGAGGTTGCGAATTTGAATATCACTTAACGGCACGTTGGGGGTATCGTATTTTGGGCAGTTTTCGAATACCCCCAAATTTGGGGTATTACATTGGATTGCAATAAATCAAGTTGGACAACACTTTTCATAAATCCCCTTACATAGAGAATTACAGGATGTAATTGAACTATAACGGATTATTAAATGGTGCCCCCACACGGACTCGAACCGCGGACCTACTGATTACAAATCAGTTGCTCTACCAGCTGAGCTATAGGGGCGTGACGTTCCGGTATGCCAAGGGTTGGCGTTTCGGAAATCAGGCGCTTTTTACCGTATTTTTTGGCGGCGTCAATCCTGGATTTTGTGGTTTTTGCGTAACTCGGTGTGAGTTTCACTGGAGCCGTCAACCCGAGACATGTCATCATCGGTGCTGAACCAAGGTAGCCGTTCCTCAAAATGAACATGTTCAGTTGGCGCAATGGTGCTCGGGTTCTCTAACGTGGCAATATATAGGTGGACATCTCCGGGATAGTGGTCCGCGTCAAAGGCCATCGGTGTGCCACACGTGCTGCAAAACAGGCGACGGATGCCGGGGGTGCTCTCGTAGCTGGCGGGTTGCGCGCCGGTCCAGCGAAACTGCGTTGCGTACAGACCCAAAAAAGCCGTGACAGGTGCCGCGCAATTGCGTCGACAGCTTTCACAATGGCAATAGCAAGTCCAGGTTGGGGCGCCTTCGAACGCATAGCTGACAGCGCCGCACAGGCAGTGGCCTTTGGTGGTCATGGCATATCCTTCGAATGGGCATGTGATTGTTCAGGGGTGTCACGGTTGTGAACTGGATTAACCATCGTGATGCTGGTAGGCCGGTCAAATCCAGGGTGGGCGGTTTCGTCAGTTTTTTTGAATCCTGCGGCGGCAAAAATTGCGTGATTTTCGATCAGCTCAATCCGGGTTTCCAACGTCAGACTGGAAAGGTTCAGGTCACGGGCGCGTTGTTCGGCATGGCGTATCAGGCGTTTTGCCAAGCCCTGCCTTCGAGAACGGGCCGCAACCGCCAGCTTGCCGAGATATAGCGTTTCTTTTTGGGGTGTCAGCACCATACAGGCTTCGATCTTACCGCCAGTTTCCAGCACCCAGATCTCAAGCTTGTTTGCCATAGCGCGCAAGTCTGTGACACCGATCTGGTGAAGCGAAGAGGGGGGATTAATCCTCCCCTCCATATAGGCAAAAGTTTGGTGCAACAGCGCATGCAGGGCGTGAAAGTCATCGTGCCGTGTATATCTGCGCAAATTCATGTCGCCCACCAATGGTCAGATCACACGCATCTGCGCATGTGGTGGCTTTCCCTGTCAAGGCATGTCAGCACCAAATGTCGCGGCGGCAATTCGGGCACGTGCGGAATTCGAGCGCGGCGTCCACAGCCCACGGTCAATCGCTTCTTGCAGGCGTTCCGCGATTTCGCGCAGGGCCGGGGCGTTGTGTTCCTCGATGAAATCGCGGGTGTCATCATCTTCGAGGAAGGCAGATTCTACCATATCGAAGTGATGGCTTTTCACAGCCCCGGTCGTGGCGGCAAAGGCAAAGAGATAATCCACAGTGGCGGCGATTTCGAACGCGCCTTTATAACCATGGCGTTTTATGCCGTCGATCCACTTGGGGTTCACCACGCGTGACCGTACAACCCGGCCAATTTCATCATCCAACGTTCGTATGACAGGGCGTTCGGGGCGGGAATGGTCGTTATGATAGATTGGGCGATCTTTGCCTTGCAGGGTGCTGACGGCGGCGGCGGCGCCGCCCTCGAATTGGTAGTAGTCGTCACTATCTAAAATATCGTGTTCACGGTTGTCTTGATTTTGCACGATGGCTTCGGTCTGGCGCAGGCGGGTCTCAAATCCAGCACGGTCTGCCGTGCCTTCATCTTTGGCGCCATATGCATAGCTGCCCCATGTCAGGTAAGCTTCCGCCAGATCGGCCTTATCTGCCCAGAGCCGTTCATCAATCATGGTCTGTAAACCGGCCCCATACGCGCCGGGTTTGGAGCCATAGACGCGGGGTTGTGCCTCGCCTGCGCGAGTGCGAGCCGCGGCTGGGTTCAAGTCATCGGATTCATCAAGCGCCTGAACAGCACGCGCGGCGCTGTCGAAAAGCGCGATCAGCTGTGGAAAGGCATCACGGAAGAAGCCTGAGATGCGCAGTGTAACATCAACACGAGGGCGGCCCAGCACTCCTTGGGGCAGGACCTCAAAGCCGGTGACGCGGCGGTTGGCGCTGTCCCATTTGGGTTTGACGCCCATCAAGGCCATTGCCTGCGCTATATCATCGCCGCCAGTGCGCATATTGGCCGTGCCCCAGGCCGTCAGCAGCATGGTACGGGGCCAGTCGCCATGAGTCTGCAAGTGTTTTTCAATCAACAGATTGGCAGACTTCCAACCCAAAGCCCAAGCTGTGGGTGTGGGCACGGCACGGCTGTCCACTGAGTAGAAATTGCGCCCGGTGGGTAAGGTGTCCAGCCGCCCGCGGGTGGGTGCGCCGGATGGCGCCGGGGCGACGAAGTGCCCTTTGAGGGCGGTGAGGAGCCCCGTGCCTTCGTCTGGTCCGCAGGCGCGCAGGGTTGGTAAAATACGCTCATGGATTTCTTGCAGGACAACGGACGCGTGTGGCCCGGGGGCCACGACGCCCCGCCCGCCGTCCCGCAGGAGGCGTTGTGCTAAAAGCTCCAGCCGTTCAACCGTGTCACCGTTGCTGCGCCACGGGCCCGCATCCAAATCTTTCAGGTCGGTATGTTGGGGACCGGTGTAGGGGGTCGCCATATCACAATCGAGCGGATCAATGTCGATATCGCAATCCGCCGCAAGTGCGCGAATGATTGAGGCATCACGTGCCTGACCCTCGCCTCGGGGCACCCGTGCCAGTGCGATGGCAAGATCGCGCTCCTGCTCACCCTCAGGCGACTGTCCAAAGATGTGCAACCCATCGCGGATCTGCGCTTCTTTCAGCTCGCATAGGTAGGCATCAAGCTTGGCGAGATCGCCGTCTTCATCCTCTCCGGACATGCCGACATCTTTGTCCAATCCTGTGACAGATGACAGAGACAGAATCTCGCGCCGCAGATGTTCGATCCGACGAGGATCAACGCCCGCCGCCTCGTAATACTCATCCACTAAAGCCTCAAGATCGCGCAGCGGCCCGTAAGTTTCGGCGCGAGTCAGGGGCGGTGTCAGGTGGTCGATGATCACCGCCTGTGCCCGACGTTTGGCTTGAGTGCCTTCGCCGGGGTCGTTGACGATAAACGGATACATGTGTGGCGTGGGGCCAAAGATTGCCTCGGGCCAACAGGTCTGGCTCAGCGCTAGTGCCTTGCCCGGCAGCCACTCCAAGTTGCCGTGTTTGCCCATGTGCACTATGGCCTGCGCACCAAACTCATGACGCAGCCAGAAATAGAAGGCCAGATAATTGTGTGGCGGCACCAGATCCGGCGAGTGATAGGTGTCTGTCGGATCGATATTATAACCACGCGCAGGTTGAATACCGACAACCGCATTGCCGTAGTTCAGGATCGACAGATGAAATCCTTGATCATCATAGAACGGGTCTTTTTCAGGCGCGCCCCAACGGCTGGTCATCGCCTCTTTCATTTCCCACGGCAGGGCGTTGAAGTATTCCAGATAGATTTCGAGCGACAGCACCTCACCGCCCTGACGTTCTGCCCGGTCGGTCAGCCAGTTGGTCGGTCCAGCCATGATGGATTGCATCAGCGCATCACTATCGGCAGGCAGGTTTTCAACGGTATACCCGCCGTCTTGCAACAGGTTCAGCACATGCACAGTGCCCGCAGGTGTGTCCAAACCCACCCCATTTGCCAGACGGCCATCTTTATTAGGGTAGTTTGCCAGTACCAGAGCAACTTTGCGTTCCTCCTCGGCCGTGCCACGCAGTTTCGCCCAGTTCGCGGCCAATTGCGCGACAAATTCCACCCGGTCACCTTGGGCGCGGTAGGTGGCGATGGGGCATTCCGTGGCTTCGTCAAAGTAAGCTTCGCCCTTGAAGCTGATCGCACGCGAGAGCACCCGGCCATCGACCTCGGGCAGGGCGACGTTCATCGCAATGTCGCGGGCAGACAAGCCGGTCAAACCTTCGGCCCAGGCTTCCTCTGACGACCCGGCCAGCACCACCTGAAACACAGGTGCGCCTTGCGCGGCTGGCATGGTCAGCGGGTTGTGGGGGTTCACATCGCCCGCATGGGGGGACCCAACTGCAAATGAGGTGCAGTTCAGAATGACCGAGGGCGGGGCGGCGGTAAACAACTGCTCCAGCGTGGCAGTGGACACTGGATCTTTCAAAGATGCCACAAACACTGGCAGGGGGTTCAACCCGGCGCGCAGGAGTGACCGGACCAGACGGTTGATTGGATTGAGGCCCGCGCCTTGTACCAAGGCACGATAGAACACGACTGGCACCACGGGTTGGCCGTCTTGCCATGCGTCCTGTGCGGCACTCAGGTCAGCGACGCCTGCGCCGGGCCAATAGACACCAGCACGCAAAAGGGGGCTTGCGGCTATGGGCTTCTCACCGCCATCCAGCATCGCCTGTGCGTAGTTCAGGAAATTGGTGGCATTTTCTGGCCCGCCCTCAACCATATAGGCCCAAAGCGCATCGTAATGCTCTGAAGATACCGTCGAGAGTTCGCGCAGTTCCGGGTCGGGTTTGTCGTCGCCGGGAAGCAGTGCCAGCGGCACGCCGGCCTCATAGCAACGCGCGGCATATTGCTCTGCACCGTATTTCCAGTAACCGACGCCACCCAACACACGGGCGATGACCAGTTTCGACTTGGTGACACAATTGTCCAAGTGCAAATCGACCGACATTGGGTGGACCAAATGCATCATGTTGGCCAGACGCAGGGTGGGGGCCGCGTCCATCTCAGTGCGCGCCGCACTCAATGCGGCCAGTTCTGTATCGGCGGCCGAGACAAATATCACATCTGCCGGGGTTTGCCCCAGATCAACAGGTTCTTTGCCATCATCGATGGATCCGGGGGTGGCAGCAAGCAGATGCATCAGGGGCAGCCCTTTGAATAATTTGTCGTAGCAAGACGGTGAAGCACTAGGCGCTTGCGTCGTCCAGTTGTTTTTCCATGAAAACGCTGGATGTGTTGGGCTGGTAATCGCCAAATGCACCGCAACGGGTGAACCCGTGGCGTTCATACAGACGAATGGCCGCGGCCAGTTCTTCGCCGGTTTCCAACTTCAACGCATTCAGACCCAAGGCACGGGCCTGATCTTCCAGCTGGCGCAGCAATGCCGCAGCCACGCCTTTGCCGCGTGCGGCATGCGAGGTGAACATTGATTTCACCTCTGCATACCCCTCACGTGCGGCAATTGCTCCGGTACCCAAAATTTCACCTCCCTCACGGGCGGTGAAAAAATGGATATCCGGTGTACAGAGGTCTTCGATATCCAGCGCAAAATTTTCCTCGGGCGAAAACAGCTCTGCCATCAGCGCGTGGCTGGATTCCAACAGCTGTTTCGCACCCGCTTCGCGTGGATCTGAGACCTCGATTACCAACATCAGGCGGCCAGCGCTTTTTCGATCGCGGCGCGGTCCAGGCCGGACTGACCAATGACGACCAGACGGGTTTCACGCGCATCTGCGCCAAATGGGCGGTCAAAATAGGTGTCCACACGTGGGCCAACCGCCTGCAGCGTCAGACGCATGGGTTTGCCTTCGACAGCAGCAAAACCTTTGAGACGCAAAATGTTGTTCTGGCGGATCACATCAGCAACCTGTTCCGCGAAAGCTCCGGCATCGGTGATTTCACCACGGGTGACAACAAAGCTCTCAAACGCATCGTGATCGTGGTCATGATGGTGGTGGTGATCGTGATCATCGTCATGGTCGTCGTCGTCGTGATGGTCATCATCATGATCGTGGTGGTGATGGTGCACCTCGTGACGCGCATCCATGTCGTCCTCGGCCCCGATGCCTTGACCCAAGAGAACATCAACTGGCAGGGCGCCCATGGTGGCTTTGACGACTTGCACGCCGTCACGGCTTTCACCGCGCAGTTTGTCGGCAAGTGCAGAGGCTTCATCCTGACCCAGGAGGTCAGATTTATTGACAACGATCATGTCAGCGCAGGCGATCTGATCTTCGAACAGTTCTGAAAGTGGCGTTTCGTGATCAAGATTTTCGTCTTGCTGACGCTGTGCGTCAACTGCGGCGACGTCGTGGGCAAATCGGCCTTCGGATACGGCCTTGCCGTCGACTACGGTGACAACACCGTCAACGGTCACGCGGGTGGAAATCTCGGGCCAGTTGAAGGCACGCACCAGCGGTTGGGGCAGGGCCAGACCAGAGGTTTCGATCACGATGTGATCGGGCGCATCGTCCCGGTCCAACAACATCTGTATGGTGGGCACAAAATCTTCGGCCACGGTGCAGCAGATGCAGCCATTTGACAACTCGACCACGTCCTCTTCGGCGCAGCCTTCGATGCCGCAGCCTTTTAGGATGCCGCCGTCAACACCGAGATCACCAAATTCATTGATGATCAAGGCGATGCGTTTGCCATTTGCATTTTCCAGCATATGGCGGATCAGGGTGGTTTTCCCGGCTCCAAGGAAACCGGTAACAACAGTGGCAGGAATTTTGGCAGGCATCAGGTTCTCTCCTTCAAACGCTTGCAAGAGGTGCGCCACTGGCCTAGGCCCTTCGCAAGCGAAGGAGAGGCAGTGATGCACCGGATTGTGGTCTGTTCAACATGTGAGGGGCTGGGTGGCAAGAGGTTTGCCGTAAATTTACGCGCAGCATTTGCTGAAAAAGCCATGCTATTCGAGGTCCAGGACCATGATTGCATGTCCAATTGCGGGCGCGCGTTAAGCGTGGCGTTCTCGGCGCCTGGCAAGGCGACGTATCTCTTCGGCGACATCGATCCAGCAAAGGATCTGGCTGACACACTGGCTTTTGCAGGCATGTATGCCGCAAGCACCGATGGCTGGATCGAGGATGCGCGCGGGGCAGGACGGTTGCGCCACTGTCTGGTTGGGCGTGTTCCAGCATAGCGCAACGTAATGGACGACGGGAGCGCCCCCGTCCTGCAAGCGGCAGTCAACAGAATATCAGCCGCCGGCATGCTCACTCGATAACCACGGTGGCTTTGGCTTCAACGGGTTCGCCATCAATGGCAAACTGGCTGTGGTCATTGGCATTCAGGGTCACGCGGATTTCGTGCTCGCCTGCGCTCAGGCCGCTGATGTGAAACCAAGGGCCATAGCTGCGCGCCAATTTGACACCATCCACATAGATATGGGCATGACCTGCGCCGGGGGTGTTTTCACCGTTCACGTTCTCTGGCGAGAAGGCGAAATTTTCAAGGCTGATCTCCAGATTACGACTGCTGGCCCCATCTGGATGCAGGGTCAAATCGAGACCGGGGAGGGGTGCCTTGGCCTCCGTCAATTTGCTGTGCATTGCGGCATGATCCATCGCTGAATGATCCATACCGTCGTGGGCTTGACCTTCGGCGTGTTGCGCCGGGTCACCATGATCGTGACCTTCGAATTCAGCACCGCTGCTCGCAGCCAGAATGAAGCCAAAGCCCGTGCCAAAGAACAGCCCGATGATCAAAAGGAAGAAAGGTTTTTGCATATCGTTTCCAAGCAAGTGCCCCGGCGATGCCGCCGGGGCGTTGTTGTGTTTAGGCGCTTAAGCGTCAGCCGCTTCCTTTTGCCAGAAATATCCGGCGAATGTCCCCAGCAAGGCCCAGGCAGCAAATCCAACACCCAATGCACGGCTGGCAAAGAGTGCTGCGATTTCCGGTGGAACCGGCCCGGCAAACTCATCCGGATGCGGCGCGCCCACAAGATGCGGTGCAGCGATCAACAAGCCAGCGATCACGTACATGATCACCCCTTTGCCAAAGGCAAACAGGCCAAGACCAAGTGCGGTGACTGCAACGGTAGCCCACCACCAGACCTGACGCTCGGCCACATCAGCGGCGGCAACACCAGGCACCTCAGGCGGCAGAGAAAATGCAGGCGCGAAATGCATCGCAATGAAACCCGCAATGCCCCAGATCAAGCCAGTGCGTGCGTTGACTGTGAATCCACGCTCAGACGCCATGCTCATCATCGCGACCAGCACAAAGGCATAGCCGGTATAGATCAGCGCGGTGAACAACACGCTCAGTCCGTCGCGCATCAGATCGATGCCGCCAAGATCCTGATGGGCGCTAACCGCTGCGGCACCAAAGTGCACAAGATCACCACCTTCGTACAGCTCCGCATGCAAAAGCACGGGTTGCACAAAAACCAACTGTAACAGGGCCGCAAGCAGCCCTGTACAGAATCCAGCGAACAACGCGCTGGTCAGAATTTTTTGGAACATGGCTTAGTGGCAGGGAAAGCCGGTTGCGTGACGCACGTCATGTGCGGCGTCGTGCAGCGCGCTAGCCTGAACGTGGCCAGCCATTGTCACAATGCCAAAGCCCAGAATGATCGCAGCTACGGCAGGGAATACGGTGGATTTTGCGGCTGAATGTACCAGTGCAGTCATTTTATTTCTCCTTCTTCACCTCTCACCCGAGGTGTGGATTACAGTCACGCAAAGGCTGGTCTCCTGGCTCGCGGGTCGATGCCTTACTGTCGCCTTCCCAGGTTATTCACCCAGTGGTCTTCGACAGGGGCTCACCGCTTACAGTCGCGGGGGCGGCTGACGATTGAGTGCCCTACATGGGTCCACCATCACGTCATTCCCAATTCATCCCCTGAATGCTTTGCATCCATATGGGGACCCTTGCTTTATTCGGTATGAAGATTGCCAAGGCATTCGTCAAGAATGATTTGCAAAGCACACCCCTCATTCAAGGCAAGAAAATGAGCCAACGAATGGAAACCGACATCGCTTTATTGCTGGGCGACATAGGGGTGGAAGATGATGGATTTCTTCCGGCATTCGAATCGCGGCGACAATGCTGCCACGCTCTGATTGAAACTGAAATTTTCGACTCGAATGGGCGAAAAGTCGCAATATTTTGTGGATAACTCCGCGACTTACCCCATATGGTGGGGTTATGCGTTGACAGCGTGTGATTCCCACCGTCACAATATTCGGGAATTGGAATCATTTCGTGCCGTAGAAACCGCAAGGGGACGCATTGCATTTTTCAAAGCTCAGACTGACCGGCTTCAAAAGCTTCGTTGACCCGACGGATCTGATCATCACGGATGGTTTGACCGGGGTTGTCGGGCCAAACGGTTGCGGCAAGTCGAACCTGCTTGAAGCATTGCGTTGGGTGATGGGCGAGAACCGCCCCAGCATCATGCGTGGCGGCGGTATGGAAGATGTGATTTTTGCCGGTGCGGCCAGTCGACCAGCGCGCAACTTTGCCGAAGTGGTTTGTCATATGGACAACTCTGATCGGCTGGCACCGGCAGGATTCAATGATGCGGATCACTTGGAAGTGGTGCGTCGGATCACCCGTGATGTTGGATCGGCCTACAAGGTTAACGGTAAGGATGCCCGCGCCCGCGATGTGCAGATGCTGTTTGCCGATGCCTCAACCGGATCACACTCGCAGGCGCTGGTCAGTCAGGGCAAGATTACAGACCTGATCAATGCCAAACCCAAAGCACGCCGCAAGATTTTGGAAGAGGCGGCCGGGATTTCCGGCCTTTATCAGCGCCGTCACGAGGCAGAACTTAAGCTCAAAGGCGCGGAAACCAATTTGGCTCGTGTTGATGATGTGATTGAGCAGCTGGCCACCCAGCTGGCACAATTGGCCCGTCAGGCGCGCCAAGCACAGCGATATCGCGCCATTGGTGAGGACCTGCGCCGCTCTGAAGGCCTGTTGCTTTACCGTCGCTGGAAAGAGGCTGATCTGGCCCGTGCACTGGCAGACGACGAACTGCGCGAACGTGTCACCGCCGCCGCACGTGCGGAAACGGCTGCACGCGAAGCAGGCAAGTTGCGGATACACACCGAAGATGCCTTGCCAGCCCTACGCGAGGAAGAAGCGATTGCGGCGGCTGTTTTGCAGCGTTTGCAAGTCCAGCGCGACACGCTCAATGAGCAAGAACAAAATGCCCGCACCCGGATTGGAACCCTGTCCTCGCGGATTGAACAGCTGACCCGTGATATTGAGCGCGAGGCCAGCCTGAACCGCGATGCAGGCGAAACCATTGAACGTCTGGAATGGGAAGCGCGCGAACTGATCAAGGCGAGCGAGGGGCAAGAGGAACGTCTGGAGATCGCCTCGGAAGAGGCTCATGAAGCCGCCGCCGTTTTGCAACAACGCGAAACTGATCTGGGACAGCTAACCGAAGATGTCGCCCGTCTGGCCGCGCGCCACCATTCAGCGCAACGCCTGTTGGATGACAGCCGTAAGATGCTAACCAAAAGCGAATCTGAGGCGACCCGTGCCCGCGAGGCAGCACAAGGCGCTAAAGACGCAGAGTTGCGTGCCGCACAAGAGTTTGAGACCGCCCATGAGGCCGAGGCCGAGGCGCAGCATATTGCCGAAGAGGCCGAACTGGCTTTGAATGCCGCCGAAGAGGCGCGTTCTGAGACGCAAGACCGCGAAGTCACAGCACGGGCGGAGCGTTCCGAGGCTGAAGGGGAGCTGAACGCGCTCAGCGCGGAAGTCACCGCATTGGCCAAACTGCTGGAACGCGACACGGCCGAGGGCGGGCAGATCCTTGATCTTCTTCAGGTGACGTCTGGTTATGAAAAAGCGTTAGGGGCGGCATTGGCCGATGACTTACGTGCGCCAGAGGTGACAGATGATGGTCCTTCTGGCTGGGCCCGCCTGCCGGGATATTCCAGCGCGCAAACCTTACCCGAAGGTGTCAATGCGCTTTCCAATTATGTGAATGTGCCCGAAGTTCTGGTGCGCCGTATTGGCCAAATCGGGTTGGTGCGGTCGGATGATGGCCCACGACTGCAGGCCGAACTGAAGCCCGGGCAGCGATTGGTCAGTCGGGAAGGCGACCTGTGGCGTTGGGATGGATACCGCGCATGGGCAGAAGATGCACCAAGTGCAGCAGCCCTGCGTCTGGAGCAACTCAACCGTCTGGAAGAACTCAAGCAGGAACTGTCTCATGCGACGGCCCGTGCCGAGGGGGCACAACAGGCGCACGAAGCCCTGTCCTTGATGTTGGCACGTCAAGCCGAGGAAGACCGTGCTGCGCGCGAGGCCCGCCGGGCGGCGGACGCACAAGTGACGCAAGCCAGCCGAGCCTTGTCGCGGGCCGAGGCAGACCGGAACCTTGCAGCCTCCAAACATGAATCACTGGGCCTTGCCGTCACCCGCCACGAAGAAGAGGCGATGGAGACGCGAAAGCAGCTGGCCGAGGCTGAGAAAGGTCAGACCGATCTGGGCGATCTGGACGAGGCGCGCACGCAGGTTGATGACGTGAAAATGACGGTCGAGGCTGCGCGGATTACCATGATGTCACGCCGCTCTGCCCATGATGAATTGCGCCGCGAGGGCGAAAGTCGCACCAAACGCAGCCAAGAAGTGGCCAAGGAAATCAGCGGTTGGCGGCACCGCTTGGAAACAGCTGAAAAGCGCAGCGCTGAGCTGGCTGAACGCAAGTATACCACAGAAGAAGAACTGGCTGAGGCCTCTGCTGCGCCAGAAGAGATTGCTGCCAAACGCGAAGAGCTGGGCGAGCAGATCGACAAATCCAGCGCCCGTCGTGCCGAGGCGGCAGATGCGCTCTCGGTTGCCGAAGGGGCCGCACGTGAAGCCGTTGCCGGTGAACGCGAGGCAGAGCGCAATGCATCCGAAGCGCGCGAGGCGCGTGCCAGATCCGAGGCACGGATGGAAGCCGCACGTGAAACCGTTGCTGTGACGGCGGAGCGGATCACCGAAGAGGTGGAACTTGCACCCGAAGCATTGTTGGAGCAACTGGGCGTTGACCCGCATGAAATGCCAGCCTCAGACGTGATTGAGGCCGATGTAAACCGCCTGAAACGTCAACGTGACGCTTTGGGGGCGGTGAACCTGCGCGCCGAAGAAGACGCGCGCGAGGTTGAGGAAGAGCATACCGCGCTGGTCAACGAGAAAAATGATCTGGAAGAGGCGATCAGAACACTGCGCAGTGGTATCGCCAGTCTGAATCGGGAAGGACGCGAACGCCTGTTAACAGCATTTGAACAGGTCAATTCCAACTTCAAGATGCTCTACAAGCACCTGTTTGGTGGTGGCGAGGCCAATCTGGTTATGGTCGAAAGCGAAGACCCGCTGGATGCCGGACTTGAGATCATGTGCCAGCCACCGGGTAAGAAACTGTCAGTGCTCAGCCTGCTATCTGGCGGTGAACAAACCCTGACCGTTCTGGCGCTGATCTTTGGTGTGTTTCTGTCCAATCCTTCACCGATTTGTGTGTTGGATGAGGTCGACGCGCCGCTGGATGATGCGAACGTTGGGCGGTTCTGTGATCTGCTGGACGAAATGTGCCGTCGCACAGAAACCCGTTTCCTGATCATCACTCACCACGCCGTAACAATGAGCCGGATGGACCGCTTGTTCGGCGTGACGATGGCAGAGAAGGGCGTGAGTCAGCTGGTCTCGGTTGATCTGAAGAAAGCCGAACAGATGGTAGCGTGATGTTTCGCCCAATTGATTTAGAAATATAAATTTCTATTCTTGGTATTCTGCGTCACGATTTCGCCTTATTTGAGTCCAGAATTAACCCCTCAATGGCCTTAAATCCATTGCGATGAAGGGGGGTGAGAGACATCGAGGAAAGTCAATACAGAAAATGGATGGTTGTGATTGCTATGGCAACATTGTTTGTCGCAATCATTCGGCTTTACATCTTGAGTTAAGTTCAGAGTAAAGAAAGACCCTGCAAAGTTACAGCTTCGCAGGGTCACGTTTTTGATGAGAACATCGAAAAACAATACAGATATGCTTCATATAATGGATATTTATTACCCAAAAGTAAAGCGCGGTGGGAATTGATGGTGAATGCTCTAGGGCAACGGCGCAGTCTGCCATAGCCGGATTTTCAACCCACCGTGGGCTACATAGGGGCCAGGGTTATCGAAGGGCAGGCCGGTGGTTTTGGCAAGATCCGCATCCGATGTCACAAGACCCACACGCCAGCCGGAAAATCTTTCTTTCAAAACCTGCCCAAGGGAGTTGTGCAGTGCATATAGCGGTTTTTTGTTGCTGATGCGTGCGCCGTAAGGTGGGTTCACCATGATCAGGCCTGCTGGGCCATCGGGGCGCTGCAACTCACTGATTGGGCAGTGCTGAAAGTTGATTGATGCACTTACGCCCGCGCGCTCTGCATTGGCGCTGGCGGCTTTGATTGCACCGGTATCGCGGTCGCTGCCAAAGAAGGAATGCGCAGGTGTTTGCGCGGCGCTGCTTTCGCGCATGTCTGACCAGATTTGTGGATCAAACGTTGCAAGGTTTTCAAATGCAAAGGCACGTTCTCGTCCGGGATGCAAACCTGCGGCCATCTCGGCGGCTTCGATAGCAAAGGTGCCCGAGCCGCACATCGGGTCCAATACAGGTTCTTGACCCGTATATCCGCATTCACGCAGGAACATTGCTGCCATGTTTTCACGCATAGGCGCCTTGACCACGGCCTCTTTGAAGCCGCGCTTGTGCAGCGGCTCGCCTGAGGTATCGATGCTGAAGGTGCACAGATCATCCTCGATCCGCGCCATCAGGCGCAGGGGGGCATCAGCGGCCAGCGTCACACCCAGTGTTTCAGTCAACGCGCGTTCAATGCGCTGGGTTGCGGCCTTGGCGTGATAGATGCGGGATTTGCGGCAGGTGACATCGACCTTGATAGGAATATCTGGGCGCAACACCTCAGACCATGGGAACTTACGCGCGCGTTTATCGAGTTGCGCCAAATGCATCGCCCGAAACGATCCGATCCGTGCCAGCACCCGGCTGGTGCCTCGCAAGACCAGATTGGCGCGCCAAACATCGTGCCAACCGCCCTGAATGGTAACGCCGCCGGGCATTTTATGTGGTCTGGAAAATCCGGCCTCGCGCACCTCGTTGAACAAGGGCAGTTCATGCCCTGGGGTAGCGGCCAGAAAAATCTCGAATGGAGTATCAGTGGTCATGAGCCGCCTCGATTAAATGCACAGAAGTGCCAGTATAAGAACAAATCCGAGCGATAGCGACCAAGCACGCCACAGTGCGGAGCAGGCGGCGCTGATTTCAGGTGCGCCAATCAGTTTGCGGCCGGTTTCATTAACATAAGGAAAGTCGCGCCGCTGCCCCTCATAAGAGCGGGGACCCGAAAGTGCCACATCCAGCCCGCGGGCCAACGCGGCCTCTGGCCATCCGGCATTAGGAGAGCGGTGCAAGCGTGCCTCGGTGGCAATTGCGCGCCATTGGTTGACTTGGCCGTGGCTGAGGGTAAACAAGACGGCCGTCAGACGGGCAGGGATGAGATTGAGAAGGTCATCGAACCGGGCTGCGGCCCAGCCAAACTCTTCGTAACGTTCAGTACGGTAACCGATCATGCTGTCGGCGGTATTGGTGAACTTATATAGCAACAGACCGGGCAGCCCCCCGATCAAAAACCAGACGGCAGGTGCAATGACGCCATCGCTGAAATTTTCGGCTGCAGATTCAATGGCAGCGCGGGCAATCTGAGATCCGCTCATGTCCTTGGTGTCACGCCCGACAATACGCGCGACCATCAGCCGGGCATCGTTGCGCGACAAGCGCAAGGCACGGCCCACGGCGCGAACATGATCCACCAGTGATTTGTGTGCGAGCAAAACAGCGGCAACGCAGACCTCTGCAACACCGCCAAAAGTGGCGATGACATTGCCTAAGATCAGGGCCAGCATGGCTAATATGGCCATGGCCACAACACCTTTGAGACGACGTTGATCACCGACGTTCAGGGTTTTGTCCAAAAAACCAACCACGCGGCCCATCAGGACAGCGGGATGAGGCACCCTGTCCCACAGCCACTTCGGTTCACCGAACGTGGCATCCAGGACCATGGCCAAGCCAAGGCATAGGGCGAGGGTCATAGCGCGGCCTCCAATTGTGCCCAGTCTTGCGGGGCGGGAAGGCCCAGACGCAGATAGGTCTCGGAATAGGGAAAGATTCGGCTCCAGATATGGTGCTTGGCCAATTTTGTCTGCCAAGCGGCTGCATTGTCCACGCGGTAGAGGCGGAACAGGGAAATTCCACCCTCAACCTGCGCACCAGCACGTGTCATCAGAGCATCTAGCCGCGCCGCGTCTTCGTCCAGCCGCGTGCGGGTCGCGCTGGCCCAGTTATGATCATTGAGCGCTGCGGCAGCTATCTGGAGCGCCGGGCCGGACACAGCCCAAGGCCCCAAGCGTTCAGATAGGCGGGTGATCAGGTCTGGCGCGCCGATGGCAAACCCAAGCCGCAACCCAGCCAATCCCCAGAACTTGCCAAAGCTCTTGAGGACCACTGTATTGTTGTTGGCATCCCTGATCATAGAGCGTTGGGGCGCGACATCTGCAAAGCTTTCATCGATCACGGTAAATGGCGCATCCAGATCACCCCGCCCATACCAATGTCCGGTGGGATTGTTGGGGTGCACAATGACACGGGCATCCGGTGTATTGGCATCGTTCACCCAGCCATGCGCGGCAAAGGCGGCAGCATGTTCGTTATAGGTGGGGCTTGGGATGTGGACAAGTTTTGCACCTTGCTGGATCAATCCCGGCAATTGCGCAATCAGGCTTGAGGCCCCCGGTGCCGCAAGAATGGCCAGATCATCCGGCACATCCCAAAACCGCCGGGCGGCTTCGATCAACTGATTTTCCGCCGCACGATCGGGCAGTGCTGCCCAGCTTGCAGGGGCCAGCTCTGGCAGTGGATATGGCACGGGATTGATGCCCGTAGACAGATCAACCCAATCGCTTCGCGTGCCACCAAAGCATGCGATGGCAGCATCAAGGCCGCCCCCATGGTCGCGTCCTGAGCGCATTAGTCTTGATCGTCAGACGGCAGTGGCGGATGGCGGGTGACAAAATGCCCCTTTACACCTTGCGGCCATTGTTTGAACGGCACTTGCCCACTGGTCGATTGCGCATGCAGTTCGGCATAATCGACAATCGCCTCAGCTGCGTCCTGCTCCGGGGCGAAACGACCCAAGGTATAGGCCAGCTTACCGGAGGCCTGAATGGCAACGTTGCAGCCGTGTTTGCAGCCCATCAGACAAGACACACGGCGGGTGCGGACATCGCGGCCCTCGGCTTGCGCCTCAACCAGATCCGCCAGATCCTGCCCATGCGGTCGGCTGTGCGTCGCCTCGTCCCAGTCATCCTGCTTGCAGGTGTCGCAGATCGTAATCCAGGTGGTCATAGTCCTAATCCCGTGCGCGTGGCGTTCTGTGGTGTTGAACCGGAATTTATGCTTCGAAGCAAGCATACAATGTGGTGAGGGATTATTTCTTCTCAGAAGGCGGGTTGACTGGAGTTTCTGAGATTATCGTCGGTTCCTATGGGTGGCCCATGGAGACAATACCCAAAGCATCAAAGCCAATACCACGATTGTCCAAACCATGGCCTGCCAGAACATTTGTACGCTCAATGGAAAATTTAGAACTTTGTCGCTGTGAGTGTCGGTGAACCAAAGTGGAAAATATGGAGATAAGCAGCAAAAGTAGAAAAATGCCACGCCAAGAGTGTATTTGATGTTTTCAATACGTTCTGAATCGACAAGTCCAAGCCAACTTGCGACGCGCCGCAGAAGTAAGAACATAAACAATAAAGTTGCAACAATCATGAAGGCATATATCACCAGCACAAACTCGACAAATGCTGCGTTTTTGTCAGTATATTTGGGATTTAAATTCAATGCCTCTGCGAAAGCGTAAACGGGTAACTTTTGATAAAACGGCCATGACGTGACATCGAATACCGCAAAACCAAAAGCGTGAAATAGAAAGTTACCAAAGGCAATCATCAGGATGATCTTGCAGATATTTCTATTCCGCACTGCGTATTTTGGAATTTCTCTTGTTTCTGCAACATTGCTCATGTGTGAAAAATGTCCTGCTCGAAGATGTGAATTTAGCTTTTTGTTACGCAAGCAAATGTGTTGATGAATTGCATCTTATGATTGTGTCTATCTTGTGACTATCTACGAGCTGAACGACAACATAGAACAAACATTAGAAAAGGGCGCCCCATGGGGACGCCCTCCAAATCTTTCACGCAAGAACGTGGATGATTTACATCATGCCGCCCATGCCGCCCATGCCGCCCATGTCAGGCATGCCGCCACCGGCTGCGCCGTCTTTGGCAGGCTTGTCGGCAACCATGGCTTCGGTTGTGACCAGCAGGCCAGCAATCGATGCCGCGTCTTCCAGAGCTGTACGAACAACTTTGGCAGGGTCGATCACGCCGAAGGAGAACATGTCGCCATATTCTTCGGTTTGCGCGTTGAAGCCGAACGATGTGTCGGAAGATTCGCGAACTTTGCCCGCAACAACCGCACCGTCAACACCAGCGTTTTCTGCGATCTGACGCAGAGGTGCCTCGATTGCGCGACGAACGATGGCAATGCCTGCGTCCTGATCAGGGTTTGCACCTGTCAGACCGTCCAGAGCTTTTGCACCCTGAACCAGAGCAACACCACCACCCACAACAACGCCTTCTTGTACGGCAGCGCGGGTTGCGTTCAGCGCGTCATCAACACGGTCTTTACGCTCTTTCACTTCAACTTCGGTCATGCCGCCAACTCGGATAACAGCAACACCGCCAGCCAGTTTGGCAACGCGCTCTTGCAGTTTTTCACGATCGTAATCGGAAGTGGTTTCTTCGATTTGGTTACGGATCTGAGCAACACGTGCTTCGATCTCAGCTTTCTCACCAGCGCCGTCCACAACAGTGGTTTCGTCTTTGGTGATCTGAACTTTCTTGGCAGTGCCAAGCATGTCCATTGTAACGCCTTCGAGCTTCATGCCCAGATCTTCGCTGATGACCTGACCACCGGTCAGAATTGCGATGTCCTGCAGCATGGCTTTGCGGCGATCGCCGAAACCAGGTGCTTTGACAGCAGCAATTTTCAGGCCGCCGCGCAGTTTGTTAACAACCAAAGTTGCCAGCGCTTCGCCTTCAACATCTTCTGCGATGATCAGCAGTGGTTTTTGCGACTGGATAACTTGCTCCAGCAGTGGAACCATTGGCTGCAGGCTTGAGAGTTTCTTCTCGTGCAGCAAGATCATGCAATCTTCCAGCTCAGCTGTCATTTTGTCAGCATTGGTGACAAAGTAAGGTGACAGGTAGCCGCGGTCGAACTGCATGCCTTCAACAACATCGGTTTCTGTTTCCAGACCTTTGTTCTCTTCAACAGTGATCACGCCCTCGTTGCCAACTTTTTGCATCGCGCCTGCGATTTGCTGACCGATTTCGGCTTCGCCGTTGGCTGAGATTGTACCAACCTGCGCAACTTCGTCGCTGTCTTTAACTTCGCGTGCCGCAGATTTGATCGACTCAACCACTTTGGTTGTGGCCAGATCGATGCCGCGCTTCAGATCCATTGGGTTCAGGCCCGCTGCAACCTGCTTCAGACCTTCGCGAACGATCGCTTGTGCCAGAACAGTTGCAGTTGTCGTGCCGTCGCCGGCTTCGTCGTTGGTGCGGCTGGCGACTTCTTTCACCATTTGCGCGCCCATGTTCTCGAACTTGTCTTCCAGTTCGATTTCCTTGGCAACCGAAACACCGTCTTTGGTGATGCGTGGTGCGCCGAAGGATTTGTCGAGAACGACGTTACGGCCTTTTGGGCCCAGTGTTACTTTTACCGCGTTTGCCAGAATGTTGACGCCGTTAAGCATCTTGTTACGGGCATCGGTATCGAATTTGACGTCCTTAGCAGCCATGTGCTTGCTCCTGAATGTCTAAAGTTGTTGTAAATGATGCGCACGATTTGGCGCATCGCACGAAGATCAGGCCATTACGCCCAGAATGTCGTTTTCTTTCATGATCAGCAGCTCTTCGCCGTCGATCGTGATTTCTGTGCCGGACCATTTGCCGAACAGGATGCGGTCGCCCGCGCTGACGGCCATGCCGATCAGATCGCCGTTGTCTTTGCGGGCGCCTTCGCCGCAGGAAACAACTTCGCCTTCGCTAGGCTTTTCTTTGGCGCTGTCTGGAATGATCAGACCACCGGATGTTTTCTCTTCGCTTTCAACGCGACGTACAAGAACACGGTCATGTAGCGGTTTAAATGCCATTGTGTAGGTTTCCCTATTAAGTTTCTCCCTAACTCCGAGCGGAGTCGTTAGCACTCCCTGTCGGCGAGTGATAACGACGCATAGCTAAGAACCGAAAAGCACGGAGTCAACAGCAAGGGCGGAATTAATTTGAAGAAATGAGAGAGGGGCCGCTATGGATAGCCTCTGGCGGTAAATATTGCGCGTTATGCGGTTTCCCATCCTGCATAACCGCAGTTCTTGGCCTAAACCTTCTTTGGCTTCGAGAACTTCCATAGGGCACTAATTGGTACACTTCCGCTTTGCGGACAAAATGTGAATTCGCTGCGTTTGCACCGATGGCCGCTTTCTGGAACTTCGCTTCACATTGCTACAAATGCGTATTGATCGGGCGCAAACCTACATTCAAAAATCTATTGGTGTGATCGTGAAATTGAGAAGGGCAGGCGAAAAGCTAAGATTTTCTATGTTTCTGGGCCGTTTATCGATGCGCTTTACTCGATGTCGCGCTTTATAAGGATCTGAGGGCCTAATCAGATGATATCTCACCCCATGCGGAAACGGCTCAAACGGGACCTCGAACCACTATTGACGCTGCCCACAACCAATGGGTGGCGATCCATGGTAACCACTTTAGTGAGCATAAACGACAGCGGTGCGGCGTCGATAAGTCAAAGCCGGTCATGCAATCCAAAGAGATATTCTGACGCAGGCCCTTTTGACACGGTGCGCCCGTTCACCAGAAATGCTATCTTTAGTTCAAATTCCAGAACCGAGCTTAGCAAATTATGTTTGACCACTTGACAGCAGAAATCTTGGCACGAATGCAGTTTGCTTTCACTGTTTCGTTCCACATTATATTTCCGGCCTTCTCAATCGGGCTTGCAAGCTATCTTGCGGTGCTGAACGCCCTGTGGTTGCGAAGCCAGGACGTGACTTATTTAGCGCTTTTCAATTACTGGAAAAAGATCTTTGCGATTGGCTTCGGCATGGGCGTAGTGTCGGGAATCGTGATGTCTTATCAGTTCGGCACCAATTGGTCGGTGTTCAGTGATAAGACCGGCCCGGTTTTGGGACCACTGATGGCTTACGAGGTGCTGTCAGCCTTCTTCCTTGAGGCCGGGTTTCTCGGGATCATGCTTTTTGGCCGGGAACGTGTCGGAGACGGGCTTCACATGGTTGCGACGGCGATGGTTGCCTTAGGAACTCTTATGTCGGCCACCTGGATTCTGTCAGTGAACAGCTGGATGCAAACACCCGTTGGCTATGGAATAAACGATGTCGGGCAGTTCATACCCGAGGATTGGTGGGCCATCGTCTTCAATCCGTCCTTCCCTTACAGGCTGGTCCATATGGTTCTTGCAGCCTACCTTTCGACAGCACTCGTGGTAGGCGCAACCGGCGCCTGGCAGCTTTTGCGTGACGCGCAGAATGGACCCGCCCGGCGCATGTTTTCTATGGCAATGTGGATGTTGGCTGTCGTCGCGCCGATCCAGATTTATGCGGGCGACCTGCATGGTCTGAACACGTTGGAGCATCAGCCCGTAAAAATCATGGCGATGGAGGGGCATTACGACAGCCACCCACACGGTGCACCACTGATCCTGTTTGGCATTCCCAACCCGGCTGAGAAGCGTATCGATTATGCGATTGAAATTCCAAAACTGTCGAGCCTGATCCTCAAGCACCACTGGGATGCGCCGCTTGACGGGCTTGATACCATCCCGGACGAGGATGAACCGCCCGTCGCCATCGTGTTCTGGTCCTTTCGCATCATGGTCAGCCTGGGCTTTGCCATGCTGGGGCTTGGTGCCTGGGCGCTATGGCGACGAATACGCGGACGACTTTATGAAGGGCGCTGGCTTTATTATGCAGCTATTGCGATGGGTCCGATGGGATTTGTCGCGGTACTGGCAGGTTGGGTCACGACCGAGGTCGGACGGCAACCTTTCACGGTCTACGGCTTGTTGCGCACCTCTGACAGCCTGGCGCCGGTCGCTGCGCCAGCTGTCGCAACCTCGTTGCTAGCGTTCATAATTGTCTACTTCTTCGTTTTCGGAGCGGGAATAGTCTACATCCTGATGATTATGAATCGCACTGTGGATGCCCCCGCACCTCTGTCCGAAGGTCCTTTGCGCACAGCACGACCGCAATCAGCGGAGGGAGAAGCATGATGGGGGTCGAGCTTTCCTTCATCTGGGCAGGAATTATCGCCTTCTCTGTGTTGACCTATGTGATCCTTGACGGCTTTGATCTTGGCATAGGAATTCTCTTTCCGACGCTGAGATCCGAAAGGGACAAAGCCGCAGCGATGAACTCCATTGCACCTGTTTGGGATGGGAACGAAACTTGGCTGGTCATGGGTGGCGGCGGGCTCTTTGCTGTTTTTCCATTGGCTTACGCCATAGTGATGCCAGCGCTGTACATGCCGATCATGATTATGCTTCTGGCACTGGTCTTTCGCGGTGTGGCGTTCGAATATCGCTGGCGAACAGAGCGCTGGAAGCCCGTATGGGATGTTGGTTTCTTCGTTGGATCGACCCTGGCGGCGCTTATGCAGGGGATCGCCCTTGGCGCGCTTGTTCAAGGTGTTGAAATCGCCGACCGCGCCTATGCTGGTGGCTGGTGGGACTGGTTGACGCCTTTTTCGGTACTGACAGGTGTTTCTGTTGTCGTCGGCTATGCACTTCTCGGTGCAACCTGGCTTAATCTCAAGACCAGCGGCGCCATGCAATTAAAAATGCGGAACTACACACCAAAGCTGGCAACAGTCACACTGGCGGCAATCGGCGGAGTCAGCCTTTGGACTCCTTTTCTCGATCCGGCCTACTTTGAACGCTGGTTCAGTTTTCCAGGCAATCTTTACACGTTGATTGTGCCTCTGTTGGTTCTGATTTGCGTCTGGAAACTGTTTTCCGGGCTACGCAAGGGCCACGAACTTGGTCCATTTATTGCCGCACTTAGCCTATTCGTCCTTAGCTTTATCGGCCTGGGTATCAGCTTTTATCCTCACATCATACCACCCAGCCTGACCATCGCCGAAGCCGCCGCACCAGATGAAAGTCTTGCCTTCGCATTGGTTGGAACGGTGATACTAGTGCCGGTCATCCTAGGCTATACCGCCTACGCCTATTGGGTATTCCGCGGGAAAATTGACCCTGATGAGGGCTACCATTGAGCCACCGCGTCCGACAGTTGACCTGGTTTCTCGTCCTGTGGTGTGTCGGGGTGACGGTGTTGGGGCTAGTCGCACTGCTAATACGTTCAGCATTAACTTGAGGAACTCAAACAGCTGAGAGCATACGCGATTGCGAATACCAATTAAGGCCACGTTTTGATATTTATCGGTAACCAGACAAATACAGGCAAATCTCACGGCCTTCGAGACCTCAAGTTATAGCATCGCTAACCCACAAGTGGACGTTTGTTACCCATGCGGCATTCGGTAGAATGGGCTCTTGGCTGACATTAGATGCGGCGCAGAAACTGCATAATTCTTAACTGAAAGATTGTCGAGAACGGCCCAAACCGGACCTTCGACCAGACCTCAAGATGCTGCAGTGCAGCCCGTCATAGTTGCCATTCGCTGCAAGTGCGAATTTTGATGCTAAGCTAATTCACACATCGCGGACAAAACAGACCAATAGCATTTGGAGCCAAACGGCAGCTATTGGATCGTTACGGTTATCGTTTCAAATCGAATGGACGGAAGCGCTTGATTGTAGAAACCACATTCTCTGTGGATACTCTAACACTGAGAGAGCCCTTTTTATATGTTCGCCCGCACTGACGGGCTAGAAATCGGACATACCGGTTTGCGCCATTGCTATACTCAACTCTTTGCTAAGGACATGCCAGAGCTGATCCAATCCAGCGGCTCCACCAGCCCCAATTGCGAACTGCAAGGTGCGGCCGAAAAAGGTAAAATCGGCCCCAGACAAAAGGCATTTCAATACATCTTCGCCAGAGTGTAACCCACTATCGTAGAAGATAGGAAAGCCCTCGCCGACAGCGGCGCGGATTTGTGGCAAAAGAGTAAAGGGCGCCGGAGCACTTTCCAATTGGCGTGCACCGTGGCTTGAGACCTGAATGGCATCAACGCCATGTTCCTTGAGAGTCACGGCGTCTTCGACATCTAGAACCCCTTTGACCACCAGATTGCCGGGCCAAGCGTCGCGCAGGCGCGCCAATGTTTGCCAGTCCGCTTTGGCGCGACTTTCAGAACGGTCAAACGTATAGCCATCCATCAAGAAGTTGGCCATTTGAGGTTTGCCTTTGAAAAGCGTTTCTAGAGACCATCTTGGGTGAAGGGCGAAGTCGATGAATTGTCGCGGACCGATGCGGAAGGGCATTTTGAAGCCATGGCGCAATTCGCGGGGGCGGCGGCCGACCTCGGGCACGTCAACGGTGAGCACGAGGGTTTGATAACCGGCGGCCTTGGCGCGCTCGACCAACTTGAAAGTGCCGGTGCCATCCCCACTAAAATACAGCTGAAACCAAGCGTTTCCCTCCGCTGCATCGATGAGGGTTTCCATCGGTGTTGAAGCCACGGTTGAAACACCCAACGGCACCGAATAGCGCGCAGCTAGGCGGGCCAGCATCAGATCAGCGCCGGGCGCGGATAGGTTGCACATCCCCATTGGCGCGATCCCAAAAGGACGTTGCGTGGGTACACCGAAAACCGATGTGGCAAGTGATCGATCACTGACATCCTTGAGGATGCGTGGGCGCAGTGTCATCGCATCGAGTGCTGCGCGGTTGCGGTTGGCCCCGGTTTCAGCGCCCGCCGCACCGTCGATATAGTCGAACACCATCCATGGCAGCCGCCGCCGCGCCAGTCTTCGGGCGTCGGCGACGCTATGGATGGCTGCTGCGGCCATCAGGCGCTGACGGCTTTCATAAAGCGGTCGCGGATGATCACCGGATCCATCGTGATGACGGGGTGTTTGGCATTGCCGCTGTCACATTTCACCACGATGATGGTCATCTGTTTGCTGTCGAGCGCGGCTTGCAGGGTGGCACCCGTATCTTTGCCTTCGCAGGTGATAACGTGTTCGCATCCGCAGGCTTTGGCGACCTCTTCAAGCCGGGTTTTCTTGCCCGCGTAAGTTGGTTGATCGCCGGTAGACCCATATGAGCCATTGTCGATCAGCAACAGGATGAAGTTATCAGCGACGTTATTAGCGATGGTTGGCAAGGTGCCGAGGTTGGTCAGGACCGAGCCGTCGCCGTCAATCGCGATCACGGGTTTGGGTTGTGCCAGTGCCAGCCCCAGCCCGATGGAGGACGAAAGGCCCATGGTGCCGAGCATGTAGAAATTGGTTGGCTGGTCATCGATGGCGTGCAGTTCCTGCGATGGGATGCCGATGTTGCAGATTACCAGCTGGTCACGCAGGATCGGAGCGATGTCTTTGAGAATTTCTGAACGGATCATTGGTCTCCGTAGCCTCCCCAGAAGTTGGCGTCGGTCAGGATTGCGACGGGTTTGTTGCACATGAAGGTGTATTTGAGGATCGCATCGAGTTCTTTCACATCGGATTCGTTATGGAAATGATATGTCGGGATGTTCATCTGGGCCAATAGCGCCTTGGTGTGCACAGCCATTTCCACCTGACAGGCGACCGGCTCGCGCAGCTCACCACGGTACGAGATCAGCATTGGCAGTGGCATGCGGTAATATTGAATCAGGGTTGCCAAAGTGTTGATTGTCACGCCAATGGCCGTGTTTTGCATGATGATGGCCGGGCGTTTGCCACCCATGAACGCTCCAGCGCAGAGCCCCATGCCTTCGTCTTCTTTATTGGATGGCACGTGGTGGATCTCAGGGCGCGCATCGATTTCATCAATCACTCCTGCCAATTGTTTACACGGCACAGTGGTGATGAACGAAACATCGTTGGCGACAAGATCATCAGTGATCTTCTTGTCGATATTCATTTCGGATTTCCTTTAGTTGTTTGGCGCAGAATACGCAGCAATTAAGAGTCGTCACGTTGAACATGTACGGCGCAGGGCGCGTGGCGTACAACCCGGCTGGCAGAGGAGCCGAGAAAGTAATCGCTCAGCCCCGGTTTATGAGAGCCAATGACGATGCAATCAACGCCGTTTGCCGTGGCATAATCAATGATCGTGCGTGCGGCATGTCCCTTGGTGATCTTGGGCGTGATATTGTCGATGCCCTTGAGTTTCTCTTTCAGCAACGCTTCGGATTTTGCATAGGCCGCCTTGATCACGTCCTCATCCATATAAACGCTTGCGGTTCCCTGAGGCGCTTCGTGAACGTGAAATGCGATGATCTCGCCCCCGTCGTTGCGCAACGCTTCTGCAATCTGCAGTGTTTTTGGGGAAAGATCATGGTCCAGTGCCATGGCGACAAGTATCTTGTTGTACATTTTGCTTCTCCTGCGGGGCGTTAGCGGTTTACGCCCATGGGTCCAGTATGATTTTGGGGGCAGATACGAGGCCAGATTTCAAATTCTGAAAGGCCATAGCGCCATCTGCTAAAGAACGTGTTTCAAACCAATCAAGCGCTCCAAGGCGGCCATCAAAAATCGCCTGCGCCGTGTCGCGAAAATCCTGATCAGTGTAGGTGTAGGTGCCGATGAAGGTGATCTCTTGCAGGGTCAGGCGGCGCACGTCGATCCCGCCCGCATCTTCGCCCAACCCGACATGGGCAATGGCCCCACCGGGTTCCGCCAGTTCTGAGGCCTTGGCGCGAGTCGCCGCAAAACCAACAGCATCAATCACGATATTGAACGTCTCTGTAGTGTCAGCAACCGCTACCTGCTGACAGGTGTCGGTCAAGAAGGCCCGGCGTGCTGAATTGGGTTCGATGATGGTGACGTCTTCAATCTCCATGGCCTTGAGCGCCAGCGCGGCGGCCAGTCCGATAGCACCTCCACCGATCACCAAGGCGCGACGCTCTGATTGGGGATGCAGGGTGTCCAACACCAAGCGAGCGGCATGCCAGCTTACCGCCAATGGTTCAGCCAAAGCCGCTTTTGAAAGTGGTACATCTTCTGGCACGGTGACCAGATTGCGATCCGGCATGGCGAGGTATTGCGCAAATGCCCCCTCGCGCGGGGGCATCGAGATGATCTGGCGGGTTTTGCACAGATTTTGCCGCCCGTTTTTGCAGGCTGGACACGTCTGGCATGTCACCAGCGGATTGACGGTCACACGACGACCATCCTGTGCACCACCCTCAATGGTGCCAGCAGCCTCATGTCCCAGAATGAGCGGGGCTGGGCGGCGATTGTCGTGCCCAAGGTAGGCATGCATGTCCGAGCCGCAGATGCCGACCGCCTCGACCCGGATCAGAACCTCGTCATCATGTGGCTCCGCCTTGGCAACTTCGCGATAGCCGAGCTGTTGTTCACCGTCATAGATCAGGGCCTTCATTTCGCTGTGAAACCCCCATCGACCATCAAGACCTGCCCTGTGACATAGGCGGATGCATCCGAGCATAGAAACAGCAAAGGCCCGTCGATGTCTTCCATCCGGCCATTGCGGCCAATGCAGGTTTGTGCTGCGTTTCGTTCTGCCCTGTCAGGATCGGCAAATACCGCCTCGGTCAGTTCGGTTGGGAAAAAGCCCGGGCCGATGGCATTTGCGGTGATACCTTGTGATGACCAAGCCTCGGCCATGGCGCGCGTGAGTTGTCCGATCCCGGCCTTTGACGCCCCATAGGCGATGCCACCAGGAAAGGCGCGTGTGGTCTGGAGCGAGGCGAAGTTTACGACCCTACCCCAGCCCTTTGCCTGCATCGCAGGCACAAGCGCTTGCGTAAGGAAAAACGGTATCGTCAAGTTCAGGGCGAGGGTCTTGTCCCAGCCCTCAGCCGTCACGTCGTCTGCTGCCTCGCGCGTGTTCACGCCCGCCGCATGGATGATGATATCTGGGGCACCGAAGGGTTTTGACACGGCATCAGCAAGAGCCGCGACTTTGGAGCGATCCGACAGATCTGCGACGGTATAAGCCATGGCATCCACGCCGACCTCATCGTGCAGTTTTTTTAATTCCTCGTCCCGGCGGGCGATGCCAACAACCTTTGCACCGCTGGCAGCAAGGGCCAAAACAGCCCGCCGCCCCAACCCAGAGCTGGCACCGGTCACACAGGCCACCCGTCCGGTCAGATCAAAGAGTGCGCGAGGGTCATCCATCTGCAGTCAAATCGAAGGTTTCATCAGGGAAATACTTAGCCAGCCGAACATCCGCTGCACGCGCATGCCCCTCCATACCTTCAAGGCGCGCAATACGAGCTGTAGCTTCGGCAACAGGCTTGGCTCCTTCGCGCGTAGCACGCTGCCAGGTTACGATTTTCATGTATTTATGCACGCTCAGGCCTCCGGTGTAGCTCGCAGCGCCCGAGGTTGGCAAAACGTGATTGGTTCCGGTTGCCTTGTCGCCAAAGGAGACGGTTGTTTCTTCCCCCAAAAACAACGAACCATAGCAGGTCAATCGGTCCAACCACCATTCCAAGTCATCGGCCTGCACCGTCAGGTGCTCTGGGGCATAGTCGTCCGAGGTGGCGGCCATCTCCTCGCGGTCAGCACATAAGATCACTTCGGCATAGTCACGCCAAGCGGCACCTGCGTTTTCGCGGTTTACATCAGGAAGATCGTTAATCAGTTCCGGGACAAGTTCCATCACTTTTTCCGCAAGCTCCCGGTTGTCGGTGACAAGCCAGACAGGTGAATTGTACCCATGCTCGGCCTGGCTCACCAGATCGGTAGCTACAATATGCGCATCGGCAGCCTTATCAGCAAGGATCAGGCTGTCGGTTGGCCCCGCAATCATATCAATCCCGACACGGCCAAATAGAATCCGTTTCGCCTCAGCCACAAACTGATTACCGGGGCCAACAAGGATGTTGGCCTTGGGCAGGCCAAACAGACCGAAGGTCATCGCCGCGACACCCTGAACACCGCCCATAGCTAAAATCTTGTCCGCGCCACAGATATGCGCGGCGTAGACGATCGCTGGCGCAACACCGACATCGGGGCGTGGCGGCGAACAGGCCGTGATATGGCGACAACCCGCAACCTTGGCAGTCGTAACCGTCATGATCGCGCTGGCGATGTGGCTGTATCGCCCGCCCGGCACATAGCAACCTGCGGCATCCACTGGGATTGCCTTTTGCCCTGCGATCATCCCCGGCACGATCTCCAGCTCCACGTCTGAGACGGTTGCCTTTTGCGTCTGGGCAAAACGTTTGACGTTGTCATGGGCAAACTGAATGTCACGCTTAAGCTTGTCCGGCACCAAAGCGCTGGCGGCCTCGATCTCTTCGGGTGAGAGAAGAATAGCACCTTCGTACTGGTCAAACTTCTTGGCATACTCCAATGCCTTGGCATCGCCACCCGCTTCGATATCAGTAAGGATCGTCTTTACGGTGGCGTGCACTTCTGAGGCGTCAGAAGCAGAGGTCAGGCTGGCCTTTTTCAGGTATTCACGGGTCATTCGGTTGAGATCCTATTATTTATAGATATCAGGAAGGAAGGTTGTCGACAGTGCGGGCACGTAGGCGATCATTAGGACCACAACGAACATACACAAGACGAATGGAACAGCGCGTGCGGCGATCTTGAGGATAGATTCACCCGTTATCCCCGACACCACGAACAAATTCAGCCCAAGGGGTGGCGTGATGAACCCGACACCCAGGGCAGTGATCATCATGATGCAGAACTGAATTTCGTTCATGCCAATGTTGTCTGCCAGCGGTTTGAGGATGGGCGCCAAGATAACGATGTTCGGCGTTGTTTCCATCACACAGCCCGCGGCGATCAGAATACCGATCATCAGCAAGATGAGCAGCCAAGGCTCGTTGGTCAGAGACGTGACCGAGGTGACAAAACCCTGAGGCACTCCCATGATGGCCAGCGCTTCCGCCAAGGGGGCCGAGAAGGCAATAATGGGAAGGATCACACCGTTGACTTTGGCCGAGCTGACCAGCATCGCCGGGAAATCAGCCAGTTTGAGCGTGCCGAGAACAAACCCCATGATGATAGTAACCACAACGGCTGTTGCACCGGCTTCGGTGGGGGTCAGACGCCCCGAGAAGATACCGTAGAAGATGATGCCTGGCACGATGAAGGCATACCAACCAGATTTCAGTGCGCGGCCCAGATTGGAGAACCATTCGCTGGCAGTGAGCATGCCACCACCCTCGTACAGGTAGATGCGATTGACGATCAGGTTTGTGATCAGGATCGCGAGCAAAATGGCAAGGCCGGGGATTAGGGCCGCCAAGAAAAGCGTAGACGCCGATATCCCCAACACAAGACCAATAATGATGTAGGCAATCGAAGGTGGAATAAGGATGCCCGTACAGGCGCCCGCCGCCACCAACGCGCAAGCATAGGGACGTGGATAACCGCTCTCAACAAGGCGGTCGATAGTCATCCGTCCCACAGCAGCGGCCCCCGCCGCGTCAGAGCCCGAGATCGCCGCGAACATGCCGCAGACCAAAACAGTCGCAGAACCAAATCCCCCCTTGGCAAAGCAGGTTAGCGCCTCGGCCACGTCAAGAAACTTGCGCGATAACCCCGTTCGAACGAGAACATCACCGGTCAAGATAAACAAGGGAACCGCAGTCAGGGCAAAGGCGTCGATGCCAGAAAAAAGGCTTTCGCCGACAAGGCTGAGAGGCAGATCGCCGGACATGACCAGCATGGTGATAGCTGCAGTGCCAATGGCAGCCCAGACCGGCACAGCTAGCGCTATTAGCGCCACAAACATGATGACTGGCAGATAAAAATCCCAGCCCAATTCAACGGTTTGATTGAGTGTATTCCAAAGCATGATTTATTCCTCAATCAAACAATTTGTCGCCTTCGAAGACGGGGGTGCCGTCCCGGAGGGATTTGAAGTCACGAGCGAATGATTGGAGCAGACGCCAGATCATCAGGCCAAAGCCTGTAGGGACAGCCATCAGGAACCAAACCTTGGAGATCCGCAGACCATCGGTCACAGAGCCAAACTTGGCCGAGACATGCACGGCCTCATAGGACCAATAGAGCGCAATAACCGCGACAACGAACATCACCAGGTCGCCGAAGATATAGAGTAACGCTTTGGCACGGGGTGGGATGTAGTGCATGATCACATCAATGCGGATGTGAGCGCGTTCTTTGACCGCGGCGGCAGCCCCGATCCAAGCTAGGTAAATGAATGAATACCGTACAACCTCTTCGCCCCAGATCGAAGAATACGAGAAGATTTCTCGCCTTAAAACTTCGATGGCCATAGTGATCACAAGCATCACGTAAAAGATGAGAAGCAACCAACGTTCTGCATCGCGGTCTATTCGGCGAAGTAAATTCATGTCTTTTCCATTCGTTGGGATATGGTCAGATCGGCGATTTTATCGGGCACTCATGGTTTGAGTGCCCGATAAAATTTTAGGCGTCGTGAACGTAGTATTTGCCTTGGGTACCTGCAGCTTCTTCCAGCTTGGCAAAGGCCTCCATCGAACCGGCCAGGTCGACCTTGAACTCGTCCCATTCGGATCGTTGATACCCACCGGCCTCTTGCCATTCAGCAAGTTGATCTTCCGATAGCGAGTGGAATTCGACGCCCGCCTTGTTCAGTTCTGCCATCGCATATGCGCGCGCTGATGGTACTTTGGATAGGTTCTGGTGCGCGGTCATTTCGGATCCCCACATGACCCCTTCTTGCACATCGGCTGGCAAGGAGTTGAACCATTCGAGGTTACACGAATAAACTTGGCTGTCAGGCACGGCCTGTGTGAAGGTCACGTGGCTGAGGATATCTTTGAAGCCAAAGACGTAAAGCGCTCCGACGGATGGATCGAGAGCATCAGCAACACCCTGTTTGATCGCTGATGGCGTTTCGCCCCAAGCAACCGGTGTCGGATTAGCACCAACCATTCGGTAGTATTGTTGCAGCATTTTCGAGCCGGGAACCCGGAACTTTATGCCATCAAGATCGCCAGGGCTAAGGACTGCTCCGGCACCGCCTTTGCGCACCGCGACGACGCGCGGGTCAATGTTGACGTAGAACAGAGCCTTGAAACCCGCCGCTTCGATTTTGGGGTGCACTTCGGCGTTCCAATGGTCCGAGTTTACCAGATTGGTGAAGCGTTGGTTAGAACCACAAAGATATGGCATGTTGATAAGATCAACGGTCGAGGCAAACGGTGCAAAGTTTGATAGAGAATGCTGTGCTGCCTGGATGGTTCCACCCTGAACCTTTTGTACCAAAGAGCCACCCGCCCCAAGTTGTCCGCCCGGTGCCAGCTTGACGTAGACTTTGCCGTTGGTGGCGTTTTGAATATTTTCTTTCAGGTCCAATTGCATAATCGGATAGCTGCGCGAGGCTCCCAGCACATAGGCTGTGGCCAGCGTCATGATATGTGCGGCCGCCTTTTCGCGGTCGCGTTCTTCATTCGCGGTTTGCGCCGTAGCCTCGGACGACCAGAGCACACCGCCCGCCCCGGCCACCATCGCGGCAGTGAATGCCCCGCTTGATGTCAACTTTAGGAAATTACGGCGCGTCGCCGATGCGAGTTCCTTTTGATCTTTATCCATTTAACGTCCTCCCGATGGACCCTTAGCCGCCGTTCTTGTTTTTGCGGTCAGCTTCTTTTTTCAAAATTGCGACGACAAACAGGATCGACGCAGCGAACAGAACCAGCATTTCACCGACGTCACCCAAGAAAGCGCTTCCGGCAAAGGCCCCTAGCGCAACGTTTGTGAAATACACGATGAACACTGCAAGTGAGGCGGCAAGAAACATGGGTGAGGCTCCGTATTGAATCGGTTGCTCGTAATGTAAGCGCTTACATTGCTAAAATGCAAGCCCTTACATGCATTTGGTTTCAAACCCATATAATTATGATAGAATTATAGAGTTATTTAGCGAAAGACAGTTCATGACAGCAATCAAAGGTGCGCCAACACTTGATGATGTGGCGAAGGCAGCAGGCGTCTCGACGGCGACTGTGTCGCGTTGCTTGAATGGCTCAGGTCGGGTGGTCGAGAAAACACGTGACCGGGTCATGCGTGCCGTTTCGGACCTAGGGTACACCCCCAACTTTGGGGCGCGGGTCATGGCCGCCAAACGCACCTATACGATAGGGGCGATCATCCCGACGATGGAAAACGCCATCTTTGCCCGTGGCCTGCAAGCCTTTCAAGAAGAACTTCATGCAAGGGGGTATACATTGCTCGTGGCCAGTTCCGCCTATAGGCCCGAGATCGAAGAAGAGCAAATTCGCGCCTTGGTATCTCGTGGGGCAGACGGGTTGCTGTTGATTGGGCATGATCGTTCGGCGTCAATTTATAACTACCTTGAACAGCAAAACGTTCCTGCATTGGTTGCTTGGTCATATCAAAATGATACTCGTGTGCCTTCGATTGGCTTTAGCAACCGCATTGCTATGCAGGAATTGGCTGAAGAAGTCATCCGCCTAGGTCATACCAAAGTCGCAATGATTTCAGGGATATGCGAGGGGAATGATCGCGCACGGATGCGGGTGCAGGGGTTAATAGATGCACTTGCATTACATGGGTTGGGCATAGACGCGGGCCAAATTATCGAAACTTCGTACGAGATAGATCGCGGCGCGGAAGCATTTGAATCCTTGATGGCACAAAATATCAAACCGACCGCAGTTTTGTGCGGCAACGATGTTCTCGCAGTCGGCGCACTACAACGAGCGGGTGAGCTTGGCCTGAAGGTCCCCCAAGATGTTTCTATCACTGGTTTCGATGATATCGAGTTGGCGCAAATTGTCAGTCCTCCATTGACCACCGTACATGTCCCTCATCGAGAAATGGGTCGCAAAGCCGCAAGCGAACTAGTGGATATGGTGGAACTGAGAAACACTGGAAAATCCGTTATTCTTGAGACCAGAATTACCAAGCGAGGGTCACTGGCAAAGCAAATGGATTGACTTGATATTAGCGTAGTAGAATACCGCATACGCTCCCGAACGGTACCTTTGTCAGCCACCCGTAGATTCTACGCCTGATCCGTGCTGCGAGCTGCACGAAGGGCGCTTTATTCCGCTGCTATCTTGCTGGCCAAATTTTCATGACCTGCAACACTAGTGTAAAGAGCTTGCCGCTGTGGCACCTTAATTTAGGCGGTTAACGCGGCCACACCAGGCAATTCCTTGCCTTCCATCCATTCAAGAAAGGCCCCGCCTGCAGTGGAGATATAGGTGAAATCCTCTGCCGCGCCGGCCTTGTTAAGGGCGGCAACTGTGTCCCCACCGCCTGCGACCGAGGTTAGATTGCCTGCCTTGCTCAGCGCGGCGGCGTGTTTCGCGGCGGCATTGGTGGCAGTATCAAAGGGCTCGATCTCAAACGCCCCCAGCGGGCCGTTCCAGATCAGGGTTTTGGCGCTTTCCAGCGCCGCACCAACGCGCGCCACGCTTTGCGGACCGGCGTCCAAGATCATCGCATCCTCGGGACAGGCATGGGCCGGGACGGTTTCATTTGCCGCGTTGGCGGCAAACTCCCGCGCCACAACCACATCGGCAGGCAGCAGGATTTCACAGCCAGCAGCACCGGCCTTGGTCATGATCGCGCGCGCGGTGGGGGCCATGTCGTGTTCGCACAGCGATTTGCCAACGTTCAGTCCTTGCGCGGCAAGGAAGGTGTTGGCCATGCCACCACCGATGACCAGTTGATCGACTTTCTCCACCAGATTGCCCAGAAGATCGAGCTTGGTGGACACTTTCGCGCCACCAACGACGGCGACAACAGGGCGCTGCGGCGCACCAAGTGCGGCCTCAAGCGCTTCCAGTTCCGCCTGCATCAGGCGACCGGCGCAAGATGGCATATGTGCAGCGATACTGGTGGTCGACGCATGCGCACGGTGCGCAGCCGAGAAGGCATCATTGCAATAAATATCACCCAGACCAGCCAGACGTTTGGCAAACTCTGCGTCATTGGCTTCTTCCCCCGGATGGAACCGGATGTTTTCCAACAACAATACGTCAGCAGCGCGGGCTTCATCTGTTAGGGCCTCGGCGCCTTCCAGTGTTTCCAATAATGTCACGGAGCGACCAAGCGCCGCTTCCAGTGCGGGAACCGCAACACGCAGGGACATATCCAGTACCACTTTGCCCTTTGGGCGACCAAAGTGCGCAATCAGCAATGGCTTGCCGCCACGTGCCAGAATGTCGTTGATCGTGGGTACGATGCGTTCGATCCGGGTGGCGTCAGTGACAATGCCGTCTTTGACCGGCACGTTGATGTCCACACGTGTCAGCACGGTCTTACCGCTCAGATCCATGTCATCCAGTGTTTTCCAGCCCATGCCACTACCCTCCGTTACGCAATTTCGCGCCTCTCATGGCCCGAAGCAGTCGGGGCGTCAACTACTGATACTTGGCAATCGCGAACGAAGCGCCTAGGTATCTGTCAAATCTTTACCTAAGGAGCGCCCGATGGCCGAAATCAAAGACCCCGAAAACACCATCCTGATGGAACTCAAAGACGGCACCGTCGCTATCGAATTGCTGCCTGATGTGGCCCCCGGCCACTGTGAGCGGATGAAAGAGCTGGCGCGATCGGGTGCGTATGACAATGTGGCCTTCCACCGGGTGATCGATGGCTTCATGGCGCAAACTGGCGACGTGGCCAATGGCAACATGGAAAATAATTTCAACCTACGCTCAGCGGGCACTGGTGGTAGCGACCTGCCAAACCTGAAAGCCGAATTCAGCGGCGTGCCACATGATCGTGGAACTCTGGGTGCCGCGCGCAGCCAAAACCCTGACAGCGCCAACAGCCAGTTTTTCGTCAACTTCAAAGACAATCACTTCCTGAACCGTCAGTACACAGTTTACGGCCGCGTGATTGAAGGCATGGAGCATGTTGATGCGATCACCAAAGGTGAGCCACCCGCAAACCCGGACCGCATGATCAGCGTCAAGGTTGCCGCAGATGCGTAAGCTGGCAGTTTTGTTTGCCCTTATGGCCAGCCCTGCGCTGGCCACTGGGCTTCAGATTGATGTGTCTGGCAAAGCCAACGGTACGATCAAGATTGATCTGTTGGAGGATGTTGCGCCCAAGCATGTTGAGCGGATCACCGCTTTGGCCCGTGAAGGTGCTTATGATGGCGTCGCGTTCCATCGTGTGATCAGCGGCTTTATGGCGCAAACTGGCGATGTTGAATTTGGCCGCGTCGGTAGTGGGAATTTGGGCTATGCAGGGACTGGTGGCAGTGATCGCCCGGATCTAAAATCCGAATTCTCAGATCAACCGTTTGTGCGTGGCACACTTGGCATGGCACGTTCATCCAGCCCACACAGCGCCAACAGTCAGTTTTTCATCATGTTCCAGTCAGCCCCACATCTGGACGGCCAATATACTGTGGTCGGACAAGTCACCGAAGGCATGGAGGTCGTTGACAAGATTAAACGCGGCTCAGGCCAGTCTGGCTCTGTCAGTGGCAAGCCGGATGTGATGACCAAAGTGACTGTGACTGACTGATCTGTGACAGGCTATAACACATGACCGGACCTGCACATGCGCCTTATGATACACTCAAACCTATCGCGGACGGGATTTGGATTATCGATGGCGCGCCGGTCCGCTCAAATTGGCTCATGCGTGGAACACGGGCCACGGTGGTTAAGCTGCACGATGGCAGTCTCTGGGTGTATGCTCCCACAACGCTCACCACGAATTTACAGGCCGAGCTGGACGCGCTGGGGCCGGTCAAACATCTGATCGTTCCAAATACCAAGTATCTGACAGTCCTGCCGGTGTGGCAGGCGACCTATATGGACGCGATTGTTTACGGGGCACCGGGTGTGCCTGAACTGGCCGAGGGCCGCGCGGAACGGGTTCGGGTGGACTGCGAACTGGACATCGATCAGGCCGAGGCAGAGTGGGACGGGCAATTGGGCCAGATGCTGGTGCGTGGCAGTTGGCGTCATCGCGAGATGGTCTTTTTTCATCATGATAGCGCGACCTTGATTTTGGCTGATCTCATTCAGGCGCATGATACAAATGCAATGCCTGCCTGGATGCGGCCCATTGTCTGGCTGGCAGGTACGGAACATACCGACGGTAAGATGCCCTATCTGATGGCGCGTGGGTTCAATCGGGAAGCGTTGGAGGAAAGTGTTGAAAAGCTCATCGCCTTTGCGCCTGAACGTGTGATCTTGTCACAAGGACATTGGTATCAAAGTAACGGCACGGCCGAGTTGCAGCGTGCCTTTCGTCGTTTGGTTGGATCGCAGCAATGGCTGCGGGCACTCACGACAATGGAACGTATGCGTAATCACAAAAGCAAATGATCTGAAGGTGCGCCTTGTGGCGCACTGGATGTCTCGTCCTCCGCCTTTGGCGTCGCCCTCGGGATTGGCGATGTTCAGAACAGTTTCGGAATGCCGCCGGGCAGGGTCTCGCGGTCGACGACACCTGCACGCAGGCTGCGCCCGATACGGTGGGCGAGGGCCGACCACGCGGCCGCCTGATCCTCGGTCAGTTCCGCGCGCAAGACAGAATCGAAGAGGTCCAGCCAAGTCGAAAACATTCCCGGTTTGACATTGCCTGCCTTTAGGTGTGCCGCCATTGGGCTGCCGTCGTAGCTGCGCTCATGCAGGATGGTGTTGGCCCAGAAATCAGCCACCTTGGCCTCATGCGCGGACCAGTCTTCAACGTGGACTGCAAACACAGGCCCCAAACCGGGATGCTTGCGGATGTTGGCATAAAAGGCCGCAACAACCCGCTCGATCTCGGGGCGGGTGATGGTGAAACGGGGGGGCAGCGCGGTGTTCATGCCTCTGACATGCGCCAAGTGGTGGGGTGTTTCAAGGGCAGATCACCGGATCGGACGGATCAGATCGCCGCAGACCAGTCGCGATAGGACGCTGGGTGCTGGGGGAATGCGCGACAAGGGCGTCAGGATGTGGTCACGCAAGCGTGGCAGCCAGCGACTGTCGGATTGATACAGCGGCGTGAACGCAGCGCTCATCAATTGGTACAGCCACAGATGCCTGCGCCGCATGCGAGTGTATCTGCGCAAGGCATCCGAAATGTCAGGCACTTCTTTCAATGACAGGCTGAGCGCCCAAGCGTCTAACAGAGCCATGTTGGCCCCTTGTCCCAGTTGCGGGCTGGCGCGATGGGCGGCGTCACCGATATGCACCAACCCGTTTGCGGCCGGGGTGCGCAGGGTGCCATGGGAATAGAATGCGGTTGTCATCTGGGTATGATCCGTGATCCCTTCCAGAAAAGGGGCCATTGCGGGCCACAGTGTGGTGGCCTGCGTCTTCCACACCTCTATTGGCTCGGAACGCCAGATTTCTAAATCTGACTGGGTCAGAGACCAAAAGAGGGCGGCTTTGCGGGCTTGATGGTTGGGCAGAAACCCAACCGGCAGAATGCCGATCATGGTGCTGGCCTTGTGGTAACGCTGTGACAGCAGATCCAGGGGCAGGGATGTATCCACAGGCAATTCCATTGGCCAATCTACTGTACCCCAGATCGCGCCATAGGGCAGGGCCCGAGCCTTGAGCGGCGAAAGCGGAGATTTCGCGCCGGTGGCGTCGACGATCAGATCGAATGGGGGGCTTTTTGCACCCGTTTCAAAGATTAGCTGACGTTTGTCAGCAGAGGTCACACCTGTGACCTGATGATCCGGGCACAGGGTTGCACCAGCGTGTTGCGCCGCTTCCAATACGGCGTGAAACAGGGCCGATCGATGCATGGCGAGGCCGTATTTCCCGGTGCTGTCTTTGGGGTCATACGTCACGTCCAGAATGGCGCGGTTTGATGTGCTCTCATGGCCCAGCATCCGTTTGATGGGCTGTCCCATCTGACGTGCCATGTCGCCAGCACCAATCAAGTCCAGCACATCCTGACCAACGGGCTGAATCACCAACCCTGATCCGACTGGCGCGGGGGTTGTGAACTGGTCAAAAACGGTCACCTGATGGCCATCGGCGCTCAACGCGGCGGCTGCGGCCAACCCGCCAATGCCTGCGCCAGCGATACCAATCTGTTTGGGGGGCATAATTTGCGTCGCTTTGCTTGTGCCAACTTGTTACGCTGCCACCATAGGGCGCGGAATGCCGGACACAAATGGGAAAAATGTCGCGGTGACACCGGGCCACTGGACGGGGCCAGAACCTCGGCCTATAAGGCGCGGTATGACGTATATGTTCGGCATCATTATTCGAATTATATACCCGGCGCTCTGAGCTAGACGAGCCGCCGGGACAAGGCGTATGAGACATCACGCCGCCCCAGAGACTTCTGATAAAGACCCCGTGATAAAGGACGCCCGCGATGTGCGCCGAACTGCCTGACTACAAATCCACCCTGAACCTGCCAGAAACCGAATTTCCAATGCGCGCGGGCCTGCCCAAGCGCGAGCCTGCATGGTTGGAGCGTTGGAACAAGATCGGCATCTATGACCGTCTGCGCGACAAGGCCGAAGGCCGCCCGCCTTTCACCCTGCATGACGGCCCGCCCTATGCCAACGGCCACCTGCACATTGGTCACGCGTTGAACAAGATCCTTAAGGACATGGTGGTGCGCAGCCAACAGATGATGGGCCGCGATGCGCGCTATATCCCCGGCTGGGACTGTCACGGCCTGCCGATCGAGTGGAAGATCGAAGAGCAATACCGCAAAAAGGGCAAAAACAAAGACGAGGTCGACCTGATCGACTTCCGTCAGGAATGCCGCAAATTTGCCGAAGGCTGGATCGATGTGCAGCGCGATGAATTCAAACGTCTTGGCATTACGGGCAAGTGGGAAAAGCCGTATCTGACAATGGATTTCCGTTCCGAGCGCATCATCGCCGAGGAATTCCAGAAATTCCTGATGAATGGCACGCTTTATCAAGGTTCCAAGCCTGTGATGTGGTCACCGGTTGAGAAAACCGCACTGGCCGATGCCGAGGTGGAATATCACGACAAGGAAAGCTTCACCATCTGGGTGAAATTCCGTGTGGTCAACGCCGGTGATCTGGATGGCGCTCAGGTGGTGATCTGGACGACCACCCCATGGACCATCCCATCAAACAAGGCTGTGGTGTACGGCGAAGGCATCTCGTATGGCCTCTATGAGGTGACCAGCACGCCGGATGAATGCTGGGCAGCAGCGGGTGACAAGTTCCTGCTGGCTGACAATCTGGCGGCGGACGTCATGGGTCGTGCCCGCTTGAATGATGACCAATGGCAGCGTGTGCGCGATGTTCCCACATCCGAGCTGGCGGGGATCGGCCTGCAACACCCATTGGCAGGTGCCGAAGGCGGCGAAGGCGAATGGGACGACATTCGCGACTTCCGCGCAGCGGACTTTGTGACCGACACCGAAGGTACGGGGTTTGTCCACTGTGCGCCAAGCCACGGTATGGAAGAGTTTGAGCTGTACCGTGATCTGGGCATGCTGGAGCAGGTCATCACCTACAACGTCATGGATGATGGCGGCTTTCGCGCAAACCTGCCGTTCTTTGGTGGCAAATACATCCTGAACCGCAAGGGCGGCGAGGGCGATGCCAACAAGACCGTGATCAACAAGCTGGTCGAGGTTGGCGGCCTGCTGGCACGTGGCAAGATCAAACACAGCTATCCGCACAGCTGGCGCTCCAAAGCGCCAGTGATCTACCGCAACACGCCGCAGTGGTTTGCCGCTGTTGACCGCGCGGTGGGTGATGGTAAAGACACTTATGGCACCACGATCCGCGAACGCGCGCTCAATTCCATTGACCAACTGGTCACATGGACGCCAAAGACCGGCCGCAACCGGCTCTATTCGATGATCGAAGCACGCCCTGACTGGGTGCTGTCACGTCAACGCGCTTGGGGTGTGCCTCTGACTTGCTTCATCAAGAAAGATGCGTTGCCCACCGACGAGGGCTTCTTGCTGCGCAATGAAGAGGTCAACGCCCGCGTGCTGGAAGCTTTTGAGGCCGAAGGCGCAGACGCTTGGTACAAAGATGGCGCAAAAGAGCGCTTCCTTGAAGGCATCGTTGACCCGGCTGAGTGGGACAAAGTTGATGACATTCTGGACGTCTGGTTCGATTCTGGATCGACCCACTCCTTTGTGTTGAATGATCGCGAAGACGGATCAGAGGACGGCTTGGCCGATCTCTATCTTGAAGGCACCGATCAGCACCGTGGTTGGTTCCACTCTTCGATGCTGCAATCGTGCGGCACACGTGGCCATGCACCCTATCGTGGTGTGTTGACGCACGGGTTTACGTTGGATGCCAAAGGCATGAAAATGTCGAAATCCGTGGGCAACACCATCTCGCCCGAGGATGTGACCAAGCAGTATGGCGCGGATATCCTGCGGCTTTGGGTGGCGCAGTCAGATTATTCTGCTGATTTGCGGATCGGGCCCGAGATCCTGAAAGGCACTGCCGACAGCTATCGCCGCCTGCGCAACACAATGCGCTTCATGCTCGGCTCGCTGTCCGAATTCACCGAGGCCGACCGGATGGACCCGGCGGACATGCCGCGCCTGGAGCGCTGGGTGCTCAGCCGTCTGGCCGAGCTGGATGAGATCGTGCGCGACGGCTATGCAAAGTATGATTTCCAAGGCGTGTTCAGCGCGGTGTTCACCTTTGCGACAGTAGATTTGTCATCGTTCTATTTCGACGTCCGCAAAGACGCGCTTTATTGTGATGGTGACAATGAGCGCCGCCGCGCGGCGCGGACGGTGTTGGACATCCTGTTCCACCGCCTGACCAGATGGCTGGCGCCGGTGCTGGTCTTTACGATGGAAGAGGTCTGGCTGGAACGCTTCCCGGGTGATGACAGTTCGGTTCACCTGATCGATTTTGTCGAAACACCCGCTGATTGGCGCAATGAGCAGCTTGAGGCTGGTGTGGCCAAAGTCCGCCGGGTGCGTCGAGCTGTGACCGCCTCGCTTGAGGTGCAGCGTCAGGACAAAGTAATCGGTTCCAGCCTTGAAGCCGCGCCGATTGTGCATGTCGAGGATGCCGAAACACGCGATCTGTTGGCAACCTTTGATGTGAATGACCTGTGCATCACCTCGGGGCTGACCATCTCAAGTGATCCTGCTCCGGCCGAGGCGTTCCGCGTTCCCGAAATCGAAGGGATTGGCGTCGTATTCGAGAAAGCTGATGGTGAGAAATGCCAGCGGTGCTGGAAAATCCTGCCAGACGTGGGCCGTCATGCACATCCCGGCACTTGCCAGCGCTGTAACGACGCGCTGGGTTGAGAGTGAGGCGGGGGCGCTGCCCCCGTCGCTGCGCGCCTCCCCCGAGATATTTTGTGTCAGATGAATGAAGGACCCCGGTGATTGGCCGGGGTTTTTCATTTTGTGCTGTAAGGTCCCTTGCACAGCTGCAGATTTTACTTAGGGTTGTGGTTCGGGTTTATGGGGTTTTTTATGCGCACTGGTTTTCCACCTCTGCAGACCGTGACCACTGGAGCAGTGGTGGCGATCGTCGGTTTTTTCAGCTCGTTTCCAATTATTTTACAAGGCTTGGCCAGCATGGGGGCAACGCCTGCACAGGCGGCGTCGGGCTTGATGGCTGCGGCATTGTCGATGGGCATTTGCGCCATCGTGCTGAGCTTGTACACGCGGATCCCGGCCAGTGTGGCCTGGTCGACACCAGGTGCGGCGTTGTTGGCGGTTACAGCGGCGACGGCGGGTGGGTTTTCGGATGCGGTCGGGGCCTTCATTGTGGCTGGCGTGTTGACATTGGTGGCTGGGCTATATCGGCCGTTTGGCCGTTTGGCAGCGTCTATTCCGACCCCTCTGGCACAGGCGATGCTGGCGGGGGTATTGCTGCCCTTGTGCCTGCAACCCGTTACCGCGATGGCCGAAGCCCCGGCAGTGATCGGCCCGGTGGTCATGGTTTGGTTAATTTGCGGACGGATCAACCGCATGTTGGCAGTGCCTGCTGCGGTGCTTATGGCGACCGCGATCATCTTTGTCATCGGCGATTTTTCCAAGTTTTCAACTGGATCGGCCTTGACGATGGGGGCTTTCGTGGCCCCGACGTTTTCACTGGATGCGGTGATGGGCATCGCTTTGCCGCTGTTTATTGTCACCATGGCCACACAAAACGTGCCGGGGTTGGCTGTGCTGAAAAGCTATGGATACACACCGCCGCCACGACCATTGCTGTCGGGTGTCGGAGGGTTCAGCATGATTTCCGCATTTTGGGGCGCCCCGGCCACCTGTCTGGCGGCGATCACCGCCGCGATGTGTGCCAATGAAGATTGCCACCCTGATCCGGCTCAGCGGTTTTGGGCCGCTGTTTGCGCCGGGGTGTTTTATTGTATTCTGGGACTGTTTGCCGGGCTAATCACCGCTTTTGCGGGCCTTGCACCCCCCTTGCTTGTGGCAAGCGTCGCAGGTTTGGCCCTTGTTGGCGTGTTGGGTAATTCGACCTTCGCGGCACTCAAAGACGCGGAATATCGGGATGCTGCCGCGATCACATTTCTAGTCACCGCCTCGGGCATCACCGCCTTTGGACTGGGGGCCGCCGTTTGGGGGCTGCTTGCGGGTGGTATCGTTCAGATACTGCGTAAGGGGATCGTTTCGAATGAAACCTGATGATCTGGTTTTGACCCCCATGGGGGTGCGGTTTCGCGGGCGTCGTTATCCTTGCACCATCGGTAAAGGTGGGATCGTTGGGAATAAAAGAGAAGGTGATGGCGGCACACCCACGGGCGTACACCGCATCGTTGGCATGTACTATCGCCCAGATCGTATGGCGCGCCCGGCCTCTTGGGCCCAACCCATTTACCCAGGCGATCTATGGTCTGATGCATCAGAAGCACCGGATTACAATCTGCTGGTGCGCCAACCCTACGTGCATTCACACGAAGTCATGCGCCGGGGCGATCCGCTCTATGATCTGGTATTCATCACCGATTGGAACTGGCCAAAGGCCACGCCACACAAAGGCTCGTGCATCTTCCTGCACCAATGGCGTAGGCCGGGCTATCCGACAGCGGGTTGCGTCGCCTTCCGCCCTGATCACCTACAACGGATCGCCCGACAGATTGTGCCGGGCACGCGGCTGATCGTACGGGCGTTCTAGGCTTGATCGCCTCAGCCTATTCAACCGCCGTTCGAATTTTGGTTATTCTCCTCTGCCGTAGCCTTGGCCACGCCCTCGATCAGTTGTTCCACTGTGCTCAGGCAGACTGGCGGGACCCAGATACTTGTTTTCAGCGGCGCGCCGGGGTCGCCGACCAGCCAGCGATCTGGCTCTTTAAGGAACGCGCAATTTGCCGCTGCGGAGTGGAGTGTTTGTTGCGGCGCTTTTGCTGCTTCTCTGACGGCTTCAACCTCCTTGGTGCTGGCTAAGATCAAGGAGTGATGGCCAACACGCTCGCCCCACGCAGAAATGTCTGCGTTGCTCAGGCAGCCGGGCGTCAATGAGCTCAAAGCGCAGCGCCCCTTGGCCGTTTCCTCGACCATCATCGTTTCATAGATGGGCAAGACCCCAGCGGCACCTGCAGTGCCTGTTAAGCCGCTGCCATCACAGGCAAGCTCAATTTCGGGGAAAAACTCCTCAATCAGAGGGCCGCCATGATCTTGCTCATCAGGACTATTTGCGGTTCGGATGGGTGCGCCATAGACCGCAAGATATACATCGTTGCGGGCGGTTTTGTACGCGGCTTCATCGGCAGGGCTGAAATCTTCGACCAAAAGGCAGGTCCGCACCGGCATGGCCACCTGATAGGCATAGGGCGATCGATACAAAGCTGTGTTTGTCTCGCACAGCTCTTCGGCCGTGACACAGGCCCGGGCCGCCAGTTCCAGCCGGTCAAGCCCAATCAAAACCTCATCCTGCAGCGCTTTTAGGTTCGTCATCATTATCGCATTGCTGGCAGGTAAAAAGGTTGTCGTACAAGGCGTGTTTGCGCAATTACGATAGGGCACAACATAGGCATTAGGGGTGTCCAGTGCGGCCTGCAGATCGGTGAACAGCGCGCGGTAGCTGCCCCAAAGTGCGGCAAGTTCTTCATACTCGACCTCTGAACCTGACAGATTTTCCTCTCGCGGCCAGTTGGACAGCACCTCATAGGGGGTAACCGCAATCCGAAAGATTTTTTCCGCTTTACCCGCTTGCTTGGCAAGGGTTTCTGCTGCGGTCACAATCGCCTCCGGCGTTGTGGGCAGGACTTCGGGCTCACCACCGGATTGAAAGAAATTGATATCCCGAGATGCCTTTTTGTTGTCTGAAGAGCTCGACCCGCTCATTGCAGCGCTGACTTTTACGCCCCAACCGCCACCACTGACCGAAGCCGACATCGCCGAACGGCTTTCCTGACTGGTGGTCTTGATGTCGACTACAATTGACAGTTTTGCTCCACCATACGTGGCAGAAATATAACCGGTGCCACAGATATCTTTGAACAATTCCAAATCCTGCCGCGCGAACCGTTCGGCCTCAGGCGTCAGTTCAACAGATTGCCCGCCGCCTTCACCGGGTGGAAGCGCCACCCAAGGGGCATTCAAAACTTCCGCCTCAATCAGATAAGTCAACGATGTGCCACTGATATTTGTCTCGGTGCTGAACTTCATTTCGCCTTCAACGTCATAGCCCATCGACTTGACCGAGGCCTCGGCGCTCATATCCATCGCCGCCTGCAATTCGTATTGGTCGTTGACTTCGCTAAAGTCCAAGGCCGAGGTTTGGCCTTTGAATGGTTTGTCGCGGGTGAACTCGACACATTGGGTCGGGATGGCTTCGCCGTGAAAGGCGTTCCAACCCCATCCCAGCCCAAGGCCGGTTTCCGGTGCGAGGAGGATTTCGGTCGGGTCAGGAACTTCATTATCTCGCTTACGCTGCACTGCGACAGGCCTGACACTGGCCCGATCGGGCCGGGTTTGTTGTGCCGCAATCAGGCGTTGGGTCGCCTCGTCCGCGGTGATTTCAGGAGGAAACTCGGGTTCTTCTTGTTGAAAATACGGAACGGCCAATGGGGCCAATCCAGCAATGCACGCACTTATAATCAGGACGCCAATGAACCGTTTATCCATTCGGATACCTCCAATAATGTTTGTAAAAAATGCACTAATATGAAACCCTCATACCACGCCCGGCAGAGAACTTGGGAAGAAATTCAATTCCTGAGTATGACAGACACATCTGCCTTGGTTGAAACACTAAAGTTGCAGTTGAGCTAGATTGCACTGTGCATGTCAGCCACACGGCTCTTTCGGCGAGCATCTTCAATAGACCGATTGTCAGAACCCGCGCGTCACACAGTAGATTGTGTGAAGAAGTGAAGGCCGCGCATGGCAAATTTACGGACAAACCTGCCGTTCGCCGCAGGTGCAAATTTCTCGTTCACATAAAGATGTGTCCATCAGGGTGGGAGGAATTCGGTCATTCGCTGCAGGCGCAGTACAACGACTTTGTGCTTCGAAAACTGACATTCAGGTTGTAGTGTATCTGAAGTTGCGGTGCGCTTGATTACAGGGAAGAAAATCAAGCGCACCACGCTTCACGTCGTTTGATCTCATAAAATGCAATTCTCATGAAATACAATAAGGACGGCGTGTTGTTTTGCAGATTGCACTACACTTCGTTGGTTCTAAGCATCGTTCAGCCCGCAACCCCATTTCTAATTGGGACTCATTATGCGAACCACCAGCGTTCAGCCCAACGTTCTCCGTCCATATCCCAGTTCGACGCGGTGATTTCTGGTGTCGAGATCTTGTTGGAGGTCGCAAAGACATAGTTGGCGAACATCGGGATTATGACTGAACCATCATTCGAGACAATGTCCTGAATTTCGAAATACATCTGCTTGCGTTTCGCATTATCCAGTTCCGCACGTGCAGCAATTAATAGTTCTTCGAACCGATCATTACACCAAAACCCGTCGTTCCAAGCCGCACCGCAAGCGAACGCTGTTGAGAACATCTGATCCTGCACCGGTCGGCCATTCCAATAAACTGCTGTAAATGGTTTTTGCATCCAAACATCCGACCAGTAGCCATCATTTGGTTCCCGAACGACCCGAATGTCTATGTCCGCGCTCTTGGCTGAATTCTGGAAAAGAACTGCCGCATCCACGGCACCGGCAAAAGCCGCATCCGCAGCGGAAAGTGACACCTCTAGTTTGTCTAGGCCCGCTTGTTGCAGATACCATTTAGCTTTGTCTGGATCATAGGCTTTCTGCTCCAGCTCACTATTGTAATAAAGCTGCCCTTTGCCGATTGGATTGTCATTGCCTAGAGAACCATACCCAAACAAGATTTTATCAACGAGTTCTTCCCGGTTGATTGCGTACTTTAAGGCCTGACGCACATTGTTGTCGTCAAACGGAACCTGATTGCTGGCCATGGCAAAGGTGAAGTGTTGGTTACCTGCAATCGAGTGAATATTCAGGTTTGGGTTGCGTTCCAGTAATCCCACAGTTTTTAGGTCGAGTCGGTCAATGACGTCGACATCACCCGCGACCATCGCGGTTGTACGCGCATTTTGATCGACAAGTGATAGCATCTCGATACTGTCAAACCATGCCACATCATCGCGCCAATAATTGGGGTATCGTTCAAGATATGCCGAAACCCCAAATTTGACGTTTTTTGGAACATAGGCGCCACACCCATCAGCGGATTCCCAATCTATAGTGTCATCCTTTGCTGGGTGGATGCTCAGATGCACATCGGAAAGGATGAATGGGAAGTCTGCATTGCCGCCGGACAATTCAAATACGACTGTATCACCGTCAATTGAGATATCTTCAATCGGTTCAACAATTGGACCAGCTGCGGATGTTGAATCCGGTCCCTTATGATATAGAATGGAGGCTTTAACATCTTCCGGCGTCACATCCTTGCCGCTATGGAAGGTTGCACCTTTGCGAATTTTGAAACGCCAGATTTTCGCGTCTGGCGACGCCTCCCAACTTTCGGCGACTAATGGTCCTGCTGATCCATCGGCCTTGATTTCTGTCAAATACCCATGAACGGCAAAAGCTAAGGGAAGTGTAAATCCATTGTCCCAAGTAGCCGGGTTCCAAGTATCTGTTGTCGCACCGTGGCCTTTTCCCACGCGCAAATGCCCCCCGCGTTTCGGGCTCGCAGAAGCCACGCTCATTGGTAAAGTGGTCGCTGCAACTGCAGCGGCAGATGTTTTTAGAAAACCACGCCTATTGAGTTGTCCGTTTGTATTGATGGTCATCTTTTGTTTCCTCTCTAGTTAGTCGGTTTTGCAAATTCGGATGATTGGTTGCGGCAGAGCCAACTCAAAGCAGCGGCACACATCTGTTCATCCACAATGTGCCCAACTCCCTTCAGAAGTTTGAATTTTGCATTTGGTATCAATTCCGCGGCGGTTTTACCGGACTGCGGGGAAATACAGGGATCGCTATCCCCGTGAACCACCAAGGTTCGAGCGCGAATTGTACGCAACTGATCTCGTCGATCTCCGGAACTAAGTACGGCCAGCGCCTGTCGGGCAGATCCACCACATGAAAAGCCCTGCAGATATATCTTCTCGATCTCCGCAATTAGTTCATCGCTCAAACCTACTCGGCCTGCGCCATAGTAGAGCGTGTCTTCCAATAGATACTCTTTGATTTGTTCTGATGCCTCAGGTTCAACAAAAAGGCGCGCTATACGTCTTTTGGCTTCATCTGTGCTATTCATATGAATTGTGCCGTCGTTGCTAGCGAACTGGATAAACGAACCGACACGTGAGGCGGTTTTTGCTGCTACTAATTGCGCGATCATGCCGCCCATGGAAAAACCAATGATATCGAAACTCTGAATGTTCAACTTGTCGAGCAAGTCAATCACATCATCACGCATATCAAACACCGAATACGGGGCATATTTGGTGGCGCTCTCTTCGTCCGCGTGAAGCCATATGCTGGCTATATTTGGTTCACTGTCTGGCCCACACCGTAGAGACTGCCCTGCATCTCGGTTTTCCACACAGATAACGCGAAAAGATTTGGACAGATTTTCTAGAAATGTGCGGGGCCATTCGTGCATTTGCATACCCAAGCCGACCAGCAGTACGAGCGGCCGAGCCGTTGGCTCGCCAACTTCAGTGTAGCTCAGGTCAACGGGGTGACGCCAACTTCGGCTAAATCGTGCATCGGATGGGTTCTCGAAATCACTGATGCAAACCACGTTTCCATTCTCCGCCTAAGATTTCCTATCATCGCTCGAGCGGACTAAATGATGTCGCAACTCGCGTATATTCTCATTGATCTATTAATAGACTTATTGGTCTATAAATAGATCAATAGGTACATATTGACACCTGAGTCAACAAAATATTTACTGGCGTGATCAGCAGGAGAAGCATTTGAAACGCAAAAATCTCTGGCGCCTTAGAACAGAAGAGTATTCCAAGGCTGCTTTCGAAACTCTTTGTGAACATGGACTTACCGGAACGACTGTCGAAAAGGTCGCGACACGAGCGGGTGTTTCAAAGACGAATGTGCTGCACTATTTTGGTAGCAAAACGCGATTGTTAGAAATGGCACTGAGGTACGCAAATGCTGATCTTGCTCGCGCAGTAAATGCATTGCTAATTCGCTCAAATAATCCTTGGGAAAGAATCTACTCCGTCATAGAAGCCAATTTTTCTGAACAATTCTTTCATCCAAAATTGGCACATGCTTGGCTCTCCCTTTGCGCCGAAATTCCCCATCACTCGAGTTATCAGCGCATACAAACTGCCATTCACCGACGTATGCGTTCAAATTTAGTACATGCCTTGGTGCAACTGGTCGAAAATGAGCGCGCTGAAGAAACTGCACTAGCAATATCGACTATGATAGATGGGCTTTGGTTGCGTTGCGGCCTTCAAACTGGAGGCATTGATCATGCAACAGCTATGGGCCAAATGGAGCTTCTGATGGAGGCATTATTCCCCAATTGCGAGGAACGGCTAGACGCCAAGAAGCGCATCAGCGACATCCGGTCTATATTGGTGCCGACTTAGCTAACACCTACGACAATGCGCTAGAGGCAAATCTACAGCTCATCATTGACGAAAGGTGGGTTTATCCCACGGCTCGGGCTTTAGACCGTATGAATGCTGCAAGATCAATTAATGTCCAGTACGAGAGAAGCGGTTAGTCGAAAATTCAGCCCCTTGAATAGCAGCTATGGGCCGACGTTGATGCGCGTTAATTTCTGTGCCAGCAACATGCTGCAAATGCAGCCGTGGTAGGTCTGGGCTCACAGCGGCCATTCGCCTCATCGAAAACACCTTACTCGTTGAGCCGTGAGGAACAGCCAGACGACAGCACATATTAACCCGCTGTATCGTAAGCCCGTGCGCCAAAGATGGCGCTGCCAACGCGCACATGTGTTGCGCCAAAGCTGATGGCTATTTCAAAGTCGCTGCTCATGCCCATGGACAGGCCGTCCAACCCGTTGCGCGCGGCAATTTTGGCAAGCAGGGCAAAGTGAAGGCTGGCTTCTTCCTCGGCGGGGGGGATGCACATTAGACCCTTTACCGGCAGGTCCATAGTCTTGCACTCAGAGATAAAAGCATCGGCGTCGCGGGGCAGAACACCTGCCTTTTGTGGCTCTTCCCCAGTGTTGACCTGCAAGAAAAGATCCGGGCAATGGCCGACTTCTTGTGCAAGTCGTGCGATGGTATTGGCCAGTTTCGGCCGGTCGACCGAATGGATACTTTGAAACAACTCAAACGCCTGCCGTGCCTTGTTGGTTTGCAACGGGCCGATCAGATGCAGGTCAATACCTATGAACTGCGTGCGAAAGTCCGGCCATTTACCTGCCGCCTCCTGCACCCGATTCTCACCGTAACACCGGTGGCCCTCGTTCAGAACCGCCGCAACCCGTTGATTGGGTTGCACTTTCGATACTGCAATCAGCTCTACGCTGCCAGCGGCGCGTCCTGCTTCGGCTTCGGCTTTAGCGATACGGGTTTTGATCTCTTCCAGACTCACGGCAAACACCTTGTCTTGTGATGGATTTTATCTGCCATAAGGGAACAAGCCCCGCAATGCAGAAGCGCTCACATGGCAGGTGTGTTGTGCAAAAATTTGTAATTTCTTGTCACGGCGTCGTCAGAGCGTTGTTAATGCCTTGCCCCAATCCGCCACGTTGGATAGTAGGGGATAGAAGCAATGTTGGGCCGTAGAATGATCCTGTCTCGTTTGTACCGTTTGGTCTCTGTGTTTTTGGTTGTTGCACTGGTGGCGTCCTGTTCGTCATGGCGAGAAAATGCAACCTTTGATCCCGCATCCACAAAAGTTAAAGGCGGGCGCGAATCCAGCCCGGTGCAAAGCGGCACCTCGATCTTTGAAGCCTTTCAGGGCGATCCAACCGCCGATGTCAAAGTGAACCGCTTTTTATGGACGGCTAGCCTGGAAGTGCTAAGCTTCTTGCCTGTTCAAAATGCCGATCCCTTTACCGGCGTGATCACGACTGGATATGGCACCCCTCCGGGTGGTGGGACATCGTATCGTGCGACTGTGTTGATCAGCGATCCAGCCCTTGATGCACGGTCGTTGAATGTCGCCCTGCAGACCAAGCGCGGTCCGGTCACTGCGGCCACGCAGCGTGCTGTCGAAGATGCTATTCTGGCCCGTGCGCGCCAGCTACGTATTCAAGCCGGTAAATTCTGATCTTGCTTAACCACGCATAACTGACCTGATCCAGTCAATCTGTCGTGGTAGGCAGATTGATTTCAGATCGTATTCCGCTTGCATTTTCCAACGCGCTGCCTGCCCTAAAGCCCGACGTTGATCGTCATCTTCCAGCAGTGCGCAGACCTCACTGACAAGCGCATCTTTGTCGAAAAAATCGACCAACCGGCCGGTTTCACCGTGGCCGATGATCTCGCGCACAGGGGGGGTATCGCTGGCAACGATCGCTGCTTCAATACTCATCGCCTCCATCAGGCTCCAGCTCAGCACAAACGGGTAGGTCAAATAGACATGCACCCGGCTGACCTGCAGCAGTTTGAGAAAAGCCTCATAAGGAATGCGCCCCAGAAAATGCACCCGGTTCCAGTCTGAATCCGAAATCTGATCACGAACTTCATCGATAAAGACCTGCTTCCAGGTTTTCCCTTTGGCGGGTGCCGCGCCGTAACTGACTTCATCGCCGCCAACAATCAGCACTCGTGCATTGGGGCGTTCACGTAAAAGCCGGGGCAAGGCGCGCATGAAAATGTGATAACCACGATAAGGTTCCAGATTGCGGTTCACAAAGGTGATGACTTCGTCATCGCGGGTCAGCTCAGGCACCTTATCCAGCTTGAATACGACATCTGGGTTTGGACATGCCTGTGCGGTGTTGATCCCATCGTGACTTACAGTGATCTTGTTTCTAAATCCCTGTGGAAACGTGTCTGCCTGAAACCGCGTCGGGCTGATCCCGGCACTGGCGGAACCAAAATGTAGATGATTGTTAAGGTTCTTCATCCGCAATCGTAACCCGTCGGTGCCCGCGTCCGGGGCAGGGAATTCAGGGTCAAAGTTCATATGCGGGTAGCCAGCCTGATGATACAGCTCGCAATAAAGGCCGATACGCGCCGAGGGCCAGACATCGTTCAAAAACAGCGATTCCCCCCAACCGGGGTGCGCCAGAATCAGATCCGGTGTAAATCCTGTCTCGCGCAGTTTTACGGCGGCATGATAGCAGGCTTCGCCGCGGGTGACCTTGGTGTCGAGATCAACCAACCAGCGATGCACATTTTGCCCGCCCCGGTTGGGCAGGCGGTAAGGGAGAACCTTGACCCCGTTCCATGTGGTGGGCTCCTTGACCTTTAGGGTCAGGGCCACGCACTCATGGCCTTGCGACGCAAGAAGTGGTGCCAGATGTTTGTATTGTCCGGGGAAATTTTGATGGATGAAGAGGATTTTCATCAAAGATGCTGCTCAATGTTGTTTTGATTACCATATACACAGCTGAAACAGCCTGCAATTGTCACCAACGGGCTGGACGCTGATCGCCGGGGGGCCTATCAGGCTAAGTAAGAATTTACTTACCAAGGGATGCGCCCGACATGTCGCGCTATTCAGCTGCCGAGATCGAGACCAAGTGGCAAGATGCCTGGAACACTGCCGAAATTTTTCAGGCGGGCCGCTCCAAGGACAAGCCAAAATATTACGTGCTGGAAATGTTCCCGTACCCCTCGGGTCGGATTCACATGGGCCACGTGCGCAACTACACCATGGGCGATGTGGTGGCGCGGTTTAAGCTGTCGACCGGCCACAATGTTTTGCACCCGATGGGCTGGGACGCCTTTGGCATGCCTGCCGAAAACGCAGCGATGGCCTCGGGCGGGCACCCCAAGGACTGGACCTATAGCAACATCGCCGACATGCGCAGTCAGATGAAGCCGCTGGGCCTAAGCATCGACTGGTCCCGCGAATTTGCCACCTGCGATCCAGAATATTATGGCCAACAGCAGGCGTTGTTCCTCGACTTCCTTGAAAAGGGCCTCGTGTACCGCAAAAATGCGGTGGTGAACTGGGATCCGGTCGATATGACCGTTCTGGCCAACGAACAGGTTGAAAATGGCCGCGGTTGGCGCTCGGGCGCTTTGGTGGAACGACGCGAGCTGACGCAGTGGTTCTTCAAGATCTCAGATCATTCCGAGGAATTGCTGTCGGCGCTGGATACGCTTGAAAACTGGCCCGCCAAAGTGCGCCTGATGCAGGAAAACTGGATCGGAAAATCACGTGGGCTTCAGTTCGGGTTTGAACGCACGGATGGCGGTGACCCGATCACTGTCTACACCACCCGCCCTGATACGCTAATGGGCGCCAGCTTTGTTGGCATCTCACCCGATCACCCGATTGCCAAGCAGCTTGAGGGCGAAAACCCGGAGGTCGCGGCTTTTGTTGCTGAATGTCGCAAGGGCGGCACGACTGAGGAAGCCATCGAAACCGGTGAAAAACTGGGCTACGACACAGGCATCAAAGTTAAACACCCGCTGAATCCTGACTGGGAACTGCCGGTCTGGATCGCCAATTTCATTTTGATGGATTACGGCACCGGGGCGGTGTTTGCCTGCCCGGCCCATGACCAGCGCGATCTGGATTTCTGCCGCAAATATGATTTGCCAGTAATTGATACCTTCTTTGCGCTCGACAATGACACGCCAGTTGCCACTGAGGCATTTGTTCCGCAAAAGTCGGAGAAAGTGCGTTGGGTCAATCACTTCGCTGGCCTGACCGAAGCCACTGGGGATGAGGCCATCGATGTCACCGTCGATTTCGCTGAAAAAGCGGGCTGGGGCGAAGGTGTCACCAAGTACCGCCTGCGCGATTGGGGCTTGAGTCGCCAGCGTTATTGGGGAACCCCAATTCCCGTTGTGCATTGCGCAGCCTGCGGCGTGGTGCCCGAGAAAAAAGAAAACCTGCCGATCCAGCTACCTTATGACGAGGGCGGCAAGCCGATCGATTTCTCGATCCCCGGCAACCCGCTGGACCGCCATCCAACATGGCGTGATTGCAGCTGCCCGTCTTGCGGTGCCCCGGCACAACGCGAAACTGACACGATGGACACCTTCGTGGACAGCTCGTGGTATTTCGCCCGTTTCACCGCGCCGCGTGCCGATACGCCCACCGATCTGGCCGAAGCCGGATATTGGATGAATGTCGATCAGTACATCGGCGGCATTGAGCACGCGATTTTGCACTTGCTCTATTCGCGCTTCTTCGCCCGCGCGATGCAGATTACGGGCCACTTGCCTGAAAAATCCATTGAGCCGTTCAATGCGCTCTTTACCCAAGGCATGGTGACCCATGCGATTTACCAAACTGAGAATGCCAAAGGCCGCCCGGTTTATCACTACCCCGAGCAGGTCGAGCTACGCGATGGCAAGGCCTTTGTGTCAAAAACTGGCGAAGAGGCAAAGATCATCCCCTCGGCCAAAATGTCCAAGTCGAAAAACAACGTGGTCGACCCACTGAACATCATCTCGGCCTATGGTGCTGATACGGCTCGCTGGTTTGTACTGTCCGATAGCCCGCCTGAACGTGACGTGGAATGGACGGCCTCTGGTGCTGAAGCCTCGTTCAAACATCTGGGACGGGTTTACCGTATCGCCGCCGAAATCGCAGGCACCGAAGTGCCAGATAATGCTGCTGATCAGGACCTGTTGCGCGAAATGCACAAAGCAATCCATGATGTGACGATCGGCGTAGAAGCCTTTGGCTTCAATGCCGCGATTGCCAAGCTTTATGGCTTCACCAACGCCCTATCCAAATCCAAGGCAGGCACAGCGGCCAAGATGCAAGCGGCCAAAACACTGGCACAGCTGATGTCACCAATGACGCCACACCTGGCCGAGGAAATCTGGCAGCTGCTGGGCGGCGACGGGCTGGTTGCAACTGCACCTTGGCCCAAAGCGGACGAATCCATGTTGGTCGACGACACTGTGACTTTGCCGATCCAGATCAATGGCAAACGCCGGGCAGAAATCAGCGTGCCCAAGGATATGGATAAAGCCGAGGTTGAAAAAATCGCGCTGGCGGAACATGCTGTGCAAAGGGCCCTTGATGGGGCCACCCCGAAAAAGGTGATCGTTGTGCCAGGCCGGATTGTGAATGTTGTTGTCTGATCGTCGTACATTTCTGCTTGGCGGGTTGGGCCTGTTGGCCGGCTGCGGCTTCAGTCCGGTTTACGGCCCCCAAGGTAGCGCCACCAAGCTGCAAAACAACATCTTGCTGGATGAACCAAAATCACGCCCGGCGTATCTGTTTGTACGTGAATTCGAGACACGTATGGGGCGCGGCACAAGTGGGAAATATGGCCTCTCCTATTCCATATCCCTAAGCTATGATGCGGTCGCAATTGATAAAAATGACGTCACAAACCGGCTTAATCTGGTCGGCACCACTACCTACGCATTGCGCGATCTAAGCGATGGTGCAGTGCTGAAAACCGGGCATGTGACCAACTTTACCGGCTTTTCTAATACGGGCACGACGGTGGCATCGCAGGCTGCCAGTCGCGATGCTGAGAAACGCTTGATGATTATTATGTCCGATCAGGTGATCACACAGCTGATCGCCGCAGCGCCCAATCTGCCAGAATGAAACTGTCGCCCCGAGATGCCCCCGGGTATTTCGCCCGCCCAGATCCCAGCCGTACGGGCCTGCTGATCTATGGTGTCGATGCCATGCGCGTGGCATTGAAGCGGCAAGAGGTGATCGCCGCCCTCATCGGCCCGCAGGGCGAGGAGGAAATGCGTCTGACCCGCATTCCCGGCGCAGAGCTGCGCAAGGATCCCGCAATGCTGCAAGACGCGATCAAGGCGCAGGGCTTTTTTCCCGGCGCTCGCGTTGCCTTCGTCGAAGACGCAACCGATGTGATCACGCCGATCATCACCGACGCGCTGACGGACTGGCGGACGGGTGACGCGCAGGTCATTGTCACTGCCGGGTCGCTCAAAGCAGCCTCCAAGCTGCGTAAATTGTTTGAGACCCATAACAACGCCTACGCCGCCGCGATCTATGATGATCCCCCCTCCAAGGCCGAGATCGAGGCCACATTAGCCAAATCCGGGCTTAACAACGTCGGAACCGATGCCATGCGCGATCTGATGACACTGGCGCAGGAACTCGATCCCGGTGATTTCCGCCAGACGGTGGAAAAGCTGTCGCTCTATATGTTGGGCGATGAGAGCTCTGTCACCTCTGACGATATCGCCATCTGCGCGCCTGCGTCATCTGAGGCCGACTTGGATGATGTCCTGAACATCGTGGCCGAGGCGCGTTCAGGCGAAATTGGCCCGATCATGAAACGGCTCAAGGCCCAAGGCGTCCAACCTGTCGGGTTGTGCATCGCCGCTACCCGCCATTTTCGCTCGCTTTACGCTGCCGCATCCGATCCCGGCGGGGCCGGGCAGGGCATTGCCCGCGTGCGCCCTCCGGTCTTTGGTAAACGCCGAGACCGCATGCTGCGACAGGCCCAGAACTGGGGCGCGGACCGTTTGCAACAGGCGCTGACCCTGCTGACCGAAACTGATTTGCAATTGCGCTCTGCCGGGCAAACCGCCCCCGCGATGGCACTGGTCGAACGCGCGCTCATTCGGTTGGCGATGATGGCGCGGCGTTAACGCAGGTTCTGATCTGAAATTTCCCCATATTGCCGTTTCGAAAATCGCATCTACCAGATATAGTGTTTATTGAATCACATATCGGGGGGCTTAGGATGCCATTGAGCGCAGAGCAGCAGGCGGAAATTGATGAATTGCGGTCCATGCCGCAGCAGACCTTGCGGGTGGTGTCGGAGGGGATGGAAAAGCATCTCTATAACGCGCATCCGGTGTTGGATCACGGCTTCGTGCGGGTGGTGGATTACATGGGCGATGACGCCGCGATCTGCCAGGCGGCGCGGGTGTCTTACGGCCGTGGCACCAAGTCGGTGCAAAACGACGAGGGCCTCATTCGGTACCTGATGCGGCACTGGCATTCGACCCCGTTTGAGATGTGCGAGGTTAAGCTGCACGTGAAATTACCGGTGTTTGTGGCGCGGCAATGGATCCGCCACCGGACGGCGAATGTGAACGAATATTCGGCGCGTTATTCCATTCTGGACCGCGAGTTTTACATTCCTGCGGCGGACGATCTGGCGGCGCAATCGGTGGTTAACAATCAGGGCCGGGGCGAAGCGCTGAGCGGCGAAGAGGCCGAACGCGTGCTGCGCTACCTGCGCGATGACGCGATGCGTTGCTATGACCATTACGAGGAGATGATCAGCGATGATGGCCAACAGGGTCTGGCGCGCGAGCTGGCGCGGATGAACCTGCCGGCCAACATCTATACGCAGTGGTATTGGAAGGTCGACCTGCACAATCTGCTGCACTTTTTGCGCCTGCGTGCGGATGCCCATGCGCAATACGAGATCCGGGTCTATGCCGAAGCGATGTGCCAGATTGCCGCCGACTGGGTGCCCGCCGCCTTCCGCGCGTTCGAAGATTACCGCATGGGCGGGGCAACGCTGTCGTCCACCGCCCTCGACTGCGTGCGTCGGATGCTGAAAGGCGAAGCGGTCACGCAGGAAACCTCCGGCATGAGCAAAGGCGAATGGCGCGAGTTTCAGGGCGTGATTGAGGAGTGAGCACCTTAATTCCACTTCAACATTTGGTCAAAATCTGGCGATCCCGGGAGGGCTTTATGGTTTGTTTTATTTCAATGGCTTACGCGGAAAAGTGCCAACTTTTACCCCCTATAAGTATCAATGGCTTACAATCCAAGTGCCAACTATTTTGCATTGAAATCAGCCACTCTATTCTAAGAAACCTTATTCTCGATAACCCCGCATTCGCATGGCCTTAAGCCGTCGAACGTGTTGGGCAATGAAGTCCTCAAATTCATATCAGGCTTTATGGAAAGCTCTCGTATCGTGACTGCAGTACACACGGCCGCTCTCGAACTGGTTGTGATCATCGTATCCCCGCATACTTTCCTGTCAAAATGAAATTCCCATTGGGTTGTGTCCGTGGAAATGAAGTGCTCTAAAAGGCGAGCGAAATTGAAAATTAGGAGCACAAATTTTGGCAGTTCCATCGAAACGCTGTAAAATACACTATCGACGCCTCAGGAGAGACAATTCCAATCTGCCTCAAGGGACTCTATCTCACCTATTGTCGACTGCTTTGAATACTCAAAAAGACGGGACGTTAATCAAAGATAGCGTTGACCTTAGGATTGCACCAGCATCTGATGAGGCTCAAACGCAACGGCTAATAAATGATTATCATATTGAAAATGATTATGTTTTTGGAAACACTTGCGCATTTACACCAGGTCAGATGCAAGCATTGCTGCGCACACAAACCAACAATAATCACGGAACACTTAGTGATATACTTGACGCATATGATATTCGAGAAGCGCGGGCCAGAGATGGGCATGAATACGTAGGCGGGATTTGCTACTGGCTTGCAATTGAAGACCACTTTTACCAAATACAACATGTGAGCTTGCAGGCAAAACAGATGGAAGAGTATTTCACGTGGCTCCTTCGAGAACAAACCAACACGGTAAATATCAACGCATTTGTGGAATTAGCCTGTCAGTTCGATAGCCAGCAAGTGGGAGGTGATTTGGACGATATCTCTAGCATAGAGATAGGAGGGATCGCTCCTGAAACAATTTATCAACCTTCGGAACCTACACCAGACGAAGCGCTGGTCGAAGATATTGAGACAACTGAAACCGTCGGTTCTGAATCAGCCTACTTCGACAAAGCACGCGATGTTTTGGAAGCTTTAGTCGGATCAATTGGCACACAGCGCATCATGGACGAGATACCTGATGAGGCTTCACTAGAGGTTAAAGTTAATATCGGCTACAAAGCCAAGAAACGAAAATTTAACAAAGAGTTCATGGGGAATATTGCTTCGGGGTTGCGAAATCTTCCAGATGGAGAAATGAGAGTGCGTGGACGTAGCGGTGAAATGCGAGGCACTGACATACGCCTGTCAGAAGACATGAGTGTGAAAAAAGTTTCTGATGGGAGTAGTCTACTTGATATGGAACACGCTCTTGAACAAATGCTCGAAGTTCATCGCCGTTTCGTGCATGATGGAAAAATATAGCGGAAGATACAATTGAAACTGCAGTGGTCACATATCTTAGCTCCCTTGGTAATAGGAGCGTTGTCCGGAGTATTTACTACTTCGGCAACTTGGATATCGCTTTCACCGGCGCTCACAAATGTAGTTGCTATCGTTTCTGCAGGAGTGTTGGTGAGATTGGCGCGAGGAGTGCCGTTTTCCGCGATTGACGTCTTGGAAGTAAACGAAGCAAAAAAGTTGGCTCAGGCCTTAAAACGGTCGGTTCGCGCTCTGCGTAGTCTTTTGTTGGTTTGTTTTCTAACTATTCTTTGCCTAGTGTTTGCTGCTCAACTTGGAGACCTTGCTGCATGGTTGAAAGCTAAAGAGTTGCTACCATTTGCGTCAAAATTTGATTTTGTAGCGGCTCTTGTCGTTGCCGCACTCACCTACGTTTTTGTTAGAGCTTATGCAGTTGTCGACGGTGATATTCAAATTGCTGATATTCAAGCCAATATTTTGCTTAAGAAACGTGGTAAAGATCGAGCTGATAGCTTTCAGAAAGATGTTGTCGAATCTACGAAGGGTAAGTTTCGGCAACCGGAAGGCTATGGTCGAACTGTTCCAAGCAAGTGATAGTCGAGTTGATAGCTACTGGATAACCTAGATTTCAGCTCTGTAGAGCGCGTGTATATCTGATAGAAGAATGAAAGTGCCAACTTTATTTTGAAAAAAGTGCCAACTTTTTATCATAAGTTATTGATTTAAAACGATAATAATGAGGGGCTGGCGATCCCGGGAGGACTCGAACCCCCAACCCCCTGATTAGAAGTCAGGTGCTCTATCCAGTTGAGCTACGGGACCGCTCTCCCTCCCTTTAACCGGGGATGGAGGTGAGATCAAAGGGCAATTTTACCAAAAGGATCATCCGGGTATTCAACGCCCGCCAAATAGAGCCCTTGCGGTGGACATACCGGGCCGCAGGCCGAACGTTCACAGGCCTCGAGTGCGGTTTTTACGTCTTCGGGGGCCCATGCACCTGATCCAACGCGTTCAAGCGTGCCAACAAAGCTGCGCACTTGGTTGTGCAGAAAAGAGCGTGCGCGCAGGTGAAAGTGAATCTCTGGCCCGCTGACGCCCGAGGCCTCGGAAATGTCTAGTACATCGAGTGTTTTTACCGGACTGGCGGCCTGACAGATCGAGGACCGGAAGGTGGTGAAATCATGCTTGCCGAGCAGATAAGCCGCGCCTTTGCGCATGGCATCTACATCCAGTGGGTGCGGCACCTGCCAGACCTGTCCACGATCATGCACGGCGGGCGCGCGCCGCATCAAGACGCGGAATAAATAGCGTCGTTCCATCGCGGAAAACCTTGCGTGCCAGTCATCCTCAACCAAAGCGCAGGCTGTGATGGCCACGGGATCGGGTTTGAGGTGGTAATTCAGGGCCTCATTCAGGCGAAACGGATTCCAGTCCTTGATCATATCGCAATGGGCCACCTGCGCGGTGGCATGCACGCCTGCATCAGTGCGGCCTGCGGCGGCGATGGTATGGTCGCGTGGCTCAAGCTTGGCAAGGGCCGCTTCGATCGCGCCTTGCACCGTCGGAAGGTCATTCTGTCGCTGCCACCCGGCAAAGGGCGCGCCATTATATTCGACTTTGAGGGCGTATCTGGGCATGTTTGGGCAATAGCGCGGCTGTGACATGGGAACAATCCCTTAAAGCTCCCCTCTGGCACGCGGGACAATCGATGACTATCTTGGGGATAGTACCGGAGAGGGAGCAGGTTTTGGTGATCTCCACTATTGCAGACGGTTTGACGCGCAGTGTCGAAAGCGTGACTGATTCCGTGTCTGAGGCATTTTTTGAGCCGGTGATCCGTCTGGGTGTCACCGGGTTGGCACGGGCGGGCAAGACGGTGTTTATCACATCGCTTGTGGCCAATCTGATGGACCGGGGGCGGATGCCTGGGCTGCGTGCGGCGGCGGATGGGCGGATTGTGGCGGCGTTTTTGCAGCCCCAACCCAATGATACTGTGCCACGGTTCGATTTTGAGGCGCATCTGGCGGCGCTGACTTCGCCCGAGCCACACTGGCCGGACAGTACGCGCGCGGTGTCGGAACTGCGTTTGTCGCTGAGAGTGCAGCCCAATGGGTTGTTGTCGGGCATGTCGGGGCCACGCACGGTGCATCTGGATATTGTCGATTACCCCGGTGAATGGCTTTTGGATCTGGGATTGTTGGATAAATCCTATGCCGAGTGGTCGGCTTTGGCGTTGGAGCGTTTGAAAATACGGCCGGGTAGCGACCCGTATCTTGCGTTGATCGGACAGGTGGATGCGACTGGTCCATTGGAGGAACCTGCAGCACAAGCGCTGGCGGCGACGTTCACCGCACATTTGCACGCGGCGCGTGATGCGGGGTATTCCGATTGCAGCCCGGGGCGGTTTTTGCTGCCCGGTGATCTGGCGGGATCGCCTGCATTGACCTTTGCACCTTTGCCCAAGCCCGAGAGCCCACCACGCAAGTCATTATGGCGGGAAATGGAGCGCCGGTTCGAGGCGTATAAATCACAGATTGTGAAACCTTTCTTTCGCGATCATTTTGCCCGGATCGACCGGCAGGTCGTATTGGTCGATGCTCTTGGCGCGATCCATCAGGGGCCAAGGGCGGTTGAGGATATGCGCCAGACCATGGCGGATATCCTGACAGCGTTCCGTCCGGGGAGAAATGATTTCCTGAGCCGGTTGTTACGTGGAAAACGGGTTGAGAAGATCTTGTTTGCCGCCACCAAAGCGGATCATCTGCATCACACCCAGCATGACAAATTGGCAGCGATCATGTCGGCCATGACACGTGATGCCCGCGACCGGGCTGATTTCAATGGGGCCGAGACACAGGCCATGGCGTTGGCGTCGCTGCGCGCCACGGTCGAGGAAACAATCGATCACAAAGGCGCGTCGCTGGATTGCGTGCGAGGGCGTTTATTGGATAGCGGCAAACAGGCGGCATTTTATCCCGGCGCCTTGCCCGCTGATCCGGCGCAATTGTTGGCACCCGGTCGCGAAGGAGCCGAGCGTTGGTTGGATGCGGAATATGAAGTGATGAATTTTGCACCTGCCAACCTGTCGTTGCGCCCAGGGGAAGGGCCGCCACATATTCGGTTGGACCGGGCTACGCAGTTTTTGATCGGGGATCGATTGTGATGATCAGACAGGCCCGGTTTTGGCACATCCCCCAGCTGTTGTGTGTCTTGTGGGCGCACACTCGGCAGGGCGCAAGGGGGCACAGTGCCCGCACATGGTGGACCGATGTGCAGCTGATGGTGAGATGTCATCGCCGGGGCTGGATCCGGTTGATCGGTGATCGTCGCGGCACGATGGGGTTTTTAATCCGGGATATGGAACGCCTACATGCGATATATGTTCATCCACTGGCACTGGGGCAGGGTCTGGGGCGGCTGCTGATTGCCGACGCCAAGGCGGCTTCGCCCCGATTAGAGCTGTGGGTGTTGCAAAGTAATGACCAGGCGGTGGGGTTTTACGCGACACAGGGCTTTGCCGAAATGCACCGTACGGATGGCCATGGCAATGATGAAAAACTGCCCGACCTGTGTATGGTCTGGCAGATGAACATGGGAATGAACGGATGACCAAGGGGCCAGTATTAATTGATCTGGACGCGGCACAAGACGTGCCAAGCCCGGCAGATGCGCCGGTGGTGCCTGATCTGGGGCCTGATCTGCGCCCTACGGGGCAGGCGATGCGCACGGCGGCACAGCTGGCGGCGCATCGCCCATCGCGATTGGTGCGCTGGTTTTGGTCACTGCTGTTGATGTTGGTCGGGGCCGGAGTGTCGATTGCCACATGGGATTTTGTGAGCGGCCTTATGGCCCGAAATCCCTTGTTTGGCTACGGGATTGCAGCGTTGGTTGGCGCGTTTCTATTGGTTTTACTGTTAATCGTTTGCCGTGAACTGGCGGCCTTGCTTCGGCTCAGGCGGATGGATCAGATGCAAGCGGCTGCGCGCACTGCATTGTCTGAGGAGGATCTTCCACAGGCGCGGCAGGTTGTGCGCGATCTGGAAGGGCTTTACGCCAATCGGGAAGACACTCGTTGGGGGCGTGAACGCCTGCGAGAGCTGGCGGACGAGCAGTTTGATGCGGTGTCTTTACTGGAATTGGCTGAAAGCGAAGTGCTGACCTCGCTGGACCAACAAGCCGTTCAGGAGATCGAGGCTGCCGCACGGCAGGTCGCGACGATCACGGCGCTTGTGCCTCTGGCATTGGTTGATGTGATGACCGCGCTGGCCGCAAACCTGAGGATGATCCGCCATATTGCCGAAATTTACGGCGGGCGTGGTGGCGTGCTGGGCAACTGGCGGCTGGCACGCGCGGTGATGGCGCATCTGGTGGCCACCGGGGCCGTGGCCGTGGGGGATGATATGCTGGAGCCGCTGATCGGTGGGGGGCTTTTGGGTAAGCTGTCACGCCGCTTTGGCGAAGGGTTGGTCAACGGGGCGCTAACGGCGCGTGTGGGTGTCGCTGCGCTTGAGGTTTGCCGCCCATTGCCCTTTACCCGTGCCAAACGCCCTTCGGCCAGCCGGATTGTTAAACAAGCGTTAACGGGATTGTTTCGGTCAGAAAATAAAAAAGCCTAACGCGTCTGCTCGTGTTCAAAACGCTGGCGGGCGATGGCCTCGTTCTGGTCGGCTTTTTGCTGGTCCCTGAGCGAGTGCTCAACATAATCCATATGCGCCTCGATCGCCGCACGGGCTGCTTCGGGGTTGCGTGCCTGTAGAGCGGTGTTGATGGCGCGGTGTTGATCCAGAAGCGCGGTGCGCGTCAGGCGTTGTTTGAACATGACCTGACGATTGTAGAATACACCTTGTTGAAGCAGCTGGAACATTGAGCGGATCATATGCAGCATGACCACATTATGACTGGCCTCGATGATGGCCATGTGAAACTCGGCATCGAGTTCGGCCTCGTCTTTGGGGTTTGTCTTTTTGTGGGCCACTTCCATTTTGTCATAAATGGCCTGGATCACTTGCAGGTCGGTATCTGAGGCCAACCGCGTGGCGCGTTCGGCTGCCAACCCTTCTAGATCACGTCGAAAGGCAATGTAGTCAAAAACGGCTTCATCGTGTTCTGCAAAGAGCTGAATCAGCGAGTCAGAAAAGGCATTGCCCAAAACATCGGCCACAAAAATGCCCGCGCCAGCCTTGCTGGTCAGCAGGCCCTTGTCTTGCAGATCGGCGATCGCTTCGCGCAGTGAGGGGCGTGAGACACCTAGGCGATCAGCCAAGTCCCGCTCTGCCGGGAGACGCTCTCCGGGGCGGAGGATACCACGCAGGATCAGCTTTTCGATTTGGCGTTTGACAGCGCTGGATAATTTTTCTGGGGTCACTTTTTGAAACGGCATAGGGCACCTTACAGATAACATTCAAACCATAGGTTCTGAGCAAGGCAGCGGCAAGGGACAAGCTGCGCTGGATCCGTATTGTAAATTTGTGCAAAGAAGTGGTTGCGGGCGAAACGTTCTGAAATCCTGTCTTTTTGATTGTGTTCTGCTCGACCTCCTGAAAGGTTTTATCAAGTCGCCACATTTTATGGCGGGTGAAATTTGGCAGGCCAATGTGCCAGTGTTACCAAGCCTTTGATCGTTACAGATTGGAATTCACGATGTCCGCACCAACCAACGCCCTGAAAGCCGCGCTGAAACGCGGGGAAACACAGATCGGTTGCTGGGCCAGTTTTGCTGATCCTTATGCAACAGAAGTGCTGTCGACAGCTGAGTTTGACTGGATTTTGATTGATGCAGAGCATTCACCCAATGATTTGCGTACGATCATGCACCAGCTTCAGATCCTTGAGGGCAAACGTTCAGATGCGGTGGTGCGCCTGCCAATGGGAGAGGATTGGTTGATCAAGCAAGTGTTAGATGCTGGTGCACAATCCTTACTGATCCCTATGGTCGAAACTGCGGAGCAGGCACGTGATCTTGTTAGGGCAACGCGCTATCCACCAGAAGGTATTCGCGGCTCTGGTGCGGCCCTTGCACGGTCGTCGATGTTTGCCTCACGAAAGGACTACATTGAAACGGCAAATGCAGAAATATGTCTGATCATTCAGGTGGAAACCCGCGCTGCACTGGCGGCCTTGGATGACATTTTGGCGGTTGATGGCGTGGACGCTGTTTTTATCGGCCCGTCAGACC
>NZ_OUMZ01000002.1 GCF_900327775.1 Roseovarius sp. EL26
GACCGTTGCTGTCCACTGCACGCCAACGCCAGTCTTTCACACCCCGGATCATGATGAMTACTTCGTCGAGATGCCATTTATCGCTGGACCGATTGCGGCTTGCGCGGATCCGTTTCGCGATTCCAGGACCGAGTTTTTTAACCCACGCGCGGATCGTTTCGTAGCTGACGGTAATACCTCGTTCAGCGAGCAGATCCTCAACATCCTGCAAGCTGAGAGCAAAGCGATGGTAGGCCCAGACCGCGTAGGAAATGATAGAAGTTGGGAAGCGGTGACCCTTCAGGCGGGATGGGGAGATCGTACAAATCATCGGAGTGGGCTACGTATGTGTCGGCCACAGGTCAACAAGTTGACGATGCCGGTGATGGTGTTGATACGCTCGACTTCACGCATTCAGGTAACAACGTTTCCATTGACCTCTCACAATCTCTGGTGACTTCGGAAAGCGGCACTATAGAACAGGTTCTGAACATCGAGAATGTCATTGCAGGCTCTGGCGACAATGACATCACTGGCTCCAATGTTGATAACGTATTGGCTGGCGGCGCAGGTGACGACACGCTGTCTGGCGGTGCAGGCAACGATACCTACATCTACGCACAGGGCAACGGCAACGATGTCATCAATGATGCAGGTATCGGCGGCGGTACGGACAGGTTGCATCTGACGGATCTAAATGCCGGTGATGTTGGGTTCTCGAGAAGTGCACAGAATGCCCTTGTAGTGACGGTTCTTCTGACACTGGAGACAATCACGATCACTGAGTATTTCGAGGAAAGTTCTGAGGGTATCGAAAGCATTCTGTTTGCCGATGGTACCATCTTGGATGCGGCTGGCATTCAGGCGAAGTTTGAAGCGGAAAACCCGGTAACAGATGCTCCGCCACCCACAGATGACCTGTTTGAGGGCACAGGTGCGAGCGATACGTTCACGTTTGAGGCCGGGCACGGTAACGATAGTATCAGTTCGTCAACTAACAATTCCGGTGAGGTCGATCGCATTATTTTTGGCGATGGCATTACAGTGGATGATATCTTTGCGGAATATGTCGGCACTGACCTACGTATTAGCCATGAAACAGAGGATGGCTCACTTACAGTGATCAACGATGCCGATGACAGTCGTTATGCTGAGATCCATCAAATCGAAGCCTATGAGTTCTCGGACGGCACAACGCTGAACCGTCAGGAGTTCCTGGCACAAGTGCTTGGGACAGACGGCGACGATGTGTTCAATGCCTCGGGTGAGAATGACACCTTCAGTTTCCGGGGTGGGGAAGGCGATGATCGGATCGACTCGTATTCCAACAACTATGAAGAGACGGATCGGATCAAGTTTGGTGATGGAATTACGGCCAACGACATCTACGCTGAATACGTCGGCGCTGATCTGAAGATCAGCCATAAGACACTCGGCGGTTCAATCACGATTGTTAAAGATGCCGATGACAGCCGATATGCTGAGATCCATCAAATCGAAGCCTATGAGTTCTCGGACGGCACAACGCTGAACCGACAGGAGTTCCTGGCACAGGTGCTTGGGACAGACGGCGACGATGTGTTCAACGGCTCGGGTGAAAGTGATACCTTTAGCTTCCAAAGCAACCAGGGTGATGATCAAATCGTCTCGGTTTCCGACAACTCAGGTGAGGTGGATACCATCGTGTTCAAAGACGGGATTGGTGTCGATGACCTGACCTCACAACGTTTGGACGTAAACGCTGATGGTGTTGATGACCTGGTCATCAGTCAGATTGGTCAGGACGGATCTTTAACGGTGATCAGCGCCTACTCTGGTGACAACTATGCCAACCTCTATGCGGTGGATCAGTTTGTGTTTGAAGATGGAACGGTTCTGAACCAGGCTGACTTTATTACGGCAACGGATGAGCTGCTGGCTTAAGCGGTGATTTAAAACAAGCGTGCTGCGCGACTATTAATGGCGTGCGGCACGCAACATGTAGAAGATTGACTGATCTTAAGCCTTTGAGCGTGGGTGGCCATTCAGGGAAATTTAGGTCAGTGCCAATTACTTATTTAACATAATAAGCATTATAGGCTTTCAATTTCCGCCATAAAATCTGCGATGGATACACCCAATTGCTGGCATATCGCTGCCAGCACAGTAAGTGTTGGTTGCCTATTTTGAGTTTCAAGCAATGAAATGTAACTCATCGACAACTCAGTCCTGAACGCCAGTTCTTCTTGCGATAAACCAGCCGCCCTCCGTCTTTCCTTCAAGACGGTGGCAAATGCTTTTATTAGTTGGGTGTTCTTGCGCTCCATTTATAAACTTATTGGAGAGCTTGACCGTTTCGTCTAATGACTATAGTCATATATATACTATAGTCAGTGAAAGAGTATCTAGTGCACACCATCACCATTCACGCATCCAAAGGCGGATCCGGGCGGACGACGGCAGTAATGGCGTTGGCGTCGGGATTTCTGGCTTTGGGCAAGTGTGTGATGGTGATGGATTGCACCAGCCAGGCCTACAGGAGCCCTAAATGCCAAGACCCTTCCACATTACAGACATGGCTGGCGGCAATGGAGGCCTGCCGGTTACGGCCGCCTCAACTAGAATTTGTTGAATGTCCGACAGACGAACGCGTGGAAGATGCCCTGGCCGGTGCCTCGACGCGCGGCATTGATATTGTTTTGATCGATACACAGGTCTATCCAGAAAACGCCCGGATGGTGGCACTTGCCAAGGCCGATCTGATTGTCGTGCCCGCCACAGGGCCGCTGGAAGCGCGTTTCTCATCGCAGAGCATCAGTGAACAGTTCGACTGCCCCGAACACATATTTGGCCTGATCACCGGCCATCGTCACGGTGAAGCAGAAGCTGCTGAGATCCGCGCGGCTTTTGGGACACTTCCCGTCTTCCAATCAGAACTCCCCGGTTCAGAGGCCTTGGCAGATCAAATCCTGCATGGCGATGTCGCACATTTCACCTCCATGTTGGTCTGCAAGCCTGGCCAGCCCGGATATGCCCGCTATCGCGAAGCGCGGGCAGCTTGGTCTGAAGTGCTTGCGCTGACCATCGAGCTTCAGTGGGCTCTGCAAGGCTTGCGCCTAGAAGCCTTTGAAGGCGATACCTCCCCCTATTCGTACATAAGAAAGTCAGTTGCATGACCCGTTTTTCATTTGCACTTGGGTTTTCCCTTTCGTTTGCCTCAGTTGGTTTCGCGGAAGATACTCTGGCCACTATGTCCGCACCTGCAGAGCGGCCATATCCCTATGAGATCCTCGGTATGCAACCCGGCGATCCGTTGGATGATGTACTTGTCGTCTACGCCGAACGCAGCGACGCTGCCCCAACAAGCGAGAGCGAAGTTCTGCGGATACAATCTCCAGACGGCGCGATGTTTGAGTTCACCTATCAATTGTTCTCCCGGATCGGCGATGTTGGCATCGATGGTCGTCTTGCCGGGGCAGCGCAGGATCAGGTGACAGCCCGCTTGTCCTCGGTTGTGATGGAGCAACGCCCGATGGCGATCTATCGCAGCATTCGCCAGCCGAGTGATGATCTGCCCGAACCGCTGGAACTGAAAGCACAGATTGAGGAGACCTATGGGCCGCCCTCCCGCGTTGAGATCAATGGGCGCGACATGGTGCTGACCTATGCCTGGAGCATGGACGGGTTCATTCCTGACCTCGATGCGCTTGGACCAATTAGACGTGAGGAAACGACCAGTTCTGGCGGCAAACTCATTTCTGAATATGAGCTGTGTGGTCCTGCCCAACATTACCGCAACAATGTTGAATATCGCTTTGAGCACCCGCGCGACAAGCTGATCAAACCGGGTTGCGTCGCCACCTTCAAAGTCAGCTATCGTGGTGAGCCGGGCATAACCTCTATCAACTTTTCTTTGGAGGACTATGAGCTTGGTCGGATGCACACCGAAGAACTGGATCGCCAAATTGTGGGCGCGCTGACCGACGAGGAGGTCGAAGCCTCGGACATGGATCTGTGAGTTCTCGGATAGCCAGGCGGGCTCCAAGCCGCTATGAACGCCACATGATCACAGTACGCGCACATATCACCCTATTTTAGCGCCCGCAGAATGGCGGGCGGCTTCGAGCTGTTTGCCACGCGATGATCCCCCATCCCTGCACTGTCTCTGACGCCGCCACCACCAGACATAACGGACCGGCATGACGGAGTTAAAGACATGACCAATTGGTATACAGCAGACCCCCATTTCGGGCACGAGAACATCATCAAGTTCTGTGACCGACCGTTCCGCTCGGCGAACCATATGGATGCGGTTCTGATGCAAAACCTTTGGGCAAAGGTCGGCCCCAAGGATGCTCTGTGGATCGTTGGCGACTTCGCCTTCGGACAGAAAGCAAAGGACCGCGAATGGCTCACCAAACTGTTTGCCAAGCTGCCGGGCGCGGAGAAGCACCTCATTGTCGGCAACCACGATCTTGAGCCGACGCTGGCCCTGCCCTGGGACAGCATCTCGTATTTGGCTGAGGTCAAAGATGGCCCTGACAACCAGATGCACCCCCTATGCCACTATCCCATGATCACCTGGAACCGCGCCCGACGCGGCGCGCTCCAGATATTCGGCCATGTGCACAAGAACTGGAAGGGCTCCAGCAACAGCGTCAATGCGGGCGTTGATGTCTGGGACTACATGCCCGTGCGGTTCGAAGATCTCGCGCGCCGTGCCAAATCGCTGCCCCAGAACAAGCACTGGCAGGATGTCGAGCATAATGTGAGGGAGTTCTGACATGGCACAACCTACATATTTCGGTGTTGATATTATCGAGGGTAAAGGTGTGCGCGAGAGCGATATCCGCAGCCTGCCCTTCTATGCATTCTGGTATGAAGGCGCGGTTGAAACAGAAAGGCTGAAGGATCCCGAAACGGGCGACATCTACGTGCCCGCTCGTGATTGGATCACCTTCTGTCAGCTATTCATCCTCACCGGTCGTCATCGCAACATGCCCCTGCCCAATGAAGCCGCCGAATTTGATTGGGAGATTTAGGATGTCCCGCTCCGATCGCAAAACACCCATCTATGGGATGACCACTGCCGCCAGCGACAAGGTCTGCACGAAAGCCGAGCACCGTCGCGCACGTCGGCAATTGAAAACCATTGATTTGCAGCGCAACGACCCGCCTGCACCAAAGGTCTACGGCAATTCCTGGCCCAGCGAAAAAGATGGCAAGCAGTGGTTTGATGCCGTGCGCTGTCCAGATCTGGTGCGCAAGTAGAGCGTACTTGCTGCATCGGTATACGTGGTAACGCTTCGCGCAAGACAGGCTATCAGTGATCATCACCTGATATGACACGCTGAACAAGAACTCCAAATGCTGCAGCACTGATTGTTGCGAATGGCAAAGCGACCAAACCAACGCCGAGGAACACAGCTATGAGGGCAAAAAGAACTCCATAATCTGCGACATCCTGAGGTGGGTATTGATTTACAATACCCATGGCTTCAATCGCAATCGGAACGAAAAGCCCACAGCATACCATAATCGGAAAACAAAGTATAACTATGAGGTTCAGCTGCCAACGCGGCAGTTCATTGTAGGATTTGACTTTCCTGTTGGCGAGTGATTTCAGAAGGTCTTTCATATCCGTTACTCCTGTTCTTGTTACCTATAGTTCAGCAATCAATGCTCGTGTTTTTCTGCTCACATTCAGGGGTGTCGGGGCTTGCCCTGACCATCGCGCGGCCGCGGATGATGGGGGTGTCGGGGGGAGGCTGCGTAGCTGTTCCCCCTGATCCCAGTTGACACTCCAGCGTATGTGGAGTTTCATTATGGGCAATAAAACTCCGATAACAGAGTTCTAAATCTGATGGCTCGCAAAAAGCGCAAACAAAGACAACCAAGAGCTGCCAGAAAGATAGCAGGTACAGGTTCAATTGTCACCAATTTTGAAACCGCAACACGCGCAGAAATTCGCGGTGCAAGTAAGCATCAGCTGATCCGCACACCTGACGGTTGGTCCGCTGTTGACCCGACACGTTCACATTTGAATCAGGTCATCATTGGCACCGGCATGGACATCGACCTAGATGTCGAAAATTACCTCAATACCATTGTTGTGTCTGAGGCAAAAAACGCCTCTCCTGATCCTTTTGTGACGATCATTTTGTCCGCGTCACCCGAATACTTCCGGCCAGATGGTGAAGACCCAGGAAATGAAGATCCGGATCGATTGAAGACATGGGAGGAAAAGACCATTGCCTGGGTGAAGGAGACATTTGCCGAAGATGCCGTCTCCCTTATCAGCAACCTTGATGAAACCACCCCACACATGCATCTGGCGGTGGTTCCGACTTACCTCAAGAAACCCCGGAAACCTGATCGTAAAAAAGCTGGCGAAAGCGATGAGAAGTTTACCACTCGTGTTGAAGAGGCCCTTTCTCATCCCGGGGTCAAAACACTAAGCCGATCGCGCAACAAAGTCTTTGGCCGCTACAACAGCTTCAAACTTTTGCGCGAGTCTTATGCCCGTGCCATGGCGCCTCTTGGGTTGGAGTATTCGCTTGAAAGTTTTGACCCCGGGATGCCTGCGGATCCACGCAGCGCGCGCGAATATGCCGAAGCCCGGGTTGAGGAGGCCAAGGAAAATCAGGCCGAACTCAGTCGGCAGGAAAAAGAGATCAGTGAAGAACTGGCCCGACGCGAAGACCTACTCAACCAACGAGAGGCCGAGCTGGCAGATCTGGAACAGCGCCTTGCGGAACGCACACGCGAACTCGATCAAGAAAGGCAAACGCTGAATACGCGTGAAAAAGACGCCGAAGCCAGAGAGCGCAAAACCACCAAAGCTATTTGGGACGCCTTTGTGCTGATGGCCGATATCTTCAACGGAATTATTGCTGGCCACATCCACAAAGATCAACAATCTAAAAAATGGATTTTACCAGAGGACTTTAAGGAGCAGCACCCGAACGTCGTAAATATTTGGTCGCGGGTGGAGCCGGCATTGGATCGCCTCGGGACGTTGTGGATCAATTTGACCAGGCTATTGAGCCAGAAAGAACAAACGGCAGTTGCAAAAGACACCCGCTCAGATTTAGAGGCCGCCAAAATGGCACCTCCAAATACCAGCAACAAATTCAGAATGTGACAAGAGCAATATGGTTGATCTTAGAAAATCCAAAGATGCGGCACTTTCGAAACTCGAACAGGATCGGCTGGCAGCGTATCGTGAGCAGTTGGACACGCATTCGCAAGAAGCGCTTAACCATTTTGAAGAGATCAAGCAGCAACATTTGGCGCAACAAAAACATCAGATGCATTCTATACATCAGCATTATCTCGAAGAGACGAGCGGCGCATTCAACGAGAGCTCCCGCCATATCAAGCAGCTGAATTCCAAAATCGACGCCATCGAAAAATCGTTCAGCGATACAGGGCTGCCAACGCGTCTGAAATTATACATCGCTGCGGCCGCGATTGCCGGTATCGCTGCCCTAGCGATCATGCTTTTGAGCGCCAGTTTTGTCTCTGTGAAACGACATCAACTCTCGGAACTCAAATCCCAGGCTGCCGCACTGGAGGCCAGAGTAGCATTGCTCACGGACGCGAAACGCATCGGAACTCGCATTGCCTTTGAAAGCGGCCGGTATGTGTTTCACTTACCCTCCGGGCATAAATTCAAACGCCACGTGTCCGTGAATGGGCTACAAAACCTCGGACGCAATGCCTGGTATATCGATGAGTAAACGGCCCATAGGAGACATTTGTTGCTAGAAGAATTCATCAAGCCGTCTTCTACGAAGCAGACCTTGGTGTGGAGCGTAGCATTTGCTGGCCACTTTGGCAGCAAATGCTACGTGCGAAGGATAGTTACATTCTCAGCGTCGCCTCTATATGGCGAAAGCCCGCGCCATAACCATTCCTAGGCGTCGAGCAAATTCTGGCGGATCAGATGGCGTTTCGCCTTCAACAATCCGCGCCTGATCAAGCAGCAGATGCGCTGCATCTTTGAGCAAACCATCTTCACTCGCTCCCTCACCCTGCGCGCGCTCTGCCAGCTTAGTGACTAACGCATGGCCAGGGTTCAATTCCAGCACCCGTGGCGCGCCGTGCTGCAATTGACCGTGGCGTTTGAGTAGGCGTTCAAGGCTAACGTCCATATCGCCGTCATCAGCAATCAGGCAAACGGGACTGTCGGTCAAGCGCTTGGACGGGCGAACATCTTTGACGGCCTCGCCTAGTTCAGCCTTGATGCCAGCAATCAACGCTGACAGGTCTGCTTCGTCAGCTTGATCCTCTTCCTTGTCATCTGCAGTGACATTATCCAGATCCGCCGCTCCGCGCGTGATGGATTTGAAAGGTCTACCGTCAAACTCGGTGATATGCTGCAACCAGAATTCGTCCACGTGGTCAGACAGCAGCAGCACTTCAACCCCTTTGGCTTTGAACCCTTCCAGATGCGGTGACTGGGCCAGTTTGGCAGCATCATCACCTACAATGTAAAAGATCGCCTCTTGCCCTTCTTTCATGCGCGTCACGTAGTCGGCCAGACTGGTCAGCGCCCCTTCAACTGTGGATGCAAAGCGGCAAATCTCTAGGATACGGTCGCGCAGGGCGGCGTCTTCGACGAGACCCTCTTTCAGCACAGCACCAAAATTACCCCAGAACTGAGCATAGTCCTCCGGCGCCTTGTTGGCATTTTTCTTCAACTCGCTCAGCACCTTCTTGCTGATCTGCGTCTTGATCTTGGCAAGCTTCGGATCGCTCTGCAGCATTTCCCGTGAGACATTCAATGACAGGTCCTGACTGTCCACCACCCCGCGTAAAAAGCGCAGGTAAGCGGGGATTAGATCCGTCGTCGTCTCTGTGATAAACACCCGATTGACGTGAAGCTTAATGTGGCTTTTGCGCTCAGGTTCAAACAGATCAAGTGGCTGGGTGCTGGGCACAAACAAGAGGCTGGTATGGTTCAGTGTGCCTTCGACCTTATTGTGCAACACATGCCACGGCGCATCAAACGCGTGGGACGTCTGGCGATAAAACTCGGCATATTGCTCCTCTGTGATGTCCTTGGCTGGCCGCGTCCAGAGTGCCTCTGCCGCGTTCAGCGGTTCTTCCCCCAGTTTGACAGGAAAGCTGATATGTTCCGAGTAAGTCTTGATGATATGGCGGATGCGTGCCTCTTCGGCGAATTCCTTGGCGTCTTTCTTAAGGTGCAACGTGACAGTGGTACCCGCCCTCGCACGCTCGGCAGATTGGATTGAAAACTCCCCCTTGCCATCAGATGACCAAAGCCAGCCTTCAGTCTCGCCCGCCTTGCGCGTCAGGACGTCCACATTGCCGGCAACCATGAATGCCGAGTAAAAGCCAACGCCAAACTGACCGATCAAACCGGGCTTGTCGTCGTCAGCTTTGAGCGCCTCGATGAAAGCACTGGTGCCAGACTTGGCGATGGTGCCCAATGTCGCCAGCAGATCGGCGTGGTTCATGCCGATACCGTTATCCGAGATCGACAGCGTCTTTTTCTTAGCGTCTATCTCTAGCGAGATCACAAAATCTTCGGCAGGCGCAAGCGATGCATCTGTCAGCGCGGCATAGCGGAGTTTGTCGCAGGCATCCGACGCGTTAGAGACCAGTTCACGCAGAAACACCTCGCGGTTGGAATAAAGCGAGCCAGCGACGATCTCCAAAAGCTGACCCACTTCCGTCTGGAAGGAAAAGGTTTCTTTCTTAAGGGTCTCTGTCATGGCTTGTACTTCCGATTTCTGATCGCGACGCAAATGGTAATTCGTCGCGTTTGTTTCAACTATTCGAATAAGATATCTCCTGACGGATGGGTGACGTCAACCGGACATCGTCGCAAATCAAGGTGTTGGCATCGCAATCTCCAGAGCCAACCGTATTCGCTTAAAGACGGCCCAAACCGGTCACTCAATGTGTGTCTTTAATTCTGCGGTCGCAGCCCACATTGCAGACATTCGCCGCGAGTGCAAAATCCAGCTATCATCGAACTCACAGTCTGCGGGACAAATTGAGCGTTCGCTGCGGTTGCACCAATGGCCGTTGTTGTGAAAATCCTCGGCCACAACTGCGCATGACAAGATTGGAGGAGCCGTGTAGAGTCACCCGTCGAACAGAGTTCGGCTCAAAGGGCATCACTTTCACAGTCCAAAAACTTGCCACAAAAAGCGCTATTTTCGGTGTATAAGGTGGTTTCGGCGACCCTGTTTCGATATGCAGCAGCGCAGACAGGATGCCGCGAGCAGTTGGCGTTTGCCCATATATTGAGGATCGGGACGGCTTTAAGCCCCGAAATTGAAATGGCGATTGGTGAATCAGGCAGTTTTGTAACGGACGGGTCGTTTGACAATCCGCCGACCTTTACCATCACCCTGACGGAACCTTTGACCGATCCGGTCTTTGCTTTCTCTGCGACAGGAAACGGCGGCGACGGTTTCAACCTGCGGCTTACCAATCAGACACTCGATTCTGACGGTAACACGACGTCCTTCACCGTTACCCTTGAAGAATGGGAATATCTGGATGGCGCGCATCCGGCTATCGAAACTATAAACTGGCTTGCAATCGAAGAGGGCGTGCACACGCTTCCCGACGGGCGCATCATCGAAGCTGGGACGAGTACAATCGGAAGTACCGGTCAGAATACCGGTGGCGCCGAGACGTTCAGTGCGGGCTTTACTGATCCGCCAGTGGTTCTGACATCTGTGATGTCGAACAATGACGGCACCACCGTCGACAGTGACCCGTCGAATGTAACATCCACTGGATTTGATCTGACCCTTCAGGAAGAAGAAGACGAGGACGGTGTCCATGGCGCGGAAACCATCGGCTGGATCGCGATTCAGGCGGGCGGTGATACGACAAGTGGTACCGCCAGCGTTTCTGGCGACACGGTGACCCACAATACAAGCACCCTTGGGCTGGGTGACACGTTCACCAATGGCGTTGTGCTGGCCGAAACCCAAACAGTTGACGGCGGCGATACAGCGGTTGTTTCGATTGCCAACCAGACCGGCACCACGGTCAGCGTCTATATTGATGAAGAACAATCAGCTAATTCCGAGACAAATCATACCACCGAAGTGGTTGGGATTGTCGCCTTTGAAGAGGGTCTTATCCCCTGCTTCACCCGCGGGGTACAAATCACTGTGCCCGATGGCACGCGGCTGATTGAACAGCTTTCCGTGGGCGACGCTGTCCTAACACGCGGCAATGGCCCTCAGACGATCCGTTGGATTGGGTCGCGCGCGTATAGTCTTGACGCATTGGCGCGAAACCCGAAGCTCCGCCCGATACGGATTGTGGCCGGCGCTTTGGGCAATGGCTTGCCGGAACGGGATCTTCTGGTCTCGCGCCAACACCGGATGGTGGTTAGTTCCAAAATTGCCGAACGTATGTTCGCCACCCACGAAGTCCTGATCCCTGCAATCAGACTCACTGCTTTGCCAGATATCTTTGTCGATGAAGGCGTCGAAGCCGTGGAGTACTTCCACCTGCTGTTTGACCGGCACGAAGTTATCTATGCCGAAGGTGCGCCCTCGGAGAGCCTGTTCACAGGACCTGAAGCGTTGAAAGCGCTTAACCCTAAAGCTCGCGCGGAAATTGAGGCGATTTTTCCGGAAATTTGTGAGCCGGATTTCGTTCCATCCCCAGCTCGCCTCATTCCCGAAAACGGAAAACAAATCAGAAAGCTCGTGGCACGCCACCAAAGAAACTGTAAACCGTTGTTTACCAAAACCTGACGCACCGCCGATTGTAACGCCTTGCCAAGGTCAGTTCATTCACAAGGCAACGAAACCCATGCAGCAAAACTCCGGTTGGTTTTGACAGATTTTTGAACGTAGCCCCATCTGAAGCTGTCATTCATGCACCACGCAGCATCGGTTAGAATGGGGCTCGCTGCTGCCGTTAGATCGGTTGCAGAAAATTCGGCTACGGGGTCTCAAGCCGCTGTCGTTGACGGCCCATACCTGCCGTTGGCTAAATCTAAGGGTTGCTGCGTCTGCAACCCGCTTAGCCGCCATTCACTGCAAGTGCGCGATCGCGATTTTTGCGAACTCACGGCCCGCAGACAATCGTAACCGCGCACAATTAGTCACGGCTTCCGGTATCACTCAGAAGCATCTTGAACAGTGCCTGCTGGGTCAGATTGAGGCCGCTGATAAATGCGCTTTGGCGGTCCTCCAAATTGCGCTTGCGCCTTGCGTCGGTTGCGCCATGCACGATCGCTGAGCGGACGTCATAGAACTGTTTGATTGCAGCTCGTATGTCGTCCTTATGTGCTTCATCGACACCCAGCAATTCTGCCATCCCATTTTGGAGTTGTTGGCTGATCCGACCGCCTTTGGGCCTAAACATCAACTCCAACGATTGCGAAATGTCCAGAATTCGGTCGTTGGCACCAAAACGCCCCGAGCGAGCCAAAGCTTCTGTAAGGCGATGAATGACTGGCGCAAGGCGTTCAAATTCCTCATCGCTCCGGTTGTTATAGGCTTGTTTAGCCAAATCAACCGAACTGTTCTGGAGTTGTGGAGGCTCTCGAAAAGGATCGTGCCGACGTCCAACTTGACGGATCGGCTGGGACCCGCCTTGACAGTGGGATAAACCCAACAAGCCATGTGCGGATCGATGCACACATCCGTGCATCAAAGTGAAAGGTAAGATCGGCGTCTGGTTGGCAACGGATAAGATCTCAAGAAACGTGAGAGCGTCATCCTCAAATCTCAGTGGCCAGCTAGCCCGCTCCTCCCGATAGTCAGCCTTATTCCGAAACACCGGTCGCCAATGGAACGGTCGCAGCACAGCGCCAATCTGCCGCCAATCACGTCGATCCATCTCTCTTGGCACAAAATCCCGGATCCAATGGCGCTCCAGATAGTCTGAGAGCATGGCCGCGGGTTTAACGATCAAACCTTCCTGAATCTCAAATTCGTTGTGAATTTCCGGACCATGGAAGAGCAGTAGATCGTAACCCACATCGAGACCGTTCGGGACATCAACATCTAAGGTCGTCGAACTCAGTTCAAGGATCGCTCCAAGTTCATTCGCAGCTTTCCTAAACCCACGATCTCCGTGATCATGTGCGCATTCCATTAGACCGGCCACGATCTGTGTTAGCCAAGTCAGCGATGTCCCGTTCAATATTCTGACGTGAAACTCGTCATTTCCGATACGGTTCCCAAGCGCCCTAGCGAGTGAAGGGTGCGACCTCAGGATGCCCCTTACCGGGTCTAGGGCCTCGCGAAGAGGCTTGTAATACTTACTTTCGGCGGATCGTGAGGCCAAGCGCGCGAGATCATAGAGGTCAGCCACGTCATCTTTTGGAAAAGGTGTTTCATCTACTCCATTGAATGACACGCGCGTGGGGTGCGAGTTCACCTGCCAATATGCTTCAAGAAAAGGCACTTGAACCTTCGCGAGTTGGCTCAGTGCTGTTCCCAAACGGTCGCACCATGTATCCAAAGAGTATGTCATCAGGTTCGTATAGCTGAAAATGGTGGAGATGACCCGGCCCAAAGTCGACCTTGACCGAGGATCACGATGCTGCGCTGCGGCTCATCCTAATTCGTCATCCTCACGCGGCTTGTTTTCCGTCATTCTTCTATTTAACGTATCAATAAGATTGACCTTCGGAGGAGTTGCGGGTTCGATTCCAATTGCTGTCGTCACACTGCTCATCGTCATAAATTTTTTAACCTTTCTGAGCTTGCTTGGAGAATCAATTAAAGGAGGAATGAAGATGGAAAAAAGCAGTAAAGAAGTCCGTGAAGAGAAGACCGAGACTTGTGAGAACAACAAAGCAACAAAGCACATACGTTTCTATAAACGATACATCGCTCAATTTATTGAGATCACCGTGTCGATGAGCGTTAGTGTGATGGCGGCTGGTTCCGCCTGCCTCATCCTAAATGTCAGGGCTGCGTCTCCCCGCAGCCCTGTCTAATCTGATTAGCACAAGCAAAAATCACTGATCGGCCCAAACCGGTCACTCAACGTGTGTCATTAATTCTGCGGTCGCAACCCGCATTGCAGACATTCGCCGCGAGTGCAAAATCCAGCTATCTTCGAACTGACACTCTACGGGACGGAGCAGTCGCTCACGACATCGGAGCCAATGACGGCTTTAGAAATTGACGGCTTAATCTTTCGTAAGAATGCTTTTGCGGCAACAGCCCTCAATGGACACGCCTTGCATTTAAATCGCTTCTGCGTGACATTTGAAGGGCAACAGGAGATTTAGAATACCGTGGACTTCAATCAGATAAGGTATTTCCTGGCACTCGCTGACACTCTGAACTTCACGCGGGCAGCCGAGCAGTGCTTTGTTTCTCAACCGGCATTGACACAAGCAATTAAACGGTTGGAAACGGAGCTAGGCGGAGATTTAATCTGCAGAGATGGTCGCGACAATGAACTGACCGAACTTGGCAGGTCGTTGCGGGCTCATTTTGAACAGATTGATCGTACCCGGCATATGGTTCGGGCAACTGCCAAGGCTGTAAATGCAGGCGAAATCGCGGAATTGAACATAGGACTGATGTGCACAGTTGGCCCTGGTGTGCTGGCTCCGATGCTGGATGAGTTTCGCATCAGTCATCCAATGGTCTCTATTTTGCTGCACGACGTTGCACCCGCCTCCATACCAGATTTACTGTTATCCGGAGCCTTGGATGGCGCATTCTGCGCCCGACATGGTCCACCGCATCCTCAGCTGGATTATATTGACCTGTTCGAGGAACCAATGGTCATCGCCTTTCCGTCCGATCATGCGTTTTCAAAGCTTGAGGCAGTACCTTTACGTGACATTGCAAAGCAGCAATATGTTGAGCGGCTCCACTGTGAATTTCGCGAAGAAGTTCTGGAATTTTACAAAGAACAGGACCTTGAACTTGAAGTTGCTTTCAGAAGTCAGCGAGAAGATTGGATACAGGGGTTGGTCAGGGATGGCGTGGGTGTCTGCTGTATCCCCCGCTATTCACTACTAAGGCCTGAACTGGAGCACCGGCCAATTGTCGAGCCCACACTGTCGAGAAAGGTCTCCTTTGCCACTGTAGGGCAATCGACACCAACACCCGCTTTGCATTCGCTTGCTCAACTGGCTGAGGGGCACGAATGGCCGGAGTATCGGCCCGCCGATTGACCAATAGGTATCAATCTACTGTACCAGACCCGTTTATAGATCAACTCACGACCATAAGCGGTGCCTATCGTCGTCGATCAACTCGATATTTCCGTTCGAATTAGCTGTGGCATACGATCTGTTTAACAACAGGCGCTTGCGTCTGGGTCAGGCTCAAGGAGGATCATAAGACACATCTGCTAAGGAGTGGCTAAAACGGTAGAAACCCCTGCGAAAGTTTCGGCACATGCGACCGTCTTGCCCTAATGGCAAGACAAATTGGCTGGAACAGAACGTTCCGTCTATTTTGTAGTTTACGATCCGCGGCGGAGAAACCTTCACAGGCTTGAAGTGAATCAAAGCACTCGGATGCAGGAGCAAGTCAGTTGCCAGCGGATAGAGTAGAAACCGCGTTCGACAACGAATTCTGGGATCACTGGGATGTCGGCATCTATGTCGATGCCACCAGCGGAGAGCCTTTGTTCTCTTCCGAGGAAAAGTGCGATGCCGGAACTGGATGGCCAAGCTTCTTGGGTACGATTGCAGCTGACATAATTAAGGAAATCAATGAGCGCGAGCATGGATTGATACGCATCCAGTTGTGTTCAAAGACAACAAACCGGCACATCGGGTATCTGCTCCTAGATGGGCCGGAGCCTACGGGGTTGATCTACTGTATCAAGTCTTCGGCGCTTCGCTTCGTGCCAATTGCCGACCTGCCGTAGCGACGACATCGCCCCGCAGAGTTTTTCACACGGCACGGAGACATGCCGAGTTTCAAAACCTACACAATTCATATGGGAGAACCACAATGAAACATCAAATTGGGTCTGTATACGCGACCTTCACAACAGCGTCCCTAGCGGCAGTGAGCGTCGCTGGAATGGCGCTGGCATCTGGTCATTTTATTTCGGGATTGCAGGGGCAATACCCGGAATACGACCTCAACGACACTTATGTCTTTCAATCCAGCAATGACGGCTACACAACCATTATTTCTTCTGCGAACCCCAGCACGCCCGGTTCAGTGGACTCACCTGCGGGTGTCACATTCGGCAATGATGGTCTTTATAATATCCATATTGCAAAGGATGATAGCTTTGAAACCGGCATGACATTTGCATTCACTTTTGATGGTGACGACATCGAGGCCCACAAGATCGGCTCTCCCAATGCAGAGGTTGGTGAAACGGGTGAAGCTCTTGGTCAAGGGGATGTCGGCGACCTGTTGACCCTGCCTGATGATATTCGAGTTTGGGCCGGGCGCGGCGAAGAACCGTTTTTTGGCAATGGTGTCGGTTTGGCCAAATTCAATGCCGCCAAGCAGGACGGAACGTTTTCACCAGAGATCTTTCAGGAAGACGGAGATTTGTTCCTGGGTGCAACCGCCAGCTTTATCGTCCTTGATATACCGAACTCAATGCTGGGCGACGAGATCAAGGTTTTCACAACGACGGCCGTTCCGCACAAAGGCGAGTGGAGCCAAGTTGATCGACACGCTAACGTTCTGTTCCCCTACGTATTCCTGTCTGACACGCCCGCGGTTCAGGAAGACCACGAACAACATCGACCAGACCTTGACGTGGAAGAACGACGCCAAGCCATCGTCAATAATGTGTTCTGGGCGGTTTCTGCATCCAAAGCAGATGTCGGCAACGGCGTAGATTACGCGGAGAAAGTAGCGGATTTGGTCATGCCGGACGTGATTTCGTATCGCACGGGCTCAGAGGCCAGCTACGCTGTCGAGAACCTGAATGGGCGCGCCCTCCAAGATGATGCGATGAACACCGTGTTGCAGCTCATGATGGGTGTACCGGTCGACGACAATGCCAATGACAGTCACCGCTACACTTCTGAGTTCCCATACATCCTACCAGCGAATTAACTAAAGCTATGCTCATCCAAAATCCCGGCTGCTGAATTTCGTGGCCGGGCTAATCAACTAAGCCGGAGAAATATCATGAGAAGGATTGTTGCTGGCGCAGCCATTCTGGCCTGTTTTAGTGCTGCATCATTGGCCGAAGAGTCAATAAAGTTACCTGTGTCTTTCAATGCGGATGGAACCGTAAACCGCCCTTTGAATCACAGGCATTGGGTAAATGTTGGCACAACTTTAATTCCCCACGGCGAAATCAACATTATCGACGATCTTCCGATACAGACGAGGGAGTACATCGATACTTACGTCGAACCTATGGCGTTCGCCATTTACATGGCCACCGGAACTTGGCCCAATGGTACGCAGATCGTGAAAGAGTTCACTGCCATAGAGCAAGCTGGTGAAGGCGAAGTCTTGATCGAAAGCCATTACAACGGATTGGCCATGCTGGTGAAAGACGCACAACGGTTCCCTGCAGAAACAGGCTATCTGGGATACTTCAACTTTGGGCATCATCCTGAACCCTATGAGAGCATATCACAACTTCTGCCTCGCGAGCAATGTTCGGCGTGTCATGAGGCGTTGGCCAGCGAACAGCAGTTCATATTCTCTGACCATCACATTGGACTAACGCGAAAGCAAAACTGACCCGATGTCTGGGTGTATGCAGGGGCTGTGAAGCATTAAACGGCAGCCATTCACACAGATTGCAGCAGTTGTTAGTTTGGGCTCCTGCCGACCACCGAAGCAGCGCTGCATCTGCATCTGCATCTGCATCTGCATCGTAATACGCAAAATCTTACGACGTAAACGGCCCATTGCTGCTATTCCGCGCAAAGCTGATATGCCGCAGCGCAGCCAGTCATAGCAGACCTTCGAGAATAATGTCGGAGACAGCTTTAAATGTGGACTTTTGTTCTGTACGAAACCGAACGATCAACTTTTGCCGGACAGGATCAGCTAAGTTGGACGCTTCCACCGTAGTCTCAACGATTGCGCTCTTCCCGTCCAAGTCCTCAGCGGGATCGTCAAGTTATTGACCACAATCCCAATAGTCCGTAACGCCTGCTGATGATCTGCCAAGTTTCCCAACTTCGCCTGAAAGGCCACCGCTTCCCACGTTCGATCATTTCTTTCGCAGTTTGGGCGTATCATCGTTTTGCGCTCAGTCTGCGCGACGTCGAGGATCTGCTCGCTGAACGAGGTATCATTGTGAGTTATGAAACGATCCGAGCATGGGTCAGAAAATTAGGAGCTCAGATTGCGAAACGCGTCAGGACGGCGCGCAAGCAGCCATCGGACAAATGGCATCTGGATGAAGTTGTGATCATGATCCGCGGTGTGAAACACTGGCTATGGCGCGCCGTGGACAGCAATGGTGAGGTTCTCGATATCTTGGTGCAAACACGTCGAAATGCGCGCGCGGCAAAACGGTTCATCGCCAGATTGATAGCCCGCTGGGGGAAGCCTCGGATCATAGTGACAGACAAGCTGCGTAGCTACGGTGCCGCCTTTCGCAAGCTCGCACTGGACGTGGATCACCGAGCCCATAAAGGATTGAACAATCGGATCGAGGGGTCGCATAGGCCAACGCGCAAACGAGAAAAAATACAGGGCCGTTTCAAATCAGCCCGTCAAGCGCAGAGGTTTCTGACAGCCCATGATGAAACGGCGAACTTGTTCCGACCACGCCGCCACAAGATGACCGCCTCTACCTATCGCCAGAAACGAGCAACTGCATTTCTCCACTGGAATCAATATGCTACAGAACTGCACCCTTGAAGCGACACGGATAGAAAATTTCGCTGCCGCTGAAAATAACCTGACAATCCCCCCAGACCGCGTAGGAAATGATAGAAGTTGGGAAGCGGTAACCCTTGAGGCGGGACGGGGAAATCGTACAAATCATCGGAGTGGGCTACGCATTTGTGGCCACAGGTCAACAAGTTGACGATGCTCCTAGGCCTCATAAGCCTTAAATAGACTTCCTATTGTTGCCCACGTTCAGCCAATAGCGCGTGTATCGGCGCTCACCGGTGCGATTGAGGGCTCCCTTGTCAACGAGGTCTTGCAGGTCTCGTGTCGCGGTTGCCCGGGAGGTTCTTGTGATAGAAAGGTAATTTTCCGCGCTGAGTCCGCCCGTGAACCCGTCAGGTCCTTCCCTAAACATCCGTTCGATTGCCTTGGCTTGCCGGTCGTTGAATTTATCCCGATGCTGATCGTAGAAATGTGCCTTCGAGATGAAGAACCCAACGCGATCAAGGGTTACTTGCTGTGCCGTCAGCACGACTTCGGCAAACCAAACGAGCCATGCCGTGACATCAAGTGTTTTCTGATGTTGCTCCAATTGGTCATAATACGCCCTCCGCTCACGCTCGATAGTGAAGGCGAGCGCGATGAGGCTGGGTTGACCGAGATTCTGTGCCAGGGACTTTTCTGCCAATGCCCTGCCTAGCCTGCCGTTACCATCCTCGAAGGGATGGGCGCTCTCGAAATAGAGATGACTGAGACCCGCCCGGGTCAGGGCGGGTAACGGACCGGCGGATCCGGGTGTCGTCCTATTGAACCACTCCATAAACCGCCCCATCTCGGCAGGTATCTGCCCTGATGGGGGTGCCTCGAAATGCACCGTTGGACGGTCAATGCGGCCAGAGACGATCTGCATCGCATCTGCATGACGCCGATAAGCGCCAATCGTTTCAAGCTGGCGATCATGAGACAGAAGCATGCCGTGCCACCGAAACAGTGTCTCATGTGTAAGTGGCTCAGAGTAGGTGGAATAGACATCGACCATCATCTCCGCGACCCCCTGCTCCCGCGGCTTTGCCGGGTAGCTATCGGGGGTCAGGCCAAGCTGGCGGCGCAATGAAGACTGGACGCTCAACCGATCCAGCATCTCGCCCTCTATGGCACTGGTTTTCATCGCCTCGTCGCTCAGCAGGTCGATGCGTAATTGATCACGCTCGGATGGGCTGACATGGTGCACGGCACCAAGGATTTCGCCCGAAGATAGCAAAAACCGCTGTTCCAGCGGCGCGAGTTCCGTCATGTCGTACCGAAAGTCCGGCCAATCTGGTAATTTCCAGTTCCATTTCATGAGTGATAGAATCCCTTTCTATAGCTCATATGTAAATCATATTTGAGCTATAGGGGTCAATACTATCGATCAGCTACGCTATGGCAATATCCGGTAGATTTCGCTGCCTGAAGGACTTCGTATTCCCTAGTGGCCAACAATTGGTCGAAACGTTAGATCAACGATTGCGGTGTGTGTCAGATAGCGTGCTGCATTTCACACAAGTAATACCCACGGCGGCATTTCTGATTGGATAGTTTATTGAGGGCGGCTTCCGCGTCCGCTTTTGAGGCAACGTAATCGGCCATCCTCTGTCCACCTCGGGAACCAATCCGCCCCCATTCACGGATAAGACACCATTCGCCAAACAGGGTTTGGGCGATGCGCATCACATAGAACCGTTTTTGCCGCTTTGCCGGGTCGATCTTTTCAAGCCGGATCTGCATCTGTGCCCCCTGCCCCGGCGATCCCCGCATCTTCCAGCATTTCCTTGTCGGGCAGGTCGCGCAGGCTTTGCAGATCAAACGCCACCAGAAACTGCTGGGTTGTGACAAAGGTATAGGGTGCGCCGCGGCGGGGGCTGCGCGGGCCGGTGGAGATCAGGCCACGGGCATGTAGACGGCCGATCAGGTCGCGGCTGATGTCCTTGCCAAAGATGTCTTTCAACCTGTCGCGCGTAATAGGCTGGTGATAGGCAATCGCCGCCAGCACCGCGACATCAAATGCGCGCAGATCCAGGTCCTGTGCCCCCACATCCGCCGTGGCACGGATCACATCCGCATAGACGGGGCGTGTGCGCAGCTGCCAGGCCTCACCAACGGCCGCAATCTCATAGGGTCGCTCCATCAAATCTGCCTTCAGATCCTCAAGCAACAGATCAACCGACACCCCCTGCCCCACCACGCGCGCCAGATCTGCGCGCGGCACCGGCGTGGCCGAGGCAAACAGCACCACTTCAATGCGCCGCATCCACTCGCGCCAGCGTAACTCCGGCGGCAGGTCTTCCAACTCTCGATCAAATCCGACATCAGGATGATCTTTCATGGCTACACCCCATAGATCCGGAACGTCTCGCGCCCGGTCAATTCGCGCACCGCCCCCAGTTCGACCAGACGCTCACAGAACCGTCGCGCACCCCGATCCGACAGACCTGTTCCGCTTATCGAGGCGGACAATTCCGCCGGGGTGACGGCATCCCTGCATAGAAACATTTGCGCCGCGGTCCCTGCCCCCTTGGCGCGCAGTTTCGGAGTGACCGCCTGTAAGCGCGCCGTCCGTCGGGTCAGATCCGCGGCCAAAGGGTGGGCGCCCTGCACCGCCGCCAAGACCGCCTGATGGCAAGCCAATCGCAGGGCCGTGCCCGTCTTACGCCAGTCGCTAGGCTTCAAGCCAACAGCCAACAATGGCACGATGTGGTCCCAGCCCAACGCCTGCGCCAAGGTCGCATCCGCCAGAATAGCTGCCGTGACCTCATCCTGTGGATGCGCCCTTAAGACAGATTCCAACACAGTCGCGGCGCGTGCAACCGTATCACCCTGCCCTCTTATCTGCCCAGCATCCAACCATTCCGCAATCTCTTCGCCCTGCATCTTTGACAAAGCTCTCGCCACCGCGCCCACAGAGACAGGGTGCTCCACTGCTTTTTGCCATTGGATCAATGTGGCCCCTGCCGGGCCAGGCTGATCACCCGGGCGCAGCAGATGCACCTCATCGCGCAACGCCCCTGCCCGCTCTGATCGTCCCGATAAAGCCACACAGGCCTCGGCCGCTTGCAGCGCCAGACGTGCCCGCAGTAAGACCAGAGGGACACCGGAGCCGTGTAGAACATGGTGCAGAAAACTCAATGCGGCCCCCGACAAAAACACCGCATCTTCAGGGGAATCCACGCCTACCTGGGTGATCCAGGGTGGCATCTGGGGGAGGGTCTCAAACTCGTCGTGCATATCAACGTGGGCATATGTCATGCCACTACACTAACTCATGACGGCGCTTATGACCACTATATACTGTAATAACCGCCGCACTTTACAGAACACCTTTATGTCCAATAAGTTTACATTATCGGACATAATAAAAGCAGCGCAGCACCATGCCGGAAAACACCGAGAAATCGAGCTCAGGACCATCATTCCAACCTGATGAGGTTCATCACGACGAAAGCGATGCCGCTCTCGCCCTGCCCTCCCATGTTGCAGGGTCCGGGACACTGGATCGGCTGATCGAGAACGCCCGCGGTTACGCCCGCCAAGCCGCCTCTGAGAACACGTTAAAGGCCTATGCCCGGGACTGGGCACATTTTAACCGCTGGTGCAGGCAAAAGGGCACGGACCCCCTGCCCCCCTCGCCCGAGATGATTGGGCTGTATCTGACCGATCTGGCAGCTCCCACTGGCCCCTCCCCTTCGCAGTCGGAGCTCCGCCCCCTATCCGTTAGCACAATTGAACGCCGGCTCTCAGGCCTTGGGTGGAATTATTCACAGCGTGGCTTCACTTTGGACCGCAAAAATCGCCACATCGCCGCCGTGCTGGCCGGGATCAAGCGCAAGCATGCCCGTCCGCCGACACAAAAAGAAGCGATCACGCCCGAAGATATTCTGGCGATGGTCAGTACCCTGCCGTTTGATCTGCGCGGGTTACGGGATCGGGCGATCCTGTTGATTGGCTACGCCGGTGGGCTCAGGCGCTCTGAAATTGTCAGTTTGGATCTGGGCAAGGATGACACCCCGGATTCTGGTGGCTGGATCGATATCCAAGACCCAGGTGCCCTCCTGACGCTCAATGCCAAAACCGGTTGGCGCGAGGTTGAGATTGGCAGAGGATCCAGCGAACACACCTGTCCCGTGCACGCGCTGGAGCAATGGCTGCACTTCGCCAAGATCAACTTTGGTCCGGTCTTTACCCGTACCTCGCGCGATGGCAAACGCGCGCTGGAGCATCGCCTGAATGACAAACACGTGGCTCGGCTGATCAAGTCCTGCGTGCTTAAGGCTGGGGTCCGTGCGGACCTGCCTGAAAACGAACGCCTAAAACTCTTCTCTGGCCACTCTTTGCGCGCGGGCCTCGCCTCCTCTGCGCAGGTTGATGAGCGGTATATGCAAAAACACCTTGGTCACGCCACTGCCGAGATGACGCGCCGCTATCAACGCAACAGAGACCGGTTCAAAATCAACCTCACCAAAGCCGCAGGACTGTAACCAATGCGAAAACCCAAATCAATGAAAGGCTTGGAGGAACTTGGGCGTGTGCGTCTCAGTCAGAACTTCTATTTGAGGGATTTTCTAATGTCGGAGATCGCGAATTTCTACGGCATTCCTAACATTCCGGAAGACCCAGATCTTGCGATTGAAACCGGGACCCAGCTTTGCCAGGCCCTTTTGGAACCCCTGCAGGCCAAATTCGGTCGCATTGCTACTCGGTCGGGATACCGCTCTGCCAAGGTGACCGCCTTCGGCAATGCCCGCAAACATGGGGCAAGCGTCAAATACAATGCGGCTTACCACATCTGGGATATGCTGGACGATCAGGGCCACAAAGGCGCTGCCGCTTGCATCGTCATTCCCTGGTTTGCCGATCGCTATGCCAAAGGTGCAGACTGGCGCGCCCTCGCTTGGTGGGTACATGACCACCTGCCCTATGCTCATCTGGAATTCTATCCCAAGCTCTGCGCCTTCAACATCCTGTGGAATGAGAACCCAAAACGCCGGATCGACAGTTTCATCCAACCGAGAGGTTGCTTGACCAAACCCGGGATGGACAATCATGCAGGCGATCACTCCAAATGGTATTCAGAGTTCCCCTAAAGGGCTGCTCCTCTGCTCCAACCACGCGGCAAACTGCGCCTCAGAAACATCGCTAGAGGCCAGCATTTCCATCATGCGCACACCTTCCACCGGGTCGGGACGGAAGGACAGGCCATTAAGCCGCAAGAACGTCACCGCCGTCACAAAGGCAGTCCGCTTGTTGCCATCAACGAACGCATGTGCTTTGGCGATTCCGAATGCATAAGCGGCGGCAATCTCATGCAGTGTCGCTTGCTCGTTATAGGTCGCAAGGTTCAGCGCCCGGGCACAACCCATTTCCAGCAAGGCCGCATCCCGCAGGCCAGAGCCGCCGCCGTGGCGAGAGATCTGTCGGTCATGTACGGTAACAATGGCGCGCAGCGGAACCCAAATCAGGCCTGTCACGCAAGCGCCTCAAGCAGATCACGGTTTTCATCCATAACAATCTCAGCCGCAGCCAGAGCTTCGGCCACCGCAGGGTCATGGGTCATGATTTTAAGCGATCCATCATCACCACGAACAACAAACAATGTGTCGCCCTCTTTCACATCCAGCATGGTCAACATTTCTGCGGTCAACGTCATGACCGCTGAATTTCCAACTTTGCGAATTTTGGTTTCAATCATCTGCAGGTCTCCGATATACGCATGTATATACCAATCAGAATGCAAATACAAACACCCTGCCCGCTCCGCCGCTCGTATCAGACACAAATCAATCGCTTAGACCTTATAGTTTAACGCCTGCATATGTTATGCCCAGTCTGTGATGGCTAGGTTTCGCAGCGAAACCTAGTGGGATTTTTCCAACAAAGCTTGAATTTCCGTCATCAGAGAATCCATCAGATCAGCATCCAACCCAGCCCCCTCAAAACGCAGAACATAGCCCTTGCTGTCTTGCAGCTTGCGCAGCGTAATCCCGGCAGACGTGTGCAGAGTATCGGCATTCTGCCAACCCAGTGCCTGAGGTGTTTTGGATTTAGGTCGTCCGCCACGGCTGGCGTCACGTGGAGCAATTTCTGTGGCATCCAGCGCCACCTCAAGCACCTCCCACTCGTCATCTCCATTGGTCGCAGATTGTTGAGACAAGGCCTCGCGCAGCGTGCCCTCTGCCCCCGAGCGCAGCGCCTGTGCCAAACGCAGGCCGCGCTTTTCTGTCAGTTGTTCCGGGAACGACAGCATATCGCCCAGTTCTTCAAAGATCATCGCAAATGATCGCACTTTGGAGCGTTTAGCCTTTGACGCCGTGGCATACAGTTTGTTGACCGCGTCTTCGACATTCACAAAGGCGCCCTGCTGGGCTGATATCACGGCAATGCGGCCACGTTCGAAATGGCTCAGCTCGGAGCGCACTTCGTTTTCTTCAACCATGGCCACAAAAGCTGCGTCCGCATCTGAACGCGGTCGGATGATCGCACGAATCTGTGTATAGATGTCTTTCTCGGTCAATTCGTGCAAGGCCTGCACTGCTTTGAAACGACGGTAACCGGAAATCAACGCGTATCGGGCACCATTGGGGCGCGGCTCTGGTAGCTCAAAAACCTCGATTGGGAGGCGCAAGCCGTTTGCTGCGATCGACAGGCGCAGCTCCATCAGGTCTGCCTGATCCAGATCGATCCGGTCGCGGATCATCGCATCAGCATCTATTTCCGTCAGCAGTAAATTGGCCATCAAAAGACCATCTGATCGAACCTTAGCCAACTCTTTGGCGTCTGCTGCATTGCGGGCATTTTCCGCGCGTTGCTCTGCTGGTACAGCTTGGGACATTGCCGCTGTATCCGCTGCAATTTGCGCAATTGGTGCCACTGCAGATCCCGGACCCGCAGGTGCCCGACCAGAGGTTTCGCGGCGAAACTCATCCTCGATTTTATTCAAATCCGCTGCACTTGGCGTTTCTAGTTTTCTCCGTTTAGCCATTGCTCATTTCCTTCTGCTCTTGTTCTGCGGCGTCTTGTTGCGCCTCTTGTAGATCTCGATACCATGCACCCAGGATCAACTCTTTGACCTCAGCCCAAGACCGATCAAATGTTTCGCGACCGCGCACATAGGTGTCTCTGTTGAACTCGCGGTAATCAGCCTCATAAATTCCATTAACCTGTTCACCAGCCTGTCCAACCATGGCGGTGACCTCTTGCCGAAAGGTTGTCATGAAGTCGCCAAAATAGGCCTGAATCACATTGGCCAGATCAGTTTGCTGATTGGCATCAAACCGCGTGATCAACGCCCGAACGGCATCCCACTCAAACCGAAACTCTGGCAGGCCCTCGCGGCGCCGGGCAGCGTTTTCACCGTCTTCGATGCTGGCAAAGGTGGAATAGAGCATATCAAAGAATCGACCTGTTGAATCGAATTCCAAAAATGAAGCCCCCAGAGGAACCAACAAAATGTCGGCGGCTGAAAGCGCGTTGATGGTCAAGTATCCCAAAGCCGGTGGAGTATCGATCAGGATGATATCGTAGTCGTCAACGATGCGTTCGTTAGTCAGCGCATTGGTCAACGCATCCCAGAGCGGCCAGCTGCGCAGGCCCATGCGCCAGACCGGAATTTGAAATTCAGCCCAGTACAAATTGAGCTGAGCACCGAGCAAGTCAATATTTGGCCAGTGGGTGGTCTGAATGATATCGCGGGCCGAGACATTCGAAGCCTCGGTCAATGTTTCATCGAAGGGTAGGGGGGGTGTCCCCGCCGCGCTGCGCACCTCATTTTCTGCTTGCATCGCCTTGGCATAATCCTTGGCCATCAAGGGAAAGGCCGTGGACCATTCATCCGGGACGTCGCCACCCATGATCGAGGTCAGCGAGCCCTGACTGTCCAGATCAATGACCAGCACCTTGTAGCCATCCAAGGCGGCAGACATCGCCAGATGGGCGCAGGTTGATGTTTTGCCAACACCGCCTTTGAAATTGGCAACGGCAATGATTTTGGCGGGCAGACCTTCGGGGCGCCAGGGCATGTATTCCCGGTCGGCAGCCCCTTCGCTGGCAAAGTGGTGACGGAGGGCCAATACGTCTTCGATTGAGAACCATTTGGAATTTCCCTCACCCTGTCCTTGGGGTAGGGTTGGGTTCTTTTTCAACACGCGTCTGAAATGGGCCGGAGCGACGGGGATGAGGTATCGGCATATTTCCCAGGTAGAAAACCGGCGCAGTCGTTTTTTTCCGTCGGGGGCATAGCCACGTTTTGCCAGATCTTCACGACCGCGCCCCGCAAAAGCGGCGGCTTTCGCGAATCGGGCCGTATCGATAGGGTCAGAAAGACGTTCTGCCGCTGCAGCAGGATCAATGTTGAAATATGGTGGAAGGTGATCTTTGCCTGATGTCATCGTGCTTCCTCTGAGATGTGCGCTATTCATTGCAATTTACTGACATCTATCGCACATCAATCCTCAGAAGGGAATCATTTCTCGCGGTTTCGCGACGAAACCAATCAATTCAAACTAAAATGACATCAACAAAGTTGTAGAGTCTTTAGTAATATTTAGAATCTTTGCGATGAAAAAATAATTTTTTATCAGATACTTAGCGTAGTTTAGGAACCTGTTTACAGGTGGATAAGTACCAGTTTACAGGATAAAATGGCCCCATATACAGGAGGAAGGGGCCCGATTCGCAGGATTTACGGAACCAGAGTCCGGTTTGCGTGGTTTAGTGTCTAATTCAGTAACAATACGTTGGAAGTGTTGGCCTGATATCCCGTATATTGGTACCTTTCGTTGTTCTTGGATAGGTTCTTTTTAGTATAGGAACCCATTTACAGGGCCACCGTTCGCATCATTAAGAACCTATTGGTGAATTGACGATGGGTTCCTAAAAAGGCATATTTACGGAAGAATAATGAGGCGAGCAATGGACGAGATTCCACGGGACCGTTTGACCGGCTCCCTACGGCGAGCAGCAGTAAAAAAACATGTGGCGGCGATTCACGTGTCGGGCAAGCTGACGCTGTTACAGCGTAAGTTATCGAATGTCTTGCTTTTGAACGCTTACGATACCCTTTCAAGTCAGACACGGCATCAGATTGACGCGCGGACGTTGTGTTTGATGATTGGCTATAACTCCAATGACTTTCAAACACTGAAACAATCCTTGCGCGGGTTGGCGGAAACCGTTGCGGAATGGGACATGCTGGATGAAAAAGGTCGACAGGAGTGGGGGGTGTCCAGCCTGTTGAGCTATGCGAAGTTGAAAGACGGTGTTTGTGAATATGCTTATTCGCCGGCCTTGGCGGAAAAGTTGCATGATCCAAAGGTCTTTGCTTTGATCAATCTGAACATCCAGCGGCGTTTTACCAGTGGTCACGCACTGGCGCTTTATGAAAACTGCTATCGGTTTGTGCGCACGGGCAGTACAGGTTGGTGGTCTTTGGAAATGTTTCGCAGGCTAATGGGGTTGGACGATTCCAACTATTACGAAAGCTATAAACACCTGAACGCCAAGGTGATCAAACCAGCCGTGGCTGAGATCAATAAAACCAGCAATATCATGGTGACACCGGAAACGCGCAAGCGGGGCAGGGCGGTGACGGACATCCGGTTTAAGATTCAGGAAAACCCACAATTGGCTATTCTGGATCTGGATGATGGGGCAGGGCTGCGCCATGGCGCGATATACACTAAGCTGCGCGAACTTGGCGTCAGCGACCGTCTGGCCCGCCAGTGGTTGCAGGTGCACGGTGAAGATGTGGTGGCGCAGAAACTGGATTATGTCAGCCAACGTCAAAATGTCGAAAGCATGGTTGGGTACTTGAGCGCCGCATTGAAAGATGATTTTGGCGGGGCAGGGCAGGGGGCTGCACAAGCATCACCACAGAGTGCCAAAGCAAAGCGGCTGGGGCGGGTGCAAGAGGCCGTTCTGGCCCGTACGCCAACACAAAGAGACGCAGACAAACGTCTTTTCCTCAGTCGGATCGAAGACAGCGGTGCGCGTGCCGATTTTGAACGTTTCGGCTGGATGTCACCTATGAATATCAAAGAGGTCGCGACGTTTTGGGAAGACCTTGTTCCGGGTATCTTTGATGATGTTGATCAAGGGTAGGTTAGGGGGAGACATCAGTGATGGCGTTGACCCGCCACGCACATATTCCTAGCAGATTACAGGTTTCTTTCGCTCAGCAGCTCGCGCCTATAAGGTGTTTTTCCATTTGGCTTGGGTCACATAAACGATGCTATCGTCGACGCTGACCATCACGTCACCGTCCTGAATGTTGACCTGCAGCTTCATTGAGCGACTTGCAAGGTTTCCCAAATCGTGGGTATCCGTCTCTGAGAAATTGACCACCTTGAGGTTGTCAAACCGGGTGGTGCTGTTTTTGATTTTTTCCCACCACACCTCAGCCGTTCTACCATAACTGTAGATGATTACCTCTTTGGCTTTGCCACAAGATTGACGAACAATCTTCTCGCTTGGAAGTCCTAACGCCACCCACAATTCAAGCTCGCCACTCAGGCTTTTCTGCCAAATGTCCGGCTCATCATCAGTTGAAAGGCCCTTGGTAAGTTCCAAATGTTCATTGGCATTCAATGCAAAAGCGAGAAGACGCACCATCAGCCGCTCATCCGTCTCAGACGGGTGTTTGGCAACGGTCAGCTTGTGGGTTTCATAGTAGTGACGATCCATGTCGGAAACGGAAAGCTCAACTTTATAGATGGTGGATTTTTGCGCCATGATCTTTCCCGGACTATCGTAGATAGGGTTGTTTAGAGCGCAGCGAGGCTGTGCGAAAGCGGAAAGCAACGGACATCGTTCCGAAACATTCTTGGTTTAGGTCATCACAGTGCTGAACCTGTGCTTGAATGGCTGGTCTGGGGAAGCTGCGGCGCAGCGTTTGCCAAACCCGACAACAACAAGAAGGGGTCTATTTGGCTGCGGCAATAACATTCGAATTCAATTTGTTTGCCATTTAGAGAGAAGGCGAAACCTTAAACGAACTCAAGAGATTGCGTTAACTCGGGTGTCGTGGGCACTTGGGCCCTAGTTTGCATAGATTGTTCAACACAGTCATAATTCTACCCATTGGCGTGGAGGATTGTGATGAAAAACCCGGCAGTAGATGCCTATGAGCTTGCGCAGCAGCGTATTTCACTTGCCTCGAAAGCTCACTCAACGGGCCTCAACTTATCCACAAGAACAATGGAGATTGACGGAGACAGCCATAAAGGAGACCCACGTTTCAAGGCGTTGAATGAACTTCCGCCGGAGATCGCTAAACTTCAAGAGCTTCGCGCTTTGCGACTGGCGAACACAGAAATTTCCGACATCACCCTTCTCAGAGGTTTGGAAAAGCTTGAAAAGCTCAATTTGGACGGGACTGGGGTCCGCGATCTCGGGCCACTAACAGAATTGGGAAATCTGAAAGAGCTGCGTTTTAGCGACACGCCAGTGCTTAATGCCGATCCTGTGCTTGCCTCATTGCTCAAGATCAATCCTCAGGCGCGGCGAACAGAGAGCATACTCGACTATTTGAGGCGTTCGTCAGACTGGAGGGTGGCGGCGCTAACGGCGCTGCAGCACGGACTGGCAGATACCGGTCAATATGCGGGTCCTTTGGATGGTGTTCTTGGGCCGCAAACATTGGAAGCCTTGGCTCTCATTGAATTTCCCGACGCGCCCGATATCGAGCGTCAAGTATCAAGCAGATTTCCAAAAATGAGGCAAGATATAGTTTACGACGTCGCCGAAATTCTCGAAGGGCATACGGACTCGCCTACACTCGCGATTAAGGAGGGGCTTTTTTCGGACATGGCTCCTCCGTCGTCGAACTTTACTCAAAACCAACCTAAGCGGCGCGTGAAAGCACCAGTTACATCACCGCCTAGTGAAACCGCGCCTTTCTATCCAGACCGGCCTGCCGTTGAGGACCAGTTGAACCGTAAGGCCGTCGCAGAAACACTCGGTACGATCATCGACGAGGTCTGGAGCGATCATGATTCAACCCGAGAGGACAATAGCTTTATCGTTCATCTGCACGGGCGTTGGGGTTCTGGGAAGACATCGATTTTGAATTTTTTGCGTGACGTGCTTTTGTCAGGCAAGATTGCGCCTCAAAAACCAAAAGATCCATGGCTTAATGCTGAGTCAGGTCCGCCATGGGTCATTGTCGAATACAATGCTTGGCGTAACCAAAACCTAGGGCCCGCATGGTGGACCCTGATGGATTCTGTCTACCGGCAAGCACACAAACAACTGGGTGATTGGTCGGGAAAAGATGGTTGGCGCGTACGAATTCGCCACCTAAGCTGGCAAGTTCGCACGGGATGGGCGCCAACTATAGCAGGTCTGTTGGTTGGTCTTGTGGCCCTGTATCTCGTTTTTTTTCACAAATTGCCGAACGATAGCAACTGGGGTGAAACCACTAAAAACCTCACAGGTTTGATCGGATTAATAGGATCGTTTTTTCTTGTGAAGGGAGAAATGACTTTTTTTAATGCTCGTGCTGCCAAACGCTATGTAGAGCTTACTCGTGATCCACTGGGTCCGTTGACACAACGTTACGAGGCAATGGTCGGCGAGATCGGGCGCCCAGTTGCCGTATTTATAGACGATCTTGATCGTTGCGATGCAAAGTTTGTTGTCGAATTATTACAAGATATCCAGACACTCTTTCGCCGTGCTCGCGTGTTGTATGTAGTCGCTGCTGATCGAGATTGGATCTGCTCCTCTTATGAACAGATATATAAATCATTCAGTGAACCAATTGCCGAGCCAGGTCGAACACTTGGGCATATGTTTCTGGAAAAGATGTTTCAACTTTCGATCGAGGTTCCACACCTGGTACAGGTTCAGCGCGACGAATTCTGGAATCAACTAGTTCTCAAACAACAACCGACATCTTCCGACGAACGTGACGCGATTGATCGCAAAATCACTGAGCAGCTTGAATTGGCAAACACTGAGCAAGAGATAATCGAAGTCGTCGACCAATTTCGATCCGACCCTTCTCACGCCGCTATCGCAGGTGCACGGGCTTTCCAGCGCATGCAATCGAAAGATCTGACCCGCGAACGTGAACACTTTTTGGGGCAATACTCCCATCTGCTCGAGCCTAATCCACGTGCGATGAAGCGGCTCTTGAACGCCTATGGATTTCGGCGTGGATTTGACATCCAATCAAGTCATCGCTCCGATCCTGACGCATTAGTGCGTTGGACAATTCTCGAGAACCGCTGGCCGGTACTGGCCGATCATCTTTCTGGGCGTACCGCAGGTCGTGCAGATTCTCGACTTGTCGAACAACTGCTGCACAATTCTGAAGTCAAGACGGTCGCAGGAGAAATGACCTGGGAAATGCTGCGCCATGTTGCCAGCGCGCCTCGACACGCACCCAAGCAGAAATAGGCACGGTAAAATGGTATTTAGGATTGTAGCGGGCCTATTTCTGCTTCCGATAATGGAAGTAAAATCAAGATCGGGGTCGGGTTTTCTGCGGATCATAGTGCGAAAGCGGAACAATGGTAGCAGGCAGGCGTTTTTGGTGCCCGTCGAGCTTCCCAATCTCGACCTTGGTGCCAATAGCATGATGGGTCACGTCCACACGGGCCAGCGCGATGTTTTTACCCAGAATTGGGGACCGCATGGAGGAGGTAATTTCACCAATCTGGGCGCGTCCAATGTGAATGCAATCCCCATGCGCCACGTCCACGGCGCTTTCGATATCAAGGCCAACTAATTTACGAGCAGGCGTTTCCTTGCGTCGGATGAGCGCCTCGCGTCCGATGAAATCATCGGTTTTGGATTTGAGCGGCACGGTGAAGCCGATCCCGGCTTCAAAAGGATCGGTTTGATCACTGAAATCATAATCAGCGAAGATCAAACCGGCCTCAATCCGCACCATATCCAGCGCTTCCAGACCCATGGGCCTGATGCCGTGATCTTGCCCCGCTTTCCAGACCGCGTCGAAAACCTCGCTTGCGTGCTTGGGATGGCAAAAGATTTCGTAGCCGAGCTCTCCGGTATAGCCCGTGCGGCTGACCACAACAGGGACGCCCTGATCATGACCAATGCGTGCAGGGGTGAAACGGAACCAATCCAGATCTTCGAAATTAGGCTGGTGCGGCGCGGTCCAGATGACCTTGTTCAGCAGGTCCCGGCTTTCGGGGCCCTGAACGGCGATGTTGTGTTGCATATCTGTGGAAGAACGCACCAGCACCTTTAGGCCCAGTTCCGCTGCCTTTTCACGGATCCATTCTCCGCCATAGTCAGAGCCACCAATCCAGCGAAAGTTGTCCTTGCCCAGCCGGAACACCGTGCCATCGTCGATCATGCCGCCGTGTTCGTAACACATGGCGGTATAAACCACGCCACCAACCGGCAGGGTTTTCATATTACGGGTAAAGACATACTGACATAGGGCCTCGCTATCGGGGCCGGTGATTTCGAATTTGCGCAGTGCGCTGAGGTCTAGCACGACGCATTTTTGGCGGCAGGCGTGGTATTCCTCGATTGGACCGGCGGTGGAGGTGCAATTGGCCAGCCAAAACCCATTGTATTCGATGAAGTTTTTGGTGAACCGGGCAAAGTGGTCATGAAAGCCTGTTTCTTTGGTCATTTTGGGTTCCGCATCTGGGGTGGGACGATAGGCGATTGAGCGCTGAAAGGATTGTGAGCAGCTGTAGACGCGCACATGAATGTCTGTGGGGTTCCAACCGTTGGCGGCCGAGGTGTCATCAGGACAGGCGGAGCTGATGCAAACCAGATCGGTCAAGGCGCGCAGCAAGACATAGTCACCAGGGCGCGACCAAGGTTCATCCGAGGTCAGAACGCCGTGTTCGTCCAGCGCTGTGTTGAAGAAAAAGTTCGTAGCCATCCAGCCGGGGCGGGGGGGTACACCATGCTCGGCCAGAACGGCATTGAAATTATCGGAACAGTTGACATGTCCGGGGTAGCCGATGTCGTCGTAGTATTTCGCGGTACAGGCCAGCGCAAAGGAATCGTGCCGTCCACAGGTGTCTTGTATCACCTCAACCAGTGGGATCATGTCTTGATCATAATATTTTGCGTGCAGCCCCGGCATTGCATAGTTGTGATGTAAAACGGTGCGCGTGGTGGTGACATCCAGTGGATGCACAATCCCCTTGTCCAGTTTGCGGACCGAAAAACATTGAAAATCAGTGCACTGGCGGCCATCTACATCCTGAATCTGGATGTAGTCGCCAGCTTTGACAAAATATGCCTCTGCAGTTGCCGAATGTATTCTGATACTTTGCAAGGGTTCTGCAAGAGGATCAGGCAGCTCGAACTTTGGATGCCCCTTGATGACAGCGCGACGCACATAGATGGTTAAGGGTGTTGCGGTGTTTTGTTGTTCAAAGTCCATGATATCGCCGGGGGCTGCGATGATCGCGTGGCATTCATCTTGCGTGGTGAATGTCTCGGTGGTGCGTGCGAGGGTTTGCTGGTCAAAGAGCTTAACGGCGCTGGCATTCGAGATATCCAAACCACGTGCTTTGATACCTAATTGTAAACCGTGTAGGGCTTGATCGTTTGACGCCAACAAGGTTTGCAAGCCAACAGCGGCCCCACCATCGATGGCACCGATCAGCCCGGCATCAAACCGGCCGCTGGGGTCGGCGCAGGTGATCTCGCAGGGTTGCCCGCCTTCGGTGTTTTCAATCTCCATTTGGTCACCCGGTTCCAGCCGAATGAGGATGGCGGTAGCACCATGGACCACGTAGCGCTCGGTTCCCGGGGGCAGGGAAAAGACTGCCGGTTCAATAATGACGCTTGGTTTCGGCGGTCCGGGAATGACTTCAGGATAATTTGAGACCAACATGACTTATATCTCCTGCGCGGGGTCACCAATTTGGCATTTGTTTCTGTGCTTTTGAGTGGGCGAACGTATTGTTGCGTCAAGGTCGTCATATCGTTTGCGATCTGCGCTAAGACGAAGAAGCCATTCTTTGACGATGCGTTTTTCGGGGAATGATTCACATAGGGGATTGCTGAGCAGGTAATACGCTGATCGTTCCCGTATTGAAGTATCGCCCAAGGGGCGGACCAAGGCGCCACTGTCCAATAGTGCATCAACCAGATGAGCAGATCCTAAGGCAATGCCCAGACCTTCGACGGCAGCTTGCACTGATAGAGGGTTGGTGTTGACCGTCATCACATTATCCATGGGAAATGTCGGATGTCCGGTGCTGCGCGGCCATGCATCCCATGTCATCGACCCGGTGTGGGAGCTCTCGACGTCGATCAAGTCCAGTTGCAACAGGGCTGCGGAATCCATGGCTTCTGGATGGCGCTCTAAATAGCTAGGGCTGCACACCGGAAAGATTGTTTCACCGAAGAGAAACTGCGCCTCGTATCCCGGCCAGTGTCCGTCTCCGTGTGCGATGATCAGATCCATTGCGTCGAGCATGCAATCGGCGGTGTTGTCAGAGGCGGTTACTGACACACGTATACGCCCGATGGTGTTTTTGAATTTGCACAGTTGCGGCGTTAACCACAGGGACGCCACGGAATTAGGCGCCGCAATAGACACCGTATTGTCCAAATAATGTGTGGGCACGTCCGGGCTGACATCGCGCAGCAGATCTAAAGATTGTTCAGCTGCCGCCAGTAGAACTGTGCCTTTTTGAGTGAGTGAGATTGAGCGGTGCCCATGGATGAACAAGGGCATGTCGTAGTATTTTTCCAAAAACCGAACTTTGCGGCGGACCGTCGTTTCTGAAAGATTCAGGGCCTCACTAGCGCGCGCAAAGTTTTGCATCTTTGCGGCGGCTTCAAACGCCAGAAGGTAGTCTGTGGCTGGAAAGGCTTTTGAGGGATTTACGACCTCTTTTGGCCTGCCGGATGTAACGTTAATCTGAGATGCCATGTTCTAACACCCAAGTGTGAGGGCTTTGCCAGCGCGGTTGGGGATGCGGGAGTGGGCAACAGATTGAAGGGTTACTTATCTGCTGCCCCGAAAGTGCCGCGCGGATCTTAGTTCTTAAGATAGGCGCCCATACTGTCGTCCAGCGCTTCTTTCCACGGGGTGTGGTGAACTGGCGCCATGGTGCCCGTGATGACCGATTTGTAGCGGTTGTTGCGAAAGCCCATGATGTCTTCGGACTTGTGCTTTTTCCATTCAAAGAAGGCTTCGCAGGCGCCATCGATATCGAAACTGGGATAATCGGTTTCGGACACGAGTTCCTTGACGTAATCCGCCTGATAGCGAATGGCGTATTTTACGTCATCATCATCATCTTCACGTGTTTCACGCTCTTTCACGTCCGCAAGCATCTCATCTTTGGAGATGCCCGAGATGTCGATTTTGCCAAGGATGGCATCGCGAACCCACCAAGCCTGTGCGTCGAACATGTTGAAGGTGAACCACTGGTCCTGCATGCCCAGATAGAACATTTTGGGATTATGGACGTAAACAACACCCTTGTAGAGTTCCGCCGAGGCCAGCCGGTTGGCAGTTTTCAGGCGCAGATCGTCGGGCAGGAAGTTAAAGAAGTGTTTGTAGCCGGTGCACAGGATGATCGCATCAACATCCTTGGTGGTGCCATCCGAGAAATAAACCGTGTTACCGCTGACCTTTTCCATTGCGGGCTTTTCTTCCCAGTTGTCGGGCCATTTGAAACCCATGGGCGCAGAGCGATAAGAGCTGGTGATGGTTTTCGCGCCATATTTCCAGCATTGCGATCCGATGTCTTCGGCAGAGTAAGAGGAGCCCATAACCAGAATATCCTTGCCTGCGAATTCACGGGCATCACGGAAGTCATGGGCATGCACAAGGCGACCGTTGAAGGATTCGAAACCCTCGTAGTAAGGCACGTTTGGTGTTGAGAAGTGGCCTGAGGCACAGATCACGTGGTCGAACTCCTCCGACGTCGTACTGTCGAGGTTGTGGTCATGCACTGTAATGGTGAACTTGCCGCTGTCTGCATCATAACTGACCCAGCGAACCGCATGATTGAAGCGGATCCAATCCCGAACATTGGCCTTCAGCACGCGACCCTCAATATAGTCAAACAACACGGCGCGTGGAGGATAAGAGGCAATTTGCTTGCCGAAATGTTCCTCGAACGAGTAGTCGGCGAATTCGAGACCTTCTTTCGGACCATTAGACCATAGGTAGCGATACATCGAGCAATGCACGGGTTCGCCGTTTTCGTCCAGGCCGGTGCGCCATGTGTAATTCCACAGGCCTCCCCAGTTGTCCTGTTTTTCATAGCAGACGATTTCCGGGATCTCCTCGCCTTTTGCGGTGGCGGATTGGAAGGCACGCAGCTGCGCCAGGCCAGATGGCCCAGCCCCGATAATGGCGATACGCTTATTGGTCATCGTTTTCTCCGTGTTGGTATTTATTGGTTCTATTGGTTTAGACCAGTTGATGATATTTGGCCCTTCGGAGTCAAGTTATTTTCTCTACAGGAAAGAATTATTCGTATTTGGCTAGTGAACCTGTGCAGGTTCTTTTGGTTTTGACATGATTGGTTGGAGTGGTAGAAAGAGGCATGCTAACATCTAGTTTCGCGTACCGCATTGCTATGTCGTCGTTGCTCCCGAATGATCAGGTCGGGACGGATGAAGTCATTAAAATTGGGTTTTTGGCCCCCCTGTCTGGGGACGTGAGCTCATGGGGGTTGCCTGGTCTAAATGGTTGCCGCCTGTGGCAAGATTGGTTGAATCAGGCTGGAGGCTTATTGATAGGTGCGCGCCGCTATCCTGTTGAAATTGTCCCCTTTGATTGCGGGTATGACGCCGATCGGGCTATGGCGGGCGCGCGGCATCTGGTTCAGTCTGAAAACGTGAAACTTCTGATGATGTTGGGCGGGGATACCTTAACAAAAGCACGCAGATTTCTGACGGAAAACAAGGTGTTAACCTCGACTTTACTACCAAGTGACCTATCCCCGGACACGCGATACCTGATCTCACCGTCAGAGGTGCATCCGCTCTATAATGTCACTGGTGTTGATTGGTTGGCACGCAAACACAAATCGGTGCACCGCGTTGCTCTTTGCAGTCAGAAAGACGCGCTTGGCCTGCCGTCCATCGCCACATATCGTGCAGCATTCGAGGCGGCAGGAATTGATGTGGTCAAAGATGTGCTTTACGATCCCGAGGAAACCGACGTCGCGGGGATTGTGCAGCCCATGCTGGATGCCAAACCGGATCTGGTTTGCTGGTGTACCAGTTACACACCAATGGTTCACGCGATGACCGAATATGCCCATGCGCAGGACTATGGCGGTAAAATTATGTCCTGCACGCTAGATGATTATCAGCGGCTTGTTGCGCGGACTTCGGTGGAGTTCATGGAAGGAACCATTTTCCAGTTCCCTGATTTCGATGACCCCAAGCTGGCCAAAAATGCAACGTTTGTGAACAAGCCAAGCTCGTTTTTCAAGGAATATAACGCACGCTATCCCGGTACTTGGAGTGCAGTAAGCTGGGAATACGTTGCAATTCTGGACATCTGGCACGCGGCTGTTGAAAAGGTGGCCTCGGTGCATCCGGTGTCGGTGCTGGCAACCATGAAACAGATGGACCCGGTGACCCATGCCTTTGGCCCGGCACGCTGGTGGGGCGAAAGCGTGTTTGGTATTGATAATGCGCTGATAGGCGATTGGCCGGTGGTCACCATCAAGTCAGGCAAGGCCCGTATTGCCGAGTTTGTGTCAATTTCGGATTGGTTGGATCAGCATGAAAAGCTGTTTCGCCATCATATGAAGCAGATGGGGCTGCTTTGGCAGCAACGCATTGAAAATCCAGAACATATTGCCAGCGCAGTGTTTGGGTGAACCCGAGTTATCTTAGCTTTCATGCATGAAAAGCTTTTGCTCTTCCACAAGGTGTAGCTTAGTAATTTCTACTGCCGCTTCAAGGTCGCGCGTGGCAATCGCATTGAATAATGAATTGAACCGCGTCTGGAAATCCTGAATGCGATCTGGGGTCAGATGTTTGCGCATCAAGGCGGCGCGAAAACTTTGCCGACACACCTCGATCATCATCTCGTAGCAAGATTCCAACAGCGGATTGCGCGTGGCCTGGGCGATCTGACGATAGAATTCTTCCTCAAGCCGGATGAATTCGTTCAGATCTGTGCGAACGGCTTCGATCTGGGCAATGGTCTGCGACAGCCGTTCTAGCTGCTTTGGTGTCATGTTCATCACTGCCAAACGGGTCATTTCCGGCTCGATGATAGAGCGTACGATCAAGTGGTCCAATGGACTGGACCGCTCTCCAACGGATCCGGGGATAGGGGCTTCGACCTGTTCGGTCTGGAAAATTACGAAACTGCCGCTGCCCTGCCGACGACGGATCATTTTGCGCATCTCCAAAACGTCCAGCGCTTCGCGCACGGTGTTGCGTGAAACGCCAAGCTCTGCAGCAAGCGCACGCTCACTGGGCAGCCTCGATTCTGTGGGGTATTCGCCTGACTGTATGCGTGCGAACAACGTGCCCATCACTATACGAACGGTCTCGCCGATTGCTGGTGCTTCGGGCAGATCCGCATTTATTGTCTGGCTCATTTAGTGCTCCGCCGCCTTTTTGGCGTATCATTGGGTTCCACTTTAGAACATGCGGTATCCGAAGTTCAAGCAACCCATATGAAAAGGCCCCGCTATGATTGGAGCGGGGCCTTTGGTTTAGTTCAGATCATATGGTTGATCAGGCGCTGTCGGCGTGAGTGACAACATCGGGCTGCAGGTCCCAGAATTTTTGATCCAGACCGTCGATTTGATCGTCTTCATCGACCCGCAAGCCAATGGTTCTTTCCAGAATGAACGACAGGATCATGGCGGTAACAATGCCGGTGCCGATGCATGTGGCAACCCCAGCGATTTGCATGATGAGTGAGATTTCACCATGCTGGAAGGCATAGGCCCCTTCCTCGACACCGAAATATCCACCGCGAGGTGTGCCCGCCTTGAATATTCCCAAAACCAGCATGCCAAAGGTGCCGCAGCCCAAGAACAGGGGGAACAACTTATGTTCATCAACGCCGCGCTTAAGTGTGAATTCATACACGGCATAGGCCACGCACGGCGCCGCGAGGCCGACAATGAACGCCTGCCATGGCAGATAGACATCAAAGCCCGAGGCGCCCGCGACGTAACCCGCAAGTGGGCCAAGCAGTGTATAGGCATAATTACCTGATTTGTATGCGATAATCAGACCAGTGATCGCACCACCGGCCCAAACCAATGCATAATTGTTAATCGAGATGCCAACGCTCGTATCGGCCATCGTCACGCTAACGGCCAGCGCTTGGGGGTCAAAGAAGAACAGGCACGACATGATCACCATCGGTAGGCCTGCAAAGATCAGCAGCAGTCCTGGAGCACACAAGCCGATACTGGGCGCAAGATAGGCTGACACACGAGGGTGAGGTTCCATCATGCCGGGACGCGCGCCCAGTTTAGGCGTGAAAACCAAGGCCATGCCGGCAGGGAACAAGTACACGAAGCCAACGCCAAAGAAGTCATGAAACCCGGCGTTGGTCAAAGGACCAACTGAGCCCCATGTGGCGTAGCTGAGTGCGGACGAGACAACTGCGGCGACGATGCAGGTGATGAAATAGGCTGAGGCTTTCATCCGTTCGGACACCGAGAAGTGTAGCAGGATGTTGATGATCCCGGCAAAGGTGGCCAGAAAGAAGATGAAGATCTGGAAGGTGTTCAAACCAGGAAAGGTCCCCGGATCAGTATGGTGCGCCATGGCGTTGGTCATGTTGCCGCCGATCCACCAATCCTTGATGGAATCCATCATGGTCGCACCTTCCATGATGTAATATTGTCCCGCCCAAAGGCCAAAACCCACTACGTAGTAGGTCGCAAAGCCAAGGAAGAACCCCAGAGTCTTTTCGATGGTTGAATTGAAGAGGTTCTTGCGTCGGGCCGTTCCGGCATCAATCAGCAAGAGGCCGACCACCACTAATATGGCCCCAACCGTGCCTGAGGCGTATAGAATATTTTGCACTAATGAGTTTAGTGTGACTTGTCCTGCGTGTATCGCGCTCACGTCGAGAGTCATCGTTGTTTCCCTTTTGATTTCTATATTTCCATCGCTCTGGCGGCGATCATTTTTCTGCGAAATTGGGGCACAGTTGGTGCAACCAATATTTAGTAAATGGCACCAATTAAGACCAACACCTGGGCCAAGTACGCATAAATTGATCATGGACCAATATTGGACCAAATCAATCATTTTTTTAATTAATAGGAATAAATATTTAATAACAGTGCTGTAGAGTGCGCTCTCGTTGGAATTTCACTACTGATGAGAGAACCAATTCTGAAATTTATCTGGATATTGCGAATATTGGTTGTCCAATTCTAGATCCGCTAGCGGTTCGATATCCGACATCTGCACCTGTGGATCCGAGTACTGGTCAACAAGTTGACGATGCCCACTCTCCTTGCAGTGCAGCTTTGCTAGTTCTTAATTCTACCTGATAGAATTCAACCCGGCTTTATCCAAGCTCCGCATCAGCGTTTCTTTGTACTCTTCTTCTAGCTGCCAAATCGAAAGAATAGTCTGCGCCTCTAAAGCAAAATCCGGCCTAAGTCTAAGAAGCTGCCGCACAGCAGAGTCCGCGGCTTCATGATCCCCCAGTTCCTCATTCAGCACTGCTTGCCAAAGATGTGTCCAGAAAAAACCCGGCATCTCGATTTCATCTAAAACCTCAAAGGCATGTTGGAATTCACCTTGATCATACAAATAAAAAACTCTGGGAAAGTAATACCAATGCGGGTGGGCAGGATTGAGTGCGATAGCCTTGTCCATGATAGCCAATCCCTCATCCCAAGAACCACTAAGGGTTAGCCGTAATCCATAGTGAGCCAAAACAGCATTGTCATTTGAGTTCAATTCTATGGCGGTCGCGCCTGATTTCCTAAAACCGGCCAAATCACCTAATGAAAACCGCACATTTGCTAGCATCAGATGGCCTCCTGCAGAATGCGGGTTCAATTCTACTGCACGGCGCGCAGCTTCTTCTGCAGATTTGAATATTTCTTGTTCATTACCCCCAAGAGCAAACCGAATTTGCTGCATATAGAGATTTGATAAAACGACCCAAGCATCGGCATAATCAGGCTCTGATTGAACGGCTTGTTCAATACAGGCTTTCACTTCAGCATGACGAGTCAGATCAATCGATATTTGATAACTGTAGTATTCCAAAACGCATTCATAAGCGCTGCGATTGTTTGGTGGAATCCGAGTCGCAGCTTTCATCGCTTCTTTCGAAAAAACCCCATATTTGCCTGCCAGATTGCCGATGACTTCGCGCGTAATCTCATCTTGCGCTTTGTAAACCTCTTCCGGGCTGCTGGTCGTGTCATAGCTGCGCACCCAGACGTATCTTTCTGTTGTTAAGTCAACAAGACGGGCAGAGATATTAAGGCCGTGTCCGGTATTTCTGACCGCCCCTTCGAGCACAAAGTCGGCATTAAATTCGTCTCTTAGTACTTTGAACTCTGTTTGGGTGTTACGAAATCGTGCCACACTGCCTAATGGCAATACCCACAAATCATCAAACTTGATCAATTCAGTGGTTACTTGCTGTGTAATCCCATCGGCAACATAGCTTGGCCCATCCCCAAAAGAGGCGAAGGGGAGCACCGCAATGACCGGACCCTTAGGTAATGTTGAAGATACCGTGGCCGGTGCATTGTATTGAGCTTGAAATAGAAACAACCCAAGCCCGGCAATCATTACCAAAATGCCAACCGCACCCAAAATCAATCTTATTCTCTGGTGAGATTGCACTGGCGTGGTGGTCTTTTGCTGCGTCGCTGAATCAGCCTCTTGTAGTGTTTCATCATGTTCAAACCGAGGGACATAACTTCCTTTCGGGATCGTGATCCGGATTGGATCATTGCGCCCAGGCCCCGCATAATACGAATCTATATCCTGACGGAGTCTGCGCGCTTCCAATCGCACAATTGGGTCAATTTGTTGGTCGAAATCTTCATCGCGGCCAAACACTGACATTGCGATAGAAATGCCCTTGATCTGTTTTGTTCGCCCCGCCAATGTTTCATCAACAACATAGTTGAGAAACGCCCGTCTTTGGGGTGTTGAAGCAAAGTCCGGATGATCAAGCAACCTCTGCAATTGGGAGCGAATATCTTGGTCCTTTGGGGTTGGTCCGGCTGCAGATGCCACGGCTAAAAATCCTTATGAAACGATCATTAGTATATTATTTTTCCTTAGCTATATGAATTATTGAGCAGGTAGCAACATGTTCGCACTTCACAGCTGAAAATCACTTCCTAGGGTGCACAGGCAATTCATCAATTGATGAATGCCGAGACGTCGAGAAGAGTAAAATACTAGCATCCTAAGCTCGAGCTAAGCCTCGTGGTGAGAGCCTAAGATGCCTTCTCGTCGTACTCGTGAAATGCAGCCATAAAGGAGCCGTTTTAAATGGTATGCCGCACCCCCCTCATTCTAACCTCCGCTCTGCTGGCTTTGACCGCAGGGATGGGCACAGCGCAAGAGCACTTTGACCCCAAGGGCAAGTTGCCTTCGAGTTTCACGACAGAGTTTCAGGAGCAAATGCGCGGCGCACTGCCCTTCGATGATGAACGCGACTTCGAAGAAAGTCGTAAAGGGCTCATCGCAACGCCGGATTACAAACAAATTCTAACAGAAGACGGCACTGTTGCGTGGGATATCGGCAGCTATGAATATCTGTTGGATGGTCAAGATTTCGATTCAATCCATCCTTCGTTGCAGCGTCAGGCGATCCTGAACATGAACTATGGCCTCTATGAAATTCTCGAAGGCCAGATCTATCAGGTTCGTGGTTTTGACCTTTCAAACATCTCTTTTATTCGCAGTGACAACGGTTGGATCATCTTTGATCCCCTCGCCTCAAAAGAAACGGCAGCGGCAGCTCTGAAGCTGCTAAATGACACTGTGGGTGAACGCCCAGTCAAAGCTGTAATCTATTCGCACTCGCATGCTGATCACTACGGTGGTGTCCGCGGTGTGATTTCAGATGAGGACGTTGCGAAAGGTGTGGAAGTCATTGCGCCAGAAGGCTTCATGGAACACGCGGTGTCAGAGAATGTTTACGCGGGCAACGTGATGAACCGCCGGCTGTTTTTCCAATACGGAGTTCTTCTGCCACGCAGCCCCTATGGCCATGTAGACCAATCCATCGGTAAGAACATCTCAGCTGGTACAACGGGTCTGATCGAGCCGACGCGCTATATCTCGGATGATTACGAAGAGATCACTATTGATGGCGTGAAAATGATCTTCCAAAATACGCCAGGCACCGAGGCACCTGCGGAAATGAACACCTATTTCCCTGACCTCAAAGCGTTCTGGGCTGCTGAAAACATCACGGGCACGATTCATAACATCTATACACTACGAGGCGCATTGGTGCGTGATGCATTAAGCTGGTCCAAACATATCAACGATGCTCTTTATGAGTTTGGACAGGATGCAGATCTGATGTTTGCGTCGCATTCGTGGCCACGGTTTGGCAACGATCGCATTCAAGAAGTGATGCGGGCACAGCGTGACACTTACGCGAACCTCAACAATGGCGTGTTGAATTTGGCAAACAAGGGTGTGACGGTCAATGAGGTTCACAACGTTTATGAGGTGCCTGAAAGCCTGCAAAACCAATGGGCTGCGCGCAGCTATCACGGGTCGGTTGAACACAACAGTCGCGCAGTCATCAACCGTTATCTGGGGTATTGGGATGCGAACCCAACGACTCTGACACCGCTTTCCCCAGAGGACAGTGCGCCACTTTATGTTGAGATGATGGGGGGGGCCGAACCAATTTTGGTCAAAGGCCAGGAGTTGATTGATAGTGGTGAGTATTTTGGCGCGACTGAGATTCTGAACAAGCTGGTCTATGCAGAGCCGCAAAACCAGATCGCCAAAGATCTGTTGGCGGATGCGTTTGAGCAAATTGGGTACCAAAAAGAAAGCCCATCGGTTCGCAACTCTTTCCTTGGTGCTGCTTTTGAACTGCGGAATGGCATCCCGCAAGGTGCGACCATTGAAACCACTGGCCCCGACACGATCAAAGCGATGCCAATCACAATGTGGTTGGATTTTCTGGGGATCCGCGTCGATAGTGCAAAAGCGGCAGATATGGCGTTTACGATCAACCTCAACATTCCTGACCGAGACGAGCAAATCGTGATTGAGATGAGCAATGCCACTCTGACCCACATCGTTGGACAAACTGACGACGATGCCGAGCTGAGCGTCACAATTCAACGCGCCGACTTGGAGAAAGTCATGGTCGGTGAGGAAAAACTGATAGATCTAATCGCAGATGGAATCGCGCAATCTGAGGGTGACACATCAGTCATCGGACAATTGGCCTCGACACTGGATCAGTTCGATCTTGGTTTTGAGCTTATGCCAGGCACTGGAGCACAAGATCTCACACCTGAATCTAATGATTTTGCCCAACCACCGCTCGCTAATTCCAACGGAGGTTAATGGATATCTCCGGTAACTATCTATACCGTCCCAAAGGCATAGAGCCATTGGGGCGGCTATTCACTGCGAAACACGCTCCAACACATTTCAATTTCAGCTTGCACGGCGCAGATGTACGCTCCGTTAGCTTCGCAATTTCAGGCCCAAACTTTGGCTTTGCGGATCATATGGGCGGTTTCGACCCGGTTATCGTTGCCGCCGCGGAATGATACGCCTTAAAGCCGTGCATTGGCCGGATGATCCACTTGATGAAATGATGATCCGAACCGATCCGGGATGCCGTTGTGCTAATTGCTTGTTTGAAGAACCTTCGAGCAGCAGTGGCCTCGCGGCGCTCTGACAGCATGCCAGACTAACCACTAAAACTTTGCGACAGAGCCAATGGGCGCGCGCAGGCTGCATGCTTGAAGCCGTGGATGATGAAAGTCGAATGTCGCGAATGTGAGCACGGCCCCGGTTTAATCATAGCGCAGCGAGATTTTGTCGGAGGTTGCAATGGATTGACAGGTGAGAATTTGACCTTTGGATACATCGGCATCCTCAAGCGCCATGCGGGCCCGCATATGAACAGTGCCACCTGAAAGCTTCGCGCGGCAGGCACCACAAACGCCGGACTGGCAGGAAAACGGCGGGGTCAAACCTGCGGAGCGGGCCGCCTCGAGAATTGTCTGACCTTGCGCGATGGATACCTCGTGGGTTTGTCCATTCAGTAGTATTTGCGCGGTGGCTGCCATGCCCGTGACGTTGTCATCTATGTCAGCCGCACCGCCATAGCTTTCCATGTGGATGCGAGAGGCGGGGACATCGAGACTCATCAAAGTCTCTTTGACCGCCTTGTTCATCCCGCCGGGACCACAGATGTAATATTGGGTATCCTGTGCGTAGGGCGGGTTTTCGGTGATCATCGCCTCGATCGCATCATTATCGATCTTTCCGCTTCGCCAGTATTCAGCCCCTGATAGCCAGCCCGGCTTCGAGAAGATATGATTGACCTGCAGACGCTCAGGATTGGCATCGACAAGCGCGTTGATTTCTTTGCCCAGCAGCATGCTTTTTTCATTCACATTACCATAGGCGAGATAAGCCACCGATTGCGGCTGTGATGCAAAAACAGAGCCTATCATGGCGTAGAGCGGCGTGATGCCTGAGCCCGCGCCAAAGAAATAATGCGTGCAGCGGGCGTTGTCCGACCCGGCCAATGTAAAGCCACCAAAGGGGGGCATGACATCGATGACGTCGCCGGCTTTAACCGTGTCGTTGATGTGATTGCTGATCAGGCCGCCCTTGACCCGTTTGACCGTGATCCGAAGGGGTTCGCCAGTGTCTGGCGAGGACGAGATCGAATAACTGCGCCGGACCTCTTCGCCATCAATGTTAAAGCGAAAGGAAAGGTGCTGACCCGGCTGCCAAGCGAATGTTTCGCGCAAGTGGCTGGGGACCTCGAACATGACCGTCTTGGCGTGACCGCCAATCTCGGTACGGGTGTCGAGGACGTTTAACTGATGAAAATCTTGCATTTTATCACTCGTAATTCTGGATGTTTTGATAAGCCTGCACCAGTGGTTGACCTGCGGCACCGCTGATCACGAAGACATCGTTCTCGATCAGATCACCGGTGTGATCCTCATAAGAATAGGTGCTGGTCTGGACGGCGTAGACCCTGATGACCTCGCCTACTTCTTCGGTTTTGATGATGCGGTGGCTGAGGTTGGATTGGGCGAATTTCTCAAGCTCTTCCAACCCGCTGGTGTCGGCATTCATCAGGTCGGTGGCTTTGAAGGTGAAATGCTCATCCGGTACCCAACCGCCAAATTGCATTGAAATTTTGATCGTGCTGTCCTCGGCAAAAAGTGTGTAAAGCGTGTTCCAATCGTCTTTGGCCGCGGCGTCGTAATAGGATTGCACCAATGCTTTGGCATCAGAGGTTTGATCCGCCGTCGCGGGGCCAGTGATAGCGGCAAATGTCGCAAGCGCCAGTGCTGGAATTTTTGATTGCAGATAGATCATGTTACTCTCCAAAATTTTTGTACGACTTCAATGCTGTGATCACTGGACGGCCATAGTAACGTGTAAGGGTGAAGATCTCGTGGCCTGTAGCCTGCCCCTCGTAACCCTGAAAGTCATAGTCCGAAGTATGATCAATGCGGATGTGAGTGCCTTTTGGGTTGATAGCGACTTCGCCGGACTCAAATAGCCAATTACTCTCGTTCAGTTCGGTGCCTGCAGTCGCAAAGCCCCATCCACCACCTGACGTATTGGCCACCTCGGCCCATTCAGTGACCGTGGTATCATAACCATCCGGCTCGGCAGTGTTGCCGTAGTCGGCACGGACCTCAATTATGGCATTCGGCTGAAATAGGGTCGAAACTGTGGTCCAATCTTCCTCCGCCAGCGCGCTGTAGTAGGTCTGAGCCAGTTTGCGTGCCTCATTCGCCGAGACTTTGGCCGGACCGAAGATCAACAGATAGGCAAGACACAGGCACATAAGCGCTGAGATGATGCGTTGAATAACAAGCGGAGCATTTTCTCGGATCATGCACCCTCCTCCATCAGATCAGAGGTAGAGCGATTGATGCGGTGGGTGATTTCGCTTAACCGTGTCAAGCTTTGCAGTGCGTATGGCAAGGTGACTGCTGCCCCAAGAAACTGGGTCGAGTAGGTGACGATTGCAAAGATATCGCCGGCAGATGCCCCGCTTTTGGTGGCGGCGAACCATAGGTTGAACGCGACCATGGCCATCAGCACGGCAAAGATCTTGCCATAAACGATGCTTTCCATGTCCGACAGTTTGACTTCGAGCTTGCGCAAGCCAAGAAAATAAGCGGCAACCTTTTTGGGGCTGGCACTTTCTAGCGCGGTCACTTGTTGTTCCGCCTGCTCGTTCAACCCGGCATTGGTTCGAAAGAAGCTGCGTGAAAAGGCCATATAGATCAACAGAATTACGATGGCGGATCCACCTGTTGAGAGGGCAAGCATGGTGTGGAACGACAGCAAGATCACAACAGATGCAATGACCTGCACTAGGGCGGTCATGGTGTTGGGGGCTGTGTCTTCGAGAAAATCTACCAGCTCACGGCCCATTAAAACGCGGGCGTTGGTGACACTGACCGGCGCGCATTCCGAGCGCGCATATTGCGCCTTGCCCAGTTCGACCCGCATGGTGCCATAGGCGCGGGTGTCATAAATACGCCGCCCCGTGGCGACAACCAGCACCACGACGAACATGGCAATCAGGAACTGAAACGGCAGCCAATCATCTTTCAGCAGGCCATCAATAGACCGGCCAATCATCAGCGGCATCAGCGCAAAGAACGCGGTTTCCGCCAAGGTCAGCCCCCATGTGATGGCCACCTTGCCCCAAAAAGCGCGAAACAGGGTGCCGATAGACAGGCGGTCGGTGATCGCGATCATGTTTCGCCCAACCATTTGAGGACGCGTTTTTGGTGCTCGATCACAGGGCTTTCACCCTGCGCAGCGGGGCCGGTTTCAAAGTAGGGCGATTGGAGGGAAGCCTGCTGTTGCTCACAAGCATAAATGTCCTCGGCGGTGAAATCGCCGCCGGCCATTGGATCGTCTTCACTTGATGCGTCGCCCGCTTCGTATTTACCACTCAGACCGAAGTTGTTCCAGAAACTGGCGGATTTCATCGCCTGTTTGGAAAACGCCCAGTCTGAGGCATTGGCCACGCGAGAGCGATTGTGAACACGCGTCAGCGAGGGCCCTAACGGTTCAATGATGAAAATATTCCAACCATCTTCCGCCGAGCCGATGCCGATTCCGGGCCAGAGCATTGGAACCCAGGCACCGTTCTGGCCTTCGGGGATGACCCTTGGGGCGGTCAGTTTGGCGTCTTGGTTTTCGGCATACGCGGGAACTGGTGGTTCCCAAAACATGTAGTGATCACCTTGCCAGTGATATTCAGCCGATTTGTGGTCATACATCTGGAGCGTGCCCGAGTGCAGATGGCTGAGGTGATAGACATCGATGTAATTCTCGACCACGATCTTCCAGTTCGCTTTGATCTCGTAGCTATTGCGTCCCTCTTCGTATTCGATCAATTCTTCGGGCACATGGGGGCCGATATGCTCCTCGGTCGGGCCGAACCAATCGGTGATCGGGCCTGCCTCCGGATCGGGATGAACGAAGATCATAGATTTCCAGATATCTACGCTGGCGGGCTTCAGCCCGTGACAAGCCTTGTCGACTTTTCCAAATTCTTCGTGCTCTTCCGGAACCGAAATCAGGTTACCCTCAAGATCGTACGTCCAGTCATGATAAGGACAGGTCAGGGCTTTTTGGGTTTTGCCGACTGCACGGATCAACTGCGTTCCCCGGTGGCGGCAAATATTGTGAAAGGCGCGCAAGCGGCGATCCCGACCCATGACGATGAAGATATTGTTCAGGCCTGCCTGAACGCTAATGTATTGACCGGGCTCCGAGACATCCTCCATGAATCCGGCATAGCGCCATGTTTTGGAAAAGATGTCGCGCATTTCGCGATCAAACCACTCTTGCGAGGTATAAGCTGCAGTGGGCAACAGGTGTAACATTGTCGACATTTAGGTTTCTCCTCAGAGTGGGGGTCAGGCCCAGCCGGGCAAGAAATCGGCCAAGATCAGCATGATGCCGAGTACGACCCAGGCAAGCTGGATTAACCAGAATAGAATTGGATCTTCCTCGCGCGAGACATCCGACACTAAAAAGGCGTGACCTGCATAAAAGTTTGGGATCGTCCAGTAGAGGAACAGCAGCCCCCACAAGGATTGAAACCCAAGCGCGGTGCTGAGCATCAAAACCGCAAACACAACATAGTTTAAAACACGAGGTTCCATTATTTCTCTCCGATTGAGTTCAGCAAGGTCTGCGCGGCTTGTTTGGATGTCAGGCGCCAACTGTCTGGAAGGTTAAGCGGGTTGAGCGATGAGACGTTGAAGAAGATCGCAGTAATACCGGTGGCGACGATGCGAAGGGTCTGCAGATCGGCACTTGCGTGGTCCATGGCAAGAACCACGTGGATCTTGTCCTCGAAATCGGTGATCCAATCACGACATTCATGTTGCAGGGCGCTGTCCTCTGCTGCGCGTGCGGTCAGGGCGGCAAAAGCCATCACCAAATCGGCTGAGGCGCTTTCGTCGGCGACGAATAGTATGTCGATCAGGGTTTGCGATTTGTGGGTGTCAGGCAGGCTGTCGAACATCGCATGGGCCAGTTCGGTGAAGGTGCCGAGCACAAAGGATTTCAGCTTTTCCAGCATGTCCTCTTTGTTGCCGAGATGATGCCGGATCAGAGGGCGCGACAGCTCTGCCTGCTTGGCGATGCGGTCCAGCGTGGCCCCGTCCAAACCATAGCGTGCAACGCAATGCACCATGGCCTCCATCACTTGATGATATCGTTCTTTCTGATTGGATGGGCGCCCAGCCATTGTGCCCGCCTTTCTCGTTTTGACCAGGCGTATCTAGGGTAGGTTTAATTTATTGTCAATATTGATAATAAATATAAAGATAGCGTGCGTGTAATTGAGTATACGGCCCTAGCTAAGTCTGAGGGTTCTGTCGCAAACTTTTGGGGTTCATTGTTTGAATCGAAAGGTTTGTGATATCGGCGGCACGTGATTTCATGCTGTCGAAGCGCCGGAACAAGTCGGCAGCCACAAAGTTCTTCGCTCGTGCGCTCGAAGCGAACGGGCTCCCACGAAAGATTGTCACCGACAAGAGCGGAGCAAATACAGCCGGTATAACAGCAATCAACAAGATGCTGAGAGGGCTTTGGTTGTCCGATACCGATCTTGATGGTTAGGCGGAAATACCTCAATAACATCATTGAACAGGACCATCGGTTCGTCAAACGGCGGATCAGGCCCATGCCGGGCTTCAAGTCTTTCGATTCAGCTGCATCTGCCTTGGTGGTTAACATGATCCGTAAAGGGTCAATTCACGTCCGCACTCTGTCCGTTTCAGCAGGTTGCTCTACTGGCTGAATAGTCGACTCGCCAGCTCCATCTATGCTTCAGTCAGAGAATTTTGCGACAGAACCTTTCCCTTGCTATCTACGAACCGCCACTTTTTGCCGAAATCACGTTTAAAGTCAGTATTCCATATCCTGTTTTATCTGAATGCGATGACCCCAGTCCCGAAACGATTGCTGAGCGGACCGCTGGGCCATCCACGGGCAACTTGTTCGAACGTTGAGTTTCAACGAACCGTGCGACCACACCGGTAGCTTGGGCGCTGGCGGCCGACGTGCCCCCAAAGCCATATTCAGTTGCTTGATGAGAGTATAGCTTGCCGGCGCCTTCCGCATAGCCACCATGCCCCAGAATATCCGGGGCTGGGACATAGTTGTATTGTGGTTTTTTATCGGCTTGCTCGTTAGATTCTTCGGGTTTTGAGGATATGAAATCCTCATCACGGTCACTTGGACAAAGTGCACAAAGACCTCTTCCATATTGACTATATTCAGCCGGTACGAGTTCGGAGTTCTTGTTCGTGAGGTCAGAAAGCTTGGCAGATCCGACGACAATGATGCCGGTTCCTATAAATGGGTCTACACTCGCTTCTGCAGTCGCAGCAGCTTTTGCAGATGGCAAGGTTACCTTCATATCGAACTGATCAAGCAGCTTTTCAACGGCCAATCTACCGTCTTTGCTGGCAAGTATTTTACGGACTGCAGCAAAGTCGGACGGAGCCCCGGGATAAGAGATCACATTTGTCCCATCGTTGCCGGATGGGATCACAACGGGAATTTTGAAGCTGGAAACGAAAATGGCCAATGCCAAAGGATCGCAGACTGCGGCATACGAATCCAGATCAGTATCGTTGGCTAATTCATCAGGATACTGGCCTGATTCCGGGCGAACAAAAGGAGGCCCGATCAAGAGTACATCTGCAGGCTCCTTGAAACCAAATACCGTTTTTAATATGGCCTCCGCAACAGCCATCCGGTTTGTGTGACTATCGGCAAGTTTGGTTGACACCCGGATTGGGATCAGCCGCGCCTCAGGCGCTGCGCCCCAAAGCGGGCAGTAATCGCTGTGCGTACCTACAATTAACCCACCCATCGCAGTACCATGACCGCCACCTTTGGAACTAAAGGCCATACGACAGTCGCTTGAGACTGGGTAATCCACATTGATTACAGATTCTGAATTTTTCCACTTGTCAGGATCAGTGGTGTTGGCAAGCGTGGCACTGATGGCATGTCCGCCGTGGCGGGTAAATGTCGGATGGGTGATGTCAATTGGTGCATCAACAAGGCCAACAGTGACGCCATTCCCGCCTTTATCAATATTGCCGTGTTGCGCACTGATCCCCATACGTTCAAGAGACCATTGTTCAAGCTTTATGTTGGGCTTTGGCGTGGGCAGCCGGTCTAATACCGGGCCATTGCCCAGATAATCGGGGCTGCCACCATCGTAGGATTGTACGTCATTGATGGCTTCGACAAAAAGCTCGTCAAAGATATCGCGCAATTGGGTGAATGCGGCTCTGGCGATTGCTGCCCCTGCCACCCCGTCCGAGGCATAATGAACCCCCGCCCATTCACGGTTTTCCCGGATGCGATATGCGACATCAAACGACTCGGCCATGATGCCAGGATCGTAGCCAAAAATTTCCGCCATTCCATGAGCTAGCAGCGCAGATTGCGTGGCGTGCCCACTGGGGTAAGCCGCGTGATTGGGTACCGTTACAGTTGGATCGATAGCATGATCCATCAGGTGAGGTCTTGGGCGATCGAATTTGTTTTTGTAATGGGCGGCAAGGCCCAAACCAGCAGTCTGCAACAGTGAAAGCAATCGAACAACGCTTGCAGGTGTCCCTGCCGAATTTTGAAATATAGCCAAGAACGGAGAGATGATGTCATCTACTTCTGCGTCAATTTCGCTTTGTCGCAGTGCGCGTTCCGAGGACCCTTGTTTTAGGAGTATATCGTCTAGCTCAGCTCGTAAGTTCGAGCCCAAGTAGTCAGGTGCAGCTGGCACTCCTGATTTATCCAATGTCTTGATGATTTGATCCAGGCTTTGATAAAGTTGATGCCGATAGCGATCATCTACCACAGACCAAACAGACATATCAGGCAAAGACGATTTTGTTTTTGTCTTCGTTTTTGTCTTCGTTTTTGTTTTTGTCTTCGTTTTTGTCTTGGTCTTGGTCTTGGTCTTGGTCATATCAATCCCCTTCACTGAGTTATCGCAATTTTTTCAATACTTTCTTGGTTTTTGTCTTCGGCATATTCAATTTATTCTTGCGTCAATGTCAGCCTTCAATCAGGCCCATTTTCAATAATCCATTATTGATAACTTCGCGGCTGCGTTCTGAGGGCAGTACATAACTTGGCAATGCCATCGCCTTTGTGCCGAATTCCGGATCTAACTCGCGAATGCGTTGATACATCGCTGACGCGGCAGAGGTATTATTGATCATTACAAGGCTTGCGAACATATGGCGCATCACCGGAAGAAAGTCCGGCCTACGGGATAGAACCTGGTTGCCGATACGGATCGCATCTTCATGTTTTTCTTGAAGGGTCGCCACTATTGCCGCAGATGCATCGTAGTAAAACTTATAGGGACTATAGCGCCCAAGGTTTCGGGCTATTTCAGCGGCAGATGCACCTGTATTCAGATCACCTGTGTAAATAGCATTCATTGCAGTTGCATCCCAGGCAAAGGCAAGATTGGGAACAAGGCGGCGGCTTTGTGCTAAGTAGTCGCTGGCAAGAACATGATCGCGATGGACGAAGCTGGTAAAATGCCCAGCAATGGCAAGAACCATCGCATTTGATGGAGACATCGAAATGGCATTCTTGATGTGCTCATTCGCTTGCCCAAGCTTACGATCGTCGTCGCCATGACCTTCGCCAAGCATGAACATAGCAGCGACCCCAAACCATGCTTCGGTATTGGCTGAATATGTCTCATCCATCAGCTGCCTAAGTAGGGAACGGGCATCTCTAATCCCATCGCGTGATAGTCCAAATAATTGATGTACGGCGGTATAAAGAGTCGGCTTGGTGTTGCGCCCCGATTGTCGCAGGATCAATGATTCAATTGAATCAACCGCACCCATAACAAATTCCATCATGGTCTCTGAGCTGATTAAAGTGGCGGTTTCACAATCGTTACTGATGGAGGAGGTCCAAATCACTTTGCCTGTTGCTGGTATCCTAGCCACAATTGAAACTTGGAGTTCTTCACCCAGCAACGATGTGCGGACCTCAACAAGAACCGGTGGACGAGAAAGGGAGTTTACATCCCTGTCCTGTACTTGATTGGATGTTAAATCACGTAAATCATAAGTTTCGACATAGCCATTTTGCCTAAATGTGTTTTCGATCGCAGTAGCGATGCGCTCAGCAATGACTGAGGCCCGTACGTCGTCAGAAACAACGACAGGATTGCCTATCAATATACAAGGAAGTGCTGCGATATTCCCTGGTGCGATAGCTGAAATTACTTCACTGCCCATCATGTCCGATTGAGCATCTTGTACGCGCGCAGCAAAGGCTTGGCGTTCCTCACGCAACCAGTCTTCGCCGGCTTCCCCCAGGTTTGGCGCGTCTTCAAAAAACTCGATGTGCGTATCGCTCCCGGGGTCCATGTGGATATCAACACCCTCTAACCAAACATAATCATAGTCGGCTTGAACGACGTCGCTGTGGTGATTTAGAGTTTGGCGCAATGCGGACAAAGCTTGGCGGAGAGAACTACTCGCGTAAGCTTCTGGTGACCGATCCCAAAGACGTGATCTAAGCCATTCACGAGAGCGGCGGCGATCACGCGATGTCGCTAGCATTACGAGAAGTGTACGCGCCTTTTTTGAGGGTATTCTAATTGCGCGCCCGTCAGGATCACAGAACCTGAAATTGCCAACCAAAGACAATATTGGCCGGTCTGCATCACTGTTGGAAGTCCTCCCCATTAGGACCTCCCCCCCAAATTCATCATCCACATCTATCCCAACGAGACTAGTTTCATCCAAATTATACGTCAGATTTTGTTTCTGTGAAGCGATTATGCGTGGATGGCGCGATTTATGGGTGTCAAACAGTGCCATGTTATATCAAATTACGAGGGTAGCGGTCGCTATTGAAATCGTAGGGAAGAAGTTCCCGCGACCAAGGTACATATGTTGCATCAAAATGGGCTACAATGCCGGGCTCATTGGCGGCCAAAAGCGGGCAATCGTTTCTATGCGACCCAGTCTGCGTACCTGACTCTAATCTTATCACCCCCCCTAAACTGATTGTGTCTCCTGATTGTTGCAGAAAAACGCATCCGTCTCCGCCCACGTGATGACCAATGGTTTCTTGGCCGTCAGGTAGTTTTCGGTCGACAATAAAGAGCTCACTCTCATTCGGCCCCTGTGAAACAAATGTAGAAAAGATCGCTAAGTCAGCAGTCAACTCCATAGGAGCTTCGTGTTCGCGCTCTAAACAAGCGCCAGCATTAGAAATGCTTAAGAATTCATTCTTCTTACCTGACCTTTTAACGATGAGGAACTCATTATATCTAGCCAAGATTGTTTGAGGATGATGATAACTAGCTATTGCGCGTTGATTCTGCATAGCTATGAAAAAACTCATTTGTCGATCTCTTTACCGAATTCTCGTGATAAAGAAATATATGAGCGGTTGGCGTTAAAGCGATATGGAACCAAACGTTAATGAGGCGTTAAAAAAGTCATGTCGTGGATAATTATTGAACATACTGAACGTATTTTATCCTACTGGCTGAATAGTCGACTCGCCAGCTCCATTTATTCTTCCCTCAGAGAATTTTGCGACAGAATCGCATCGAGCATACCTTGTTTATAGCCAGGTGACTGACAGTGACCTACAACGTCGAGCACAAATCGGGTTGAACTGTCCGTCATCATATAGTTTGAGACAGAAGACGTTTTGACTTTTAGGAGTCATCGCTCATCTGTGTTTAGTTAAGCAGCGGATTTAGCGTGCTGTAAGCGCCTTAGTTTCATGGTCCTCCTTTTTGTCTTCTCCCGTTTGCGCGTTGGTCTGTGTGACCCTTTGGTGCTATTATTCAACCGTTTGTGCGCACGATGATCCACGTCTAACTCAAGCTTGCGTAGAGCCGCGCCGTAGCTGCGGAGCTTGTCCGTTACCACAACCCTCGGATTGACCCAACGGGCCATCAATCTGGAAATGAACCGTTTGGCAGCCCGTGTGTTGCGTCGAGTTTGGACCAGAACATTAAAGATCTGGTCGTTGCTGTCCACTGCACGCCATAGCCAGTGTTCCACACCCCGAATCATGATGACCACTTCGTCGATATGCCATTTATCGCTGGGCCGAATTTTAAACCCACGCGCGGATCGTTTCGTAGCTGACAGTAATGCCCCGTTCAGCCAGCAGGGTCTCAACGTCGCGCAGGCTCAAGGCGAAGCGGTGATAGGCCCAGATCGCTGGTCAATAAGTGGACGATGCCCGACGGACAGTTCACAGTAACACAGGCCAATTAAAACTATTGCAATAAGAGTTTTCCATTAACGGTTAGTGCGTCGCTACATGACCACTGATGCAATGTGTACTCTCCAACGGAAATTTGTCGTTTTTGTTCATTCGGTACACCAGCTGCTTTTGATGTTTTCCACTGGGTGTATAACGAGCAAACTTTTGACTTTTCATATCAGACATCACTTGTGGAAATAAGCTCAGAATCTCTTCGATGGCATCCTGCTCCAAAGCGTTCATAGCGTTAGAACCAAGATAGAAACTCTCAGACTGTAAACCATTTGCAAAGAGGATTTGATGAGATTCAAAAACTAGATGAAAATATTCAACAAATTGAATCGCCTCATCGATATGGATATTTTCGAACTCTGATAATTTGATAGCGGAAACCAAAACTTCAGCTTCGTCAAACATTCGTTGTGATATGCTAGAGCGCACCAACATTCTATGCTGGCGTGAAACAAGTAAATCCTGCCGAGGGAGCTCCTCCCCAAACGCGCCTGCCTTGATCCTAACAGGCCTGAACTTAGGATTCTGGCGCAATTCCACACTAGTAACCATGCGACTGAGTGCTAGGCCAAGCGGTTGATACCCATTATCTAGTGTTAGGACTTGGTCACCTGTTTTCAGATTTTCAACTGCGACCTCACCCTCCATTGTCTGAATCAATGTTCCGCGCGCAAAGCACGCAATTCCCGTTTGTTCTAGGATGGACGGCGAAGAAGCCCCGCTTAGCCCCGCAAGACCTGTGATCGAGCCCCCCAGAGCTGTATTATCAGAATAGTCGCTACCATCTGACTGATTAAGGATACCGTCATCTGCCAGATCGGCCTTAAATTCAGCTTGGTTCGTGTAAAAAGCAGACAGGTTAATAAAATCATTGTTGGTATTATCGCCGTCATTGGCATTCGTTGACCCCGCGCCAAAATCTGTGATGACTGTGCCACCATCGCCAGCGTTGTGTACAAAGGTATCATTACCAGTCCCGCCAGTTAGCACATCGGCTCCGGGCCCACCAGTCAGCGTATCGTTGCCACCACCGCCGGTGAGTGTGTCATCTCCAAGATCGCCGTTGACGCTATCGTCACCAAAAGAGGCGTCGATGACGTCGTTTCCGGCCCCACCCGTAATAACATCATCATCGACCAAAGGCCCGACAGCACCTGTCGTTTCAAGCGGCGTTGGCGTCGCGCCAAACTCTGCACCACTGATGTTAACATTTAAATTATCTGGGGTAGCAGTGGTGTCCTTTGCATAGATGATGACAACATCATGAGCGCCTTCGGTTAGCGTAACAGACCCATTAAAGGTTGCGTTTCCGAAGGATTGAGTGCCGCCAAGTAAAACCCCGTCAACATAAATTGCCGCAGAATTGTAGAAATCCATATCAAAGGTATACGTTCCACCCTCAACATGAAGCTTAGTTTCAAACCGGTATGCATGGCCAAAAGTATCACCAAAGCCGATTTGACTATTCAGTGCATTGGGGTCGATGGAATTTGTGTCAGCGTCACCAAATGGATTGACCGCGATTGTCGCCCCTTCAGGGGTAGTTTGCCCTGTTGCAACATCAATCGATCCGTCGGCCAAGTTAAAGTATGTATCGAGAAGAACGGATTCTAGATTCGTCGTGAGGCCGTTAACATCAACGTATTGAACATTGAATATCCCAATGTCTGTGTTGCTGATCGCGTCGGACCCACTAGTACCATTAATCGTTACCACATCGTTAATCCTTCAATTCTCGATCGGTCCAATGCCAGAGGCTCACCGAATAAGGCCGTTTGACGATTGATATCGTATTTTCGAGGTATTGGCTATTTGTGAAAACTGAATTTTTGGCAGCGTCAACTTATTGACCTGCTATCGACACATATACTCTTGGGAATTGAGATGCAGGAAGACTTGTTTGGCCATTCAGTGATTGGTGGCAATTGGTCATTGCCAAGTTATTTGGAAACAAAAGTGGGCAACCACCTGACAGCTGATTACGGGCGCATTTCGCGCGTATATTCGGCCCAAAAATCGAAAACATCGCTTCTTGCGTGGCGGTATGACTTTGCAAAAAGGCGATATTTGCGGGGACGAAAAAGCATGTTGATTTGGTCATAAGCTGCAAGAAACCTCTGAGCTTGGCGCGGAGATCTGAAACGTCCCATGGTCTTTTCTCGTTTTCGTGTGGGTCTATGCGACCCCTCGCAGAACCTGTTTTTCCGCCGTTCCATAACTTCTTAATTTGTCAGTTATTATGACACGCGGGAGGCCAAATTGGCTAATCAGTTTTTGGAGAAACCGTTTCGCCGCCTTCGTATTCCGGCGCGACTGCATTCGAATATCAAGCACATTGCCATCAGTGTCGACCGCGTGTCACAACCAGTATTTGACGCCATTGATCGGAACAACCACTTCATCCAAATGCCACTTGTCACGAGGTTTCGGCCGTTTCCTGCAGATACAATTAGCGAAAAACAGAATCCTTTCACACGGGGCAAGTCAGCTAATTTCTTCATCTCTACCGCTTCGCCGATCATGTGTGCATCAACAACTTGGCAATGCCGTACATAGTTATTGCTCGGTCTGCGATTTGTTCATCAATCCCCTGATATGGCGTGCAAACAACCATGTTGCCGGTATGCCAAGTGGCAAGGACACCAAAATCGCATTGAGTGGCGTGATAACAGGCACACCGAGCCATGACAAAATGAGAGAGGCAAAATAGACATTGAGTGCCATTGCGCCTGCCCCAAACGGGTAAAGCACAGCAGTGATCTTACCTACACCCCAGCCAGTTTGCGTCATCGGCGCGACACCAGTTTTTGAACGCCCCACAAGGCAACAATCAGGGCGAATGATGCGATCAGAAACCAGAGCTCGGCGGTTGCTGACTGGGCTTGAGGAATAGGACGCTCATAAGCTTCGGCATGTGCAAGAAGTGGAGTGAGCAGAAATGCTACTAAGGCTATGTAACGCATGATCAGGTCTCCTGTGTGAGGGATCTATAAATATCAGGAAGGGCGCGAAGCAGGCGCTCAGGCTGGGGGAGCAGGGTAAAACCGCCGCGCCCGAAAATACGTGCAAACCAGTCTTGCCCGTCTTCATCAACAATGATGCCATGCACAGTCTGGCCAATATTGCGGGCTTCACGCACCGCCATGTGGCTGTCTTCGATCCCATGCTGGCCTTCGTAGTGATCAAGATCGTTGGGTTTCCCGTCAGTTAGAACCAACAGAAGTTTGCGGCTGGCTGGCTCCTTATCAAGCTGCGCGCTGACATGTCGGATTGCTGCCCCAAGACGGGTGTAGTGCCCGGGCTGAAGGCTGCAGATCCGATCCTGCACCTCTTGTGAAAGCGGCGCCTCAAATGCTTTGCATCGGTTGAGAAACACCCGGTCCCGGCGCAACGACGAAAACCCCCAGATGCCCAACCGATCGCCAGCCGCATCAATGCCCCCAGCCAAGGCGGCAAGCGCATCCCGTGCGACGTCAATCACGCTGCTGTCGCCAACGGCTGCCTCGGTGGACCTTGAGGTATCCAATAAGATGGCCACTGAAAGGTCACGGTCAATCTGGCGCAGGCTTTGGTAGATCCGGTCGCTGCTCTGCCCAGTGGCTTGTAAGTCGATCTGCGCGGCAATCACCGCATCAAGGTCAAGCTCAGCCCCGTCCAATTGGCGCGGGCGCAGGATGCGTTTGGGGTGCAGGGTTTCAAATTGGCGTCGCACCTCGCGCATACGGCGTTCATTGGGTACCAGCGCATTGTCGGGATCTGGTACGACCTCAGCATCAAGCACACGACAATGATCGGGCATATAGCTGCGGCTGCGATGGTTCCATTCTGGATAGGTGTATTCGCCAGCCAACCGTTCGTGGTCGGCATCCGCGGGGGAAAGATCAAGGTGCAGGCGAAGTCGCGTTGCGGCCCGGCGATCATGGCGCGACAAGGTGATGTTGTCCTGATCGTCTGCTGCCTTTTGCGCGTTCTCGTCGTCGTCATCGTCCACACTGCGATTAAGATTCATGCTTTCAACCCAGCTTAGGATCGCTTCAAACCGGTGAATGATGAAACTGTCTTTGCGCATCGCTTCCGATGCGTCTTTGCGTAAGCCAAGTTTTCTGGTTGTGGTGCTGGCTGCAGGTGATTGGTTGGTGGTCTCTTCTGGGTTTGCGTCAGCCAGACCGCCAGAGCCGGGAGTTTGAAATGACAACCAAAACGGCACCGGTGCAAACGAATGATACTTGTTTGATGCAGCAAGGGGTGCCGCCACTGTGAATGCACTCCCCTTCAAAGCATCACAGATCGCAGCTTCCAAATGGCCCTCAGGCGCAGGGCGCTTTACATCCGGGCGTGTATTGAGCGTTGCGATACGCATTTTTTCATAACTGTGCCGAAGTCCCGGACAACGGGCGTAGACCGCCTCTGCAGCTTTTGAATTAGCCTGCACTTGCGTCCAATCCGCGGCAAGGGAATCTTTGGGGATTTCTGGACTATCACTAAGCGCGGCTGTGGCCACCAGCCAAAGATAGGTCGCGCGGTTCATGTCTGTGTCAGGAAAAGTGGCTATCTCAGAGGGTAACAAGAGCTTTTCGCCGTCAAAGCTGGCGCGATACAGACGCAGATCAGCGTTGCCCAGTTTTCGGCGTGTCCCGATCCGATGTTGTGATCGGGTGGCCGGGGCTGGCGCAATTTCGACGGCCCCTGATCCACCCAAACCGCGAAACAAGAATAGCAAACTGGTGCGCATACTGTTTAGGGCAACCATCGCCTCTGGATAAGGCAGCGTACAATCGGGCTCTGACACAAGGCCGTGCCAGATATTCCCAACCGTTTCCTCGGGCTCCATCAGATCAAGGGGACGCAGCGCCATTGTCTTAACCGTAGACCACTGTGATTAGATCACGCAGGGCCGTTTTGATATCCTCATCATCGGTCAATGGTTCAATAATTGCAGCCTCTAATGCGTGATTGACGTTCATGCCGGTTTTCATCAACATCGCCGCATAGATCAGCAAACGTGTCGAAACGCCTTCCTCCAGATCCATACCTGACAGGTTACGAATATGCCCCGCAAGCCGTACTAGTGAGGTTACGCGTGCATCATCAAGACCAGATTCTTGCACAACGACAGCGGTTTCCGTCTTAGGGTCAGGAAAGTCGAATGTGATCGACAAAAACCGCTGTCGGGTTGATGGCTTCATGCGCTTCAAAACATTTTGATAACCGGGGTTATAGCTGGCCACCAACATGAAACCGGGTGGTGCGTGCAGCTCTTCGCCCGTGCGATCAATCATCAATGTGCGGCGGTTATCTGTCAGGGGATGCAGAACCACTGTTACATCTTTGCGGGCTTCAACCACCTCATCGAGATAACAAATCGCGCCTTCGCGCACCGCGCGGGTCAGGGGGCCGTCGACCCATTCGGTTTCCCCACCACGCAGTAAATAGCGCCCGATCAGATCCGCGGCAGACAGATCGTCATGGCAAGCCACTGTATAGAGCTTACGCCCGGTACGTGCCGCCATATGTTCAATATAGCGGGTTTTGCCGCAGCCGGTCGGCCCCTTCATAAGAAGGGGCAGACCACTGTTTTGTGCCGTTTCAAATAAAGTGCATTCATCGCCAGTAGGCTGATAAAACGGCGTATGCAGATCTCTGACAGGCATGTTCATTATCATTCACCTGCAACCTGCGCGGCATCACCCGGGGTGATGACCTCGGATTTGCGGACAACCAGCATGGCGTAAATGAACACTAGTGCCCCAACGACCACGGCAAATCCTGCCCCAAACCGCATGACATAAAACAGGCTCAATGCGTCTTGCACATCCATGTAGTAATCACCGACCACACGTTGCAGGTGGGTCTGGACGGTACCCGCAAAAGTCAGCACAAAGGTCATGAACGCCATGCCACCTGTCATCAACCAGAACGATGCCATGTTAAGCACCTGATTGTAGGGCGCACGTTCCCGCAGCATTGGGATCGCATAAGAGAACATCGCAAGGTTCAGCGCGACATAAGCGCCATAAAATGACAGATGCCCGTGTGCCGCAGTGATCTGTGTGCCGTGACTATAGAAGTTCACGCCGTGCAATGTGTGCAAGAACCCCCAGACACCTGCGCCGAAGAAGGCCACCGTCGATGATCCAAGAGACCACAAAAGCGCGGCCTTGTTGGGGTGGTTCCGCCGTCCTTTCCAAACCATGACAAACGCAAAACTCATCATCAGGAAGAACGGGATCACCTCGAAGGTTGAGAAGATCGAACCAATCCACTGCCAATAGCCCGGCAGACCAATCCAGTAAAAGTGGTGACCCGTGCCAAGGATGCCGGAAAACAGCGCGGTGGCGACGATGACATAAAGCCACTTCTCGACCACTTCGCGGTCTACACCGGTCAGCTTCAGCAGCAAGAAGGCCAGAATTGATGCCATCACCAATTCCCATGTCGCCTCGACCCAAAGGTGCACCACAAACCACCAGTACATTTTATCCAGCGACAGGTTGTCAGGGTTGATAAAGGCAAAGACCCACAGCAGGCTGAGCAACCAAAGCCCCATCAGCAAGACATTGGTGATCGCTGTTTTGCGTCCAGCCAAGACGGTCATTGAGATGTTGAACAGAAAGATCAGTGCGGCAACGAGAATGCCAAATTTCACCCAAAGTGGTTGCTCTAAGAATTCCCGTCCACCGTGGATGCCAACAAGGTAACTTCCGACGGCACCTAGTGTTCCCACCATCAGCAGGATCAACTGGATGTAAGCCAGTTTGACTGAATAGATCTCCTGCTCGCTTTCCTCGGGGATCAGAAAGTAAGCCGCGCCAAAAAAACCCAGCAAGAGCCAAACGATCAATGCGTTGGTGTGGATCATGCGGATAATATTGAAGGGCAGCAGTTCCGATAAAAAATTAGGTGAGACGTAAATCCAACCTGCCAATAAACCGCCAACGACCTGAATGCCGAACAGGAGCATTGCACAAAGGAAATAGGCGTAGGCCACTTTTTGAGAAGCGTATTTCATTGGAATTCCCCCTTATCCGGCATCGTTGGGCGGCCAGCCCTGAGTGTCAGTTTGATCGGCCCAACGCAGAAATTCAGACAAAGCCCGCATTTCTTCGTCTGTGATTGCAAAACTCGGCATCTGGCGGCGGCCTTCGATGCCACTAGGCTGAGCATCCATCCAACCTTTGAGCACTTCAAAAGCAGCTTCGGGATCGTCAGCGACACCCCAGCGGGTCATGACGTTGCCAACTTCGGGCGCGAAATAGGCGCCTTCGCCGTGTAATGTGTGACAGTTGATGCAGCTGTGCCGTTCCCAGACATGTTTGCCCAAGGCAACCTCTTCGGTCAGAGGCATGCCAGCGGTTGAAGTCGTGACCACATAGCGATGGCTGTGAACGGTGAGCACGATAAATATCACCACGAAGAACAGTGATCCTCCGTAGAAAATATTGCGCGCGCGCGATTTGGTGAGGAATTCTGACATTTCCTGCGCCCTCTTGAAATTTCATTGCCTTCGGAAATAGCGCGTTCGGGACATTGGGAAGTTGTGCCAGCACAAAGAAAGCGGCAAAAACCGATCTAGGATTGGATCAGGAAAAGGATCCGATTGTGGAACAGGTCGCCGACATTGATGATCCAAATATGTTGCTGTGCGACATCATGGAAAGGTGGCCGCAGACCATTCCGGTTTTTATCAGACATAAAATGCTGTGTGTGGGCTGCGCGATTTCGCCATACCACACAATTCAAGATGCATGTTTAGAGCACAGAGTTTCCGAAACTATGTTTCGAGAGGAGCTCGGCCAAGCTATCAACACGCATTAGCTACTGTGCAACACCAATTTATGCGGGTCGGTGACCACAATCTTTTTGCGCGTGCTTTTGATTGTGCCTTCGCGTTCCCATGCGCTGAGCAACCGGCTGATCGTGTGCAAGGTGCTGCCTGTCATTTCGGAGATATCCTGCCGGGTGATTGGGAAATCAATCTCAATCCCATCGTCAGTTTTACGACCAGTTTGATTGATCAGCCGTAACAAAGTATTGGCAACTCGTTGTTCAACCTGCTGCGTGGCAAGCTCTAAAATCCGGTTGTTCATATCGGCTACACGGGTGCCGACCGTTTTATAAACTCCGTCTGAAAAGCCAGTGTAACTTTGTAGAAATCCGTTCAGATGCCTCATCGGCCAGCTCAGGCACAGGCACTCTGCTGCTGTGACAGAGGTGGCGGGGTATGTTGTGTGACCAAGAGCAGCAGCAATGCCAAACAAATGCCCACTTGGGATATGCAGGGCAATGATTTGTTCGCCAGCTGGAGTCAGGCGCACGACGCGAATATAGCCATCCAACAACAGATAAAAATGCTCGGCGGCTTCGCCCTCTTCAAAAACCGTCGCACCTGCGTCAAAGCGCCGGGTGGTCGCAAGATCAAGTATGTCACGGATCTGGGCACGATCCAGTTTCGCAAAAAGCGGCAGGTTGGCCAACAGGCTCTCGTCGAGTTTGTTCACATTCCGCCCCATAGGTTGTCTTGGCACAAAGAGTGTTAAGCCCAATTCCCTCACATTGCCACCAATTCAAACACATCCAACCCCGGAAAGGAAACTGTGATGTTTGTGAAATCTTTGGCGATTGTCGCCACTTTGTGTATTGGCAGTGGCGCACTTGCGGAAACCATCGAAGTGAAAATGCTTAACAAAGGGGAAGAGGGCACCATGGTGTTTGAGCCTGCTTATATCGCAGCCCAACCCGGTGACACCATCCGTTTCATTTCAACCGACAAAGGGCACAACGTGGAATCCATAAAAGGCATGCTGCCTGAAGGAGTTGAGAAATTCAAAAGCAAACTGGGTGCCGATTTTGATCTGCAGGTTGATGCCGAAGGCGTGTACGGGATTAAATGTACACCGCACTACGCCTTGGGAATGGTCGCGCTGATCCAGGTTGGCGATGCGGTTAATCTTGAGGATGCAAGCACCGTCAAACAAAAGGGTAAGGCCAAAAAGCGGTTTGTTCCTTTGTTTGAAAGCGTTCAGTAAGTTTTCATAGGACGTACACGGACGGCGGCCCTGTAAGGGGTCGTCTAAAATCTATTTTAGCTGGATTAGATGACAACACCTCGGCTTCCCATCTTGTTCAATCTGGGCTTCAGGCCTTTCTTTTTGCTTGCCACCGGGTTTGCAGTGGGCGCCATCGCGCTTTGGATGATGATTTGGCACGGATTGCTGGTACTGCAAGGTCCCTTCTCACCCACGGATTGGCATATTCACGAAATGCTATTTGCCTATAGCTCGGCGGTCATTGCCGGGTTCTTGTTAACCGCAATTCCCAATTGGACCGGAGGCGTACCAATCAAAGGTTGGGCCTTGGCGTTTTTGGTAATTTTGTGGGTGGCAGGGCGGATTGCAGTTCTTGGTGCAACCGGACTATCTGCTGGTTGGATCATGGCAATCGACAGCAGTTTTTTAGCTGTGCTCTGTATTGTTACCGCATACCAGTTGATTGCCTCTCACAACTGGCGCAACTTGATTGTCATTGCATTGATCTTTCTGCTGCTCGCTTCAAACATGGCCTTTCATTATGAGGCGGTGACGTTCGGCACTACTGACTATAGCCGCCGCGCAGGGATGGCTGTGTTGACCCTGCTGATTATGCTGATTGGTGGGCGTGTGATTCCTAGCTTCACACGGAATTGGCTGCTGAAACAGAAGATCACGCCTTTACCCGCGCCATTTGATCGGTTTGATGCCACATCACTGGGCATCGCAGCGATTGCTTTGGGTTTGTGGGTTTTCAAGGGACCTTTGATGCTTACAGCCATAGTATTGAGCATCGCCGCCGCCGCTCATCTGGTCCGGACCCTGCGGTGGCAAGGGTTTCGCGCACGGCGGTCTGCCATCTTACTGATGTTACATGTCTCCTACCTTTGCCTTCCGGCAGGTTTTGCCCTGCTTGCGCTTTCACTGATCCGATCTGATGTGAGTTCAGCGGCGGGCCTCCACGTGCTTGGGATGGGGGCGGTTGGCGGAATGACAACGGCCGTCATGTTGCGGGCTAGCCTGGGGCATACGGGGCGGGCTCTCGCTGCGGGGCCGACCCTCAGTCTGGCGTTCACCTTGGTTTTGATTGCGAGCCTTGTGCGAGCCTTGGTGCCAAACATAGCACTCGCAGGCGTATCAGGCGTTCAGATCTCAGCGCTTCTCTGGATGGCAGGTTTTACCCTGATCTGCACCCGCATCTGGCCTTGGTTTTTAGCTCCAAGGGTGGATTAATTTTCACGGATCAGTCGGATGACGAGATGATCGGGCGGCAGGCCAACCGCACAGCCCCCGACACTGGCGTCACGGACAAAATCGATAATAAACGCCCGGTGCACACCTTGCGCCAGACGAACCCCGCAATAATCTTCGCTTTCCTTGATGACCCGCCCGTCTGCATTGATCTCACCTTTTTTGAAGCAGGTGGTGGTCCACTCCCAGACGTTGCCGCCCAGATAGCCGATACCTAGAGAATTCTCGTCGTATGTTCCTAAGGGGCTCAAGGTGGGGTCGGCGTTGTCACGTTGTATCGCATTCGCCCGGTACGCTTTTATCCAGCGCTGTGCCGGATCGTCAGAGTTATCGGCGTCCTCTGCAACGATTTCATCCACGTATCGTTCTGCCGCCGCATAGGCCCATTCAGGGCCGCTAGGTAACCGCCAGTTTTGCCCCGTGCGATCAGATTGCCACTGTGCAAAATCCACAGCATCACGGTAATTCACCAGCGTTTGCGGAAGGTGTTCCGCTCCTGAAGACAGCGTCACTTTGCAGGCCCCCGCTTCGACGCAAGTGGCATAAGCCGCTTGCGTGACAGGATACCGCATGATTTCCAGCTTGCCGGGGATTGTCACCACTTGTTTTGGGGCGTTGCGTACGCGCGTCCCAGTCCGAAAGTCTCCGACGGGTCGGTAAGTTGTCACACCGGAAGGCAAGGCTCGCATTTCGGGCAAGTCATCAGGCAATTCTGCCGGTCCCCCCAAAAAGCCTGCAAGATAGGCTCCCATCAAGATCGTGACGCCCCCGATACCCAACATGCTGAGAACGAATGCTCTCATAGTTCCTGCTCCTGTTTTGATTGAAAAAGGGGCCCGCAGATGCGCGCCCCCAACCTGTTGCCGTCCAACGTGGCCGCGTACTTATGGCAGGGCAGTACGCCCTTCGTGCATTACGTCATATTCAGTTGGTGCAACAACTTGAGCCATCAGGTCGTTGTTCCATTGGCCTTCGACAACGACGTGCGCAGTCGCACCAAGATTAACAGCTTCGATCAGGTTATGATTCACGTAGGCGTAGACGCCGGGTTGCAGGAACTCATAGAGCGCCGCACCGGCCGATCCGCCGCGAATAAACCAGGTTTCAAGATCGCGCTCTGGGATGTTGTTGAACTTGCCCGCTTCCCAGACCAGGTCACCATGACCACCAATCAAGTGGGGACGGCTATCGCGGTTGGCCTGACTGTGGATGAACAAGACATTTTCGCCTTGCTTGGCCGTCAGTGCGTTGTCGCCAGTTAATGCGCCGACTTTGCCGTTGAAGGTGACATGGGTAGGGATCAATCCGTTCATCACGTCCAATGTCTCGGGATAGCTTTCGCCGACATCTTCGTAGCGCTTGTAATTGCCGTCTGCATCCTTGGGAATGTAGAAGTCATTCTCGCCGATATAAAACACTCGATCATAAGAAACAGATTTGCCGTTGTGATCGCTCAACCCATCGCGAGGCAGGATCATGATGGCACCGGACATGCCTGACACCACGTGCCATGGGATCATCGGGCCACCGGGAGCGCAATGGTAAACAAATGTACCGGGGCGAGTGGCCTTGAACCGAAGCACGGTTTTTTCACCGGGGTTCACCAGAGTTAAAGACCCACCGCCAAGCGCGCCAGTTGCGGCGTGAAAATCAATGTTGTGCTGCATCAGGTTCTCTGGCGGATTATAGAGTGTCAACTCGACATAATCACCCTCATGTACAACCATCAGAGGGCCGGGAACGGACCCATTGAAAGTCATGGCCTGCAGATAAGCATCATCATCGACCTGGATTTCCTTTTCGATGATTTTCATTTCAAATTCATGGATCACCGGATCACCGGTTGCGACTTGCTCATGTGGATGCACAAATGGAGGCTTCACCAGCTTGTGTTTGACCCGTTTCAAGGCTGACAGATCAACCGGTTCGGCGCCCGAGGTATCCATGATTTCCTCAGCGCTTGCTGCTTTTATCAGCGCAGGCGCCGATGCAAGAAATGCGGTTCCCAATAGTGCTGTTCTTCTTGTGATCATGGCTGTGGTCCTTCGTAAATCAGAAAGCTGCCCACAGTGTAATCTTGCGTTGGCTGCCAAACGTTGTGTCAGAACAATGTTTGACTAGTTGGTCGCCACTCAAGCCGGTCGGTATTTATGTATTTGTGCGCCAGCGGTATCTACGACGGATGAGTGGGCAGGCGGCGTGATCATGGTTTTGGGGCATTTCGATAACCATTTGTTCGCATCAGAGTCTCTCACTCCCAACGAACACTTTCTTAATGATTTCTTGACATATCATATCATATGATTAGTATGATTGCATCATAAGGAGAGTCTTGTGTTGAAACCTATTCAGTACGCTCCCGAGCAAGGCATCGTGCAGCCAGTAACGGAGGCAGATAAGATTGCAGCGATTGTCAAAGCCGTTGTACGTGCAGCGGACGCCTGGGATTTGTCCAACGCTGAAGCAGCTGCGCTATTTGATGTCCCAAGCGCGACTTGGAGTCGAATGAAGTCCGGGGCCTACAAGGGGGTTCTTGATCAAGACAAAGTCACACGTGCGAGTCTGTTGATTGGACTCTTCAAAGGGCTGCGCCTCTTATTCAATGGTCCTTTGACTTACGGATGGCCAAAGACCGCAAACTTCGGTTCAGGGTTTAATGGGAAGAGCCCTGTCCAGGTTATGCGCGAAGGAGGCATTCCAGCGATGATGAAGGTTAGACAGCACATTGATGCACTTCGGGGTGGAGTGTGATCAGAATCGGAGATCTCAAGGAAGTAGAATTCACTGATCCGACAACAGTTCGCTTGATCTCAACAGCGTACATCGATGAGCCAGCAATGGCCCCATTGGTGGACGATGAGGACGACTTAGCGATTATAGAAGAGATTGAAGGGCTCACGTCTGCGCGTCGCGCTGTCACGCTTCCCATTCCAGGTGGGCTAGATCCTGCAGAACTTCTAACCGAGGCCGCTGGATACGGATGGACTTATGTGAATGCTGCCTTTTGCTATACGAAGGCCATCGGCAATCGGTTTAATGGACCGGAGCGTGGTGCGTGGTACGCTAGCCACGGAGAAAGTTCTGTCGATACTGCTCAGGCCGAAGTGGCTTGGCATCTGACACGAGAGCTGGAAGCGACGGGTGTATTTGAGAACATCACAGCATACCGCGAGCTACTTGCAGGGTTTACGACACGATTGCACGATCTCGATAGTAGGGTAGGGGACGGCGCTCTGGGTTCGGATCCGACAGAAGCTTACCCGATCGGTCAAACCCTTGCACGGGATGTGCTCGGGTCAGGAGGAAATGGATTGCTCTATCCCTCGATCCGACATGAAGGTGGGCAATGCATGGTCGCTCTTCGCCCGCACTTGGTCCAGAATGTCCGTCAGGGCAACACATGGACGTTCGAATGGGCTGGGGAGCTCAAACCGAAGATCACAAGAGCAAAGTAACATTGCGGCTCGTGCAGATTGGGCGGCTTCCGGTCATTCGCCGCACATGCGATATCAAGGTCTTGAAAATAAAAAAGCCGACATTCCGTGGTGCGCGTGCCGTAGCTAGAGTAGTCTTTGACAAGAAATTAGCACTCAAGTTCGAGAGTGCTAAAGGCGTGGAGTTTGTTCTGGTTTTGTGCTAGCCTCTTGTAGTGGGCGGGTGCTTTGATGCGAATCGCATGAGACGCTGCATCTTGATGAAAGCACAAAAGATGCCACCAAATAATGTGGCGCTGACCTGTTGCACAATATTGAGGCTGCCATCGAGAAGGACAACGAACATGGGCATCGGAGAAGATTTTGAGGAGCTGCTGGACAACCTTCAGGTGTTGAACAGTGAGACAATTAGCTTGAGGTACGGAGAGGTAACCTCGGCTCTCAACAAAGAGTTTCGCGACACCGATTCAAAGACCGCAAACAGCCTTCGAGTTGGATCAATCGGCCGGTTTACCGCGATCGACGGCGTGTCCGATCTCGACATGATATTCATTATGCCTTCATCCAGTTGGGATGACTACAAGGACGGCGGACAGTACAAGTTATTGAAAGCCGCGAAGGATGCTATCAGCGCCAGGTACCCTACGACAACGGTCAAGGTTGATCGTTTGGTGGTGAGGGTTCTCTACAAGGACTTTCACATCGAGGTCCAACCGGCCTTCGAGTTGACAGACGGCAGTTTCAAATACCCGGACACCGTCGGTGATGGCTCTTGGAAAATCACCAAGCCTCGCGAAGAGATTGAAGAGATGGCCGCGTCAAATAATCGAAAGAATAGAAACCTGCGGCGGCTCTGCAAGATGGCCAGGGCGTGGAAAAACAAGCACGGCGTGGCCATGGGCGGACTATTGATTGACACGCTGGCTTACAACTTTTTGGAGTCAACCGACGTCTACGATAAACGCAGTTATTACTACTACGACTATATGACCCGCGACTTCTTCGAATACTTGTCTGAAGAAGAGGATCACGAGTATTACTTGGCAGTTGGTAGTCGGCAGCATGTGAAGGTGAAGAAGAAGTTCCAGAGGAAAGCCAAGAAGGCATACGAGCTTTGCCAAGTTGCCATCGATGCGTCCGGGCAAAAAAATGAGCGCCAAAAGTGGCGCGATGTCTTTGGAAAAGTTTTTCCTGCACCTGCGAAGCTGGAGCAAAATGCCCATGCTCATGTCTTCCGAAATACCGAAGAGTTTGTAGAAGACCGGTTCCGCGTAGATATTCGGTTCGATATGTCGGTCGATTGTCGATTGTCGAGTATCGCAGAAGGGCTTCCGACCGTCCATGTTGACCGAGATGATTTCTCGGCACATCCCATTGTTGCGCAACAAAGACCTGCTTTTCGTCGCCGATACCCGAAACCTTCCGCAAGGTTGTGAACTTTTCTGGAAGGTGAGGAATCGTGGCGCAGAGGCGGAGTCGCGAGATGAAATCCGCGGTCAGATCGTGAGAGATGACGGTTCTAGCCAGAAGAGTGAACGGACGTCATTTGCGGGAGACCACTTTGTCGAGTGCTATGCTGTTCTGCGGGGAGTAGTGGTTGCCCGTGGCGCAACGGTGGTACCTATCAACTGGCGCCAAGCGGAGGCTGCTTGATGCCAGAAGACGGTTTGAAAACGCAATTCGAAGATCAGATCCGTGAGTGTTTCGGCCGCGTGGTCTACAGTCACAAGACACACTTAAAAATGGCGGATCGGTGTGCAGCCAGAATGGCGCAATACAAGGTGGCACAGATTGCAGTCACCGCGCTGACAAGTTCAGGTGCGGTCGGTGTCGTTGTCTTCGATGATTTCCGATTGAAGTTGGCTACGGCCCTACTATCGTTTTTGTCATTATTCATCGCGGCTTACCTGAAGAACTTCGATCCTGGTGGAACGGCGCAGAAACATCGGGATACCGCGTCAAAGTTATGGGTAATCCGAGAAAGCTACTTTTCGCTGATCACAGATCTACCTGAGATGGAACTAGCAGATGCACGTACCAAAAGGGACGAGCTTCAGGAGCTACTGGAACCCATATATGCCTCCGAGCCACAAACTGACGGGAAAGCGTTTGCAGCAGCACAGGACGCCTTAAAGAACAACGAAGAGCTTACCTTTAGTGCGGATGAGATTGACTGTTTTCTTCCGGCCTCACACAGAAGGTCTGAGTGACCTGCATTGTCATTTTAGAGTATTAAGGAGCAGCGATTGTTGAATATTTTTCCAGACCCATTTCCGTGGACGTCTGTTGCAAGCACCCTGTTGACTGTAATCCTCAGCTTCGGCGGCTTCGTTATTGGGATACGTGCTGGGAAAAACAATCGGGATCGCGGCTTCCTCAGAGATACTTACAAGTCCATTTACACCCATCTGAGGACGTTGAAAGAGAGCATTGCGTTAGGTAAGCCCATGCAGTGGGACAGTTTTCGAACCGAAGGGAATAAGTACATCCCTCCTGTAAAAGCACTGGAGCTGGACGGTACGATCAATGCACTGCCAGATGGATTGGCAAAGTCGCTCATTGATGTCGAGCAAACCACACTTTTTAACAATTGGCAGTGGAAGAAGATGATCGAAGATGGCGTCGGTCCGGAAATCAAATCGGCGATGCATGACAAGATCGACGGCGAAGGTAAGTCACTAGAAAAACGGCCGTACAGGCAGGTTAGAATTTCTAGTCTCATGTTGCTTGATTCCAACCAGACCGCCGAACTTGCGGAAGGGCTGGAAACTGGCGACATTGGCTTGGGAATCGAGTTTTCGCTGCAGGGCGGCAGAACCGATATGCTTCACGCTTACCCTGAAACACTAAAGTCAGGAACACTGCCTGATTTCGTGAAAGAGATCAAAGAGCTCAGCTTGGCTTCTGACGAGGCGAGGGGCTTGGCGGACATCCACAGAACCAAAGTGAAAGAAATCGAGAGCCTTATGTTCTTGGTGGCAAAGAGGATCAAGGATCCACACCCCTTTTGGTCATCCGTGCGACAAGCGCTGCGAGACCCGTTCAGTTGAATGGCGGTTCACGTACATTGACCGCTACTCAATGATTGATTGCGAATGTCTGCAATGCTGAATGCAATCGCAGCTACAAGCTAAGTCAGCGGATGGCGGCTTTGGGCCGTCCTTATCGGAACGAACTTCCCTTGCCGAGCAGATGCTGCGATTACTCCGATGGCGGCAGTGAGCCCCTTAATGACGGATACTGCAAATGGTACGAGCGACAGCTTTCGTTATAAAACTGCGCTGAGCTGCACTCCATGTCAGGCTGAGATGGGCTTATTGATCTTCTGTAGTAAGGCTCGATCCATCCAGGTGATGCGCCGATAGCGCGTGCTCTGTAAGGCTGGCGATTAAATCTTGGGCCGCGCCAAGATCGACCGGTTGCGCTCGGGTGGCGTGCTGCAACCAAACACCATCAATCAGGGCTACGATCAGGTGGGCTATGTGCGTCGCTTGATCCACGTCGAACAGAGGCGAGATTGCTGAAAGGATCACCTCCAGGTTTTTCCGTTGATAGCGTATCAGCTCAGCATGACAATCTGCATCCGATCCGGCCAGACAATAGAGAGTGAGCCAGACCGCTGACAGGCGCTTGTTGGATTGCTCTGGCGCAAGTGCCATTCTTACAAGGTCTAACACCTTATCGCGGGGCGGGGTGTCCTGAGCCGCGATGAGTTCAGATTGCTTGCCGTAAGCCGTTACCGCATGGCGTATCACCGCGAGAAGAAGACCGTGTTTGGTGTCAAAGTGATGGCAGATTAATCCTGCAGAGACGCCTGCTCGTCGCGCAACATCTCTTATCTTAAGGGTGCAAAAGCCCTGATCGTTTAGCACGTCCATGGCGGCCTCAATGATCTGGACCTTGCGATGTTCCGTGTCCGTAGTCCGTGACAAAAGTAGAGCCTCCTGATGTTTGCTATAGCTAACGCACCACCAGTTGGAGCGCCACAAAAATTATTGAACAACTGTTCAGCGAATCATTGAACAGCGGTTCAGTCAATGCTAAGCGTTGAGAAACGTCATTAGGAGCCAAGCTATGATTCGCGCCATAGACCTGACCGATGCCCGGACCCATGCGCTGTTGGCTGACCCGCGCCAGATGGTAATGAGCGCGCCTGAGGTTGCATCACCCAAGGAATGGGAAAACCTGGTGATTGATCATGCCTCTGACGAAGTGCGCATAGGCACATGGAAATGCGAGCCCTACACAGATGAGATCGTCGATTATGGATATGATGAATTCATGTACATGATCGCAGGCACGGTTGAGCTGATTTATCCTGATGGAACGTCGGACAATTTTGGTCCCGGTCAGGCGTTTTTGCTGCCCAAAGGGTTCACCGGCACATGGAAACAACCCGAAACAGTGGTCAAATTTATGGCGATGGTTCGCTGATCGGGATGGAGAGGTACGACTACATTATCATTGGTGCCGGATCAGCGGGCTGCGTATTGGCGTATCGGCTTGGAGAGGACACACGCAAACGCATCATGGTGATCGAGGCCGGTGGAAACGACAACGCCACCATCGTTCGGATGCCATCTGCGCTGTCGATCCCCATGAATACCAAGCGGTACAACTGGGGATTTGCAACAGAACCTGAACCATACCTGGATAGCCGTGTAATGAACCTGCCGCGTGGTAAGGGTTTGGGCGGATCAAGTTCGATCAACGGCATGTGCTACGTGCGTGGCAACCCGATGGATTATGAGCGTTGGGTTGATTATGGGGCCACCGGTTGGGATTGGGCAACGCTCCTGCCTTACTTTGAACGCCTGGAATGTGTCGCGGAAACGGGCAAGTTCCGAGGGCGCAGCGGCCCAATCCATGTAAAGCGCGGAACCGAGACGAACCCGCTATATCACGCATTTATCAAGGCAGGTGTCCAAGCCGGTTATGCGCGCAGCACCAATATGAACGATCTGCAGCACGAGGGCTTTGGCCCGATGGAAATGAACGTCAAAGACGGCGAGCGGTGCAGTGCCGCCACGGCCTATCTGCGCCCTGCCATGGCGCGGGGCAACCTTCGGGTTGTGACACATGCTCATGCGACCCGCCTTCTTATGGAAGGCCGCAAGGCCGTGGGCGTCGAATACGAACACAAAGGCAGACTGGTTCAGGTGCGGGCGGCTGAAATGATCCTGTCCGCAGGCTCGATCATGTCACCGGTGGTGTTACAACGATCCGGTATCGGCCCGAAGGAAGAGCTACGCCGAGCGGGCGTGGCGGTTGTCCACGATTTACCCGGCGTCGGTGGCAATCTGATGGATCATCTGGAACTTTATGTGCAGCAGGAATGTAAGCAACCGGTTTCACTCTACCATCATATGAATTTGCTTGGCAAAGCTAGGATCGGCCTGCGCTGGCTGCTGCGCCGTGACGGGTTGGGGGCGACAAATCACTTCGAAGCTGGCGCCCATATCCGCAGTCGCGCTGGCATTAGCTATCCCGACATTCAGTTTCATTTCCTGCCACTGGCAATTTCCTACGATGGCAAGTCACTGGCGCAGGGTCACGGTTTTCAGGCTCATGTCGGCCCCAAGCGATCGAAAAGCCGTGGATGGGTGCGTCTGGATGCTTCGGACCCAAGGAATAAACCCCGTGTGCGATTTAACTATATGAGTGAGGAAGATGACTGGATAGAAATGCGCGCCTGTGTCCGACTTACACGTGAGATTTTCAATCAACCTGCCATGGCAGCTTTCGCAGGGCGCGAACTGGCCCCTGGGCCAGACTGCACAACCGATACGCAAATAGACCAATTTATAAAAAACAAAGTTGAAAGCGCCTATCATCCTTGTGGTACCTGCCGAATGGGGACTGATAAGGACGCGGTTGTGGACCCTGAAACCATGCGCGTGCGCGGGATCGAGGGGCTGCGTGTCGTTGACGCTTCAGTCATGCCGCAGGCAACCGCTGGGGATATTAACGTACCAACGATAATGCTGGCTGAACGGGCTGCCGATCTGATCAGAGACAGACATCTACCTGCTGCCGATACCGCTCCTGTGATGGTCGACGCGAACTGGCCAAGTTGTCAACGATCACCTCACATTGAACAGAACCTAAGTGGCAGCGACATGCGTGCCCTGTTTGCCAAAGAGCGCAGCCTTGTCGGTGGAAGGGCTTGTTTATGACAGAGAGATCAAATCCGTATATCGTTTTGATCGGCAATGCGCACATATCAATGTGCCGCTACGCGGATGTTTTGCGGGCAATTGGAGAATTGAATTGAGTACAACGGTCTTTCTTGCCGTGTTGCTAGCAGCCTGTCTGCACGCGATCTGGAATTCACTGGTAAAAGGCAGCGACGATAAACATGCGACCATGTTGGCGGTCGTGCTGGGTCACGTACCCGTCGCAATGCTGGCTCTCCCGCTGGCTCCTTCTGTTAGCATGGCAGCTTTGCCTTGGATCATGGGCGGCGTCGCATTGCACCTCGGCTATCAGCTTTTTCTCATCGCAGGCTATCGTGCTGGCGACCTGACACTCGTCTATCCCATAGCGCGTGGATCCGCCCCGCTAATTGTCACGGCGGTTTCCATCGGCATCCTGGGTGTGTCATTTACGACTATGGAGCTGTCAGGTGTCTTTTTAATAGTGCTTGGCCTCGTGTCTCTCACGCTGGTGAGACGCGCCGACAAAACACGTAATTTTCGTGCCGTGGTTATGGCCCTTTGTACAGGCGCATTTATCGCAGCGTATTCATTGGTGGATGGTATCGGGGCTCGGGTGGCGACAAGTGCGCTCGGATTTTGGTGTTGGGCGGCGATCGGAAATGCGATGGTATTGACGATGTGGATGGTGTTTATGAGACCATGCACATTCAACGTGTTAAAATCTAACCGTTCGGTTGCCCTGTCCGGCCTGTTAGGTGGGACAGCATCTTTTGCCGCCTATGGACTTGTCATCTGGGCCTTTACTCAAGCGCCAATCGCACTCGTTACCGCACTGCGTGAAACGTCCATAGTGTTCGCTATGCTCATCGGGGTGGGGGTCCTGAAAGAGCGGCTCGATCTCGTAAAAGTCATCTCGACTTTTGTTACGATCCTTGGCGCAATCCTTCTACGCACGTCAAAATCATAAACCTTGAACTGGATATCGTAATGACAAAATTGATATGGATGTCAGACCCGCATTTCACGCAGAAGGGTGATGTGCTGGGCCATGATCCACGCATACGGCTTCAGGCGGCAATAGATCACATTAATGATCATCATTCCGATGCTCAGATGTGCCTTATAACCGGGGACATGGTTAACCGTGGTACGCAAGCCGACTACCAGGCAGTAGCAACCAGATTGGACGGCCTTGCCATTCCTTATTTTGCCATGGTCGGCAACCACGACGACCGAGGCTTATTCCGGCAGGTTCTACCATTGCCGGGCTCCGTCATGGCTGATTTCATTCAGTATAGGGTGACTACGCCTGATGGGCTAATTGTTTGCATGGATACGCACAAAGCGGGATCAGATGCAGGAGAGGTTTGTCAGGCGCGAAGTGAATGGCTGCGTGATACACTTGAAGACGCTGGAAACACACCCGTTTTTCTGTTCATGCATCATCCTCCGATGCAGCTCGGGTTGCCGATGCAGGATACGGAAAATATGGACAACGGACAAGCGTTCATGGATCTGATTTCAGACTTTGAATGTGTAAAGTACTTGTTCATAGGCCACGTCCACCGGCCCATAACGGGCACGGTTGGCCGCATTCCGTTTTCAACCATGCGGTCCGTCCTGTACCAGGCACCAGCTCCTCAGCCAGACTGGAACTGGGACACGTTCAAGCCAAGCACGGAAGCACCGAATATCGGGATAATCCAGTTCGCCGGCACATCAGTTATCCTGAAATATGACCAGTTCTGCGATTATCAGCTAGGCGTGACCGCGTATTAGATTAAATAGATGGGTCACCAAATCCAAAAGCTGGCATTGGTGCAGATGCAGCGAAGGGCAACTATGTCCCGCGTTGCAGTCATCTGTTGATACTCAATGCTGCGCTCCGGACCAACGTCTGCTCTGGGGAAGCTGTAACGCAGCGGTTGATGACTGGGTCAATGTCCGCATTGGGCCGTTCTCGCTGGCCATTGAATTTGACTTTAGTCCGATGCTGCTCTGCATCCGAGGTCGGGTATGAGCCCAACCTGTAAATTCGAAATTCCCGCTGCGCGCGCTCGCAGTAAGCGAAATGCTGCAGATGCGCGAAGTCTTGCACCGCCTTGCTACAGAGAAACCAGCCGTTCATCCAAGGCGCTACGAAGATCGATCAGGCATGGACCAGTGCGCGAACCTTGCCATTGGCGAGTACCACACACCGTATTCCTGGCAGCCAAATCTGTATGTCGGACGTCACCATTACACCGCTGAATAGCACAGCCCCGCGAACGGGGCCGTGCACGAATTTTCTAATGTTCAGCCAGAGAACCACCAACGGCTCGGGCCGCGGGCGCCATCAAGCTCCCAGCTTGCGGCTAGGTTCGGGCCGTGCATGACATTGCTGCGCCGTGCATAGACGAAGTTATTGAACATCGGAATGATGGTACCACCGTCATCTCGAGCAATGACCGCCATTTCGCGGTACATTTCTGCACGCAATCCGTCGTCAAGCTCTCCCTTCGCTTGCAGAAGTAACTCGTTGAACCGCTCATTCTGCCAGAAGCTCTCGTTCCACGCGGCGTCATCCTTGTAGGCCAGAGTGTACATCACATCTGGCGTCGGACGCGCACCCCAGGACACAGCGCAGAATGGTTTTTGCAACCAAACGTCATTGTAGTAGCCATCGTTGGGCTCACGCACTACGTTGATAGTGATGCCGGCGGCTTTTGCCTGTGCTGCGTAAAGCACACACATGTCGACAGCGCCGGAAAACAGGCTGTCTGCGGTTGAAATGTTTACGGTGAGGCCTTCCATACCAGCTTTCTTGAGAAGCGCCTTGGCTCGATCCGGGTCATATTCGCGCTGTTCGACATCGTCTGGCCAATACGGCTGGGCCGGAGAGTGGTGGAAATCATTGCCGATTGATGCTGCACCAAACGCAATCTTCTCGATGATCTCGTTGCGGTCAATCGACAGCTTGAGTGCATTGCGCACGTTGACGTCGTCGAAGGGGGCTGTGTTGCAGTGCATCGGCATGGTGATCGCCGCGCCGGAAGGCACATTGTCAATTGCGATGTTCGGATCACGTTCCATGAGCGCCGAAGTCTTGAGGTCAATTGATGTCACCGCATCCACGTCGCCTGTGACCAATGCGGCTTGGCGCGCGTTCGGATCGTTCAGTACCAACATCTCGACCTTGTCGAAATAGGCACCTTCAAGATGCCAACCTTCATGGCGGCTCAGTCTCCAGCTTACGCCCCACTCGCCAGCATCGATCTTATAAGGGCCCGATCCGTCGCCACTCTGCCAGTTCATGGTTCCGTCTTCATTGGCCGGACAGATGGGCAAGTGGTAGTCAGTCATCAACCACGGAAGATCAGCATTGCCACTATCCAATGTGACGACGACAGTATTGTCCCCATCCGCCTGCATGTCCGTCACCGAAGCCAGCAACGCCTTCGCCGCCGACGTGGAATCGTCTCCTCTGTGATGGTTTAGCGAGGCGATGACATCTTTTGAAGTGACCTTGCTACCGCTGTGGAAGGACGCATTGCGGTTTAGCTCAAACGTCCAGACAGACGCATCCGAGTTTGCCGCCCAATTAGTCGCAAGATCTGGTCCAAGTGTGCCGTCTGGCTCGATCAATGTCAGGTAGCTTCGGTATTGGTGTGCCAGATAGATCTGCTGACGTGACGAGTATGTGCCAGGGTCGTGGGTATCTGACGTGTTACCATCGTGCATTCCGACCTTGAAGGTACCGCCCCGGCGAGGTTCCTGCGCGTGGGCACTGCTGGTCCACAAACATGTGGCTGCGCTTGCTGTCATGCCAGCCGCCATCGAATAATGCATGAAAGATCGGCGTGAGATTCCGCCCATCTTTGCAGCATAGGCCAATTTATCTAATAGAATTTGATCGGTTTTCTTGGTCATAAAGACACCTTTCCAGTTGGGTTTCGTTTCTAAGGTTGTGCACGTGTCATCCAAGTTTCCCGGCATTCCCCAAGTGGCTTGTCGGGCGAAGACAAAACAGGCTGACTTTTCTCGTCGCAGCAACGGACGTCTTTGACACATCTCGGCTGCGGTATTCGAATTGCTGGGATGCGAGCGTGAGGTTTTTGGCACTCCCCGGGACATTGATGCGTCTTGATTGGTATACCTATATAAATGTAAAGCACAAGATGATTCGATTTAGTGCCGATATTAGGAGAATTACTCTTGCAATTCGCCACTATATCAATTTATTGGTGTACCTAATTTCTTTTTCTCATCACCACACCCAAAAGGAGGTCTTCATGAACGTTGCAAAAAAAGAACCCGGTGGAACGGCTCCGTTTCCCATTTCGGAACTATCCGCACGTGTTCAATGTGCCTCTGCCGCCCTGTCGGCTAACGACCTAGATGGGATTTTGATTTCCGTACCCGAAAGCATCTACTGGTTGACCGGGATGGATCACTGGGGGTTCTTCGCTGCGCATGTTCTGGTGCTGAACCGAAATGGTGAGATGGGCCTTGTCTGTCGCGCGATGGAGAAGATTACTTTTGACAACCAAGTCTCGAATGCGCGCTTTTATGGGCACAAGGATCATGAAGAACTTTCGGATCATGTCCTGCGCGCCATGTCTGATCTGGGCTTGAAGGGTGGGCGCGTGGGAATAGAAAAGCGCAGCCTGTTTCTAACCCCTCGTCATGCGGAACTGATCCAGACAGGCAACGCCGAGGCAGACTGGATCGACGCCTCCGGTATCATCGACGATCTTCGGCAGGTCAAATCGCCTTTGGAAATGGAGTACACGCGTGCCGCGGCGCGTGCCGCTGATTTGGGCACTCTGGCCGCGATCGAAGCGGTGCGAGACGGCGCATCAGATTATGAAATTTCTGCCGCCTACCACCACAAGACGATCCTGGAGGGAAGCGAATACCCCGGCTTCGGACCATTTTTTCGCCCGACAACCCGGCTGGGTGAAGAACACACCACATGGCGCGGTGACATCTTTCACAATGGTGATGCCGTGTTCATGGAAACTTGTGGCGCCTATCGCAAGTATCAGGCGCCGATGGGACGTTTGGTCTATGTAGGATCTGCGCCAGAGGGGGCTGAAAAATCCGCCGAATTGGCGATCGACGGGATGAAGGCGATTTGCGGTGCACTGAAACCGGGGGGCAAAGCTGGTGACGCATACGCAGCCTGGCGGGACGTTGCTGCTTCTGCTGGCCTGCATGATTACGAACGTCATCATTGCGGCTATATGGTCGGCATTGGTTTCCCGCCCAGCTGGACAGGCGGATCAATGGTGACATCGCTGTTCCCGAATTCACAACGCACGCTCGAAGTTGGCATGGTTTTTCATGCCCATTCCTGGTTCACTAACACTGATGTGGTTGATTATTTCATTTCGAACACAGTGTTGTTGACTGAGAACGGTGCTGAAGTTCTGACCAATCAAACACCTGAGACCCTCATCATTCGATGAGGGACTCCAATTGCTCCGGGGTGCGCTCTCCCTCGTGCCCCGGAACGGATAATGCATATGAAACCATTGACCAAACAGACCCTGACCAACGTGTGCGCACAAATGGCGAGCCATACGTGGACCGAAGAGGAACTGGATGAACTGGTGGAGCCTAAATTGGGCATAATCACTGGTTTTCAAGAGCTTCTGGACGAATTGGAAACATTGCGACAGATCGACCTTGGAACAACGCCCCCCGCGCTTACAGTTCAGAAAAGATAAACCCATGACGGAAGAGCTTCCATTCCTTGACGTACGATCCTTGAAACGGCTCCTTGATACGAGAAAGATAACGCCCAGTGAACTTGTTGAAACCTTCGCTGACCGCATTACACGTTTCAATGATCTCTCTCACGCGTTCATCACCGTCACGGATAAATCTGCAGCTGAGGACGCAGCAAGGCTTACGACTAAAGACCTTGCAATATCACCTTTTGCCGGCATTCCATTTGCCAGCAAGGATCTGTTCGATGTTGAAGGTGTGTTGACAACAGCCGGATCCCGTGTGTTTCACGACCGGGTTGCCTCGGAAGATGCATTCACGATCAGGCAGCTGCGTGCCGCCGGTGCCTTGAGCATGGGCAAGACCAACCTGCACGAATTTGCCTATGGGGCAACCGGAGAAAACGACGTCTACGGCACTTGTGTCAACGCCTATGATCCGATGCGTCTTGCAGGGGGATCCTCCAGCGGTTCGGCCGCTGCCGTCGCTTTCGGTTTGGTGCCCGCCGCCTTGGGGACGGATACAGGTGGATCAGTGCGTGCACCCGCGGCCCTAAATGGCCTGGTCGGACTGAAACCCACGATTGGACGCGTGCCAACTACCGGTGTCGTGCCCTATTGCTGGACACTGGATCATGTAGGCCTGATCACACGTACCATCACCGACTGCGCCGATCTGTTGGGTATCGTTGCCGGTTTTGACCCACGCGACCCGGCATCATCCAATCACCCTGTCGATAACTATGCCGAGCACCTTGGTGGCGACATTATGGGTCTGCGCGTGGGTATCCCTGCGAATTTCTATTACGAGCGCACCGATTCGGAAATCTTGGAAGCGGTGGAACGGGTCAAATCACACCTTTCAGAGCGCGGCGCGCAATTGCGGCCTGTTACCTTTCCGGACATGGAACACAGCCGCACTATTTCGCTAACCGTTCAGATGCCAGAAGCCCTAAGCGCGCATTCCGCATACCTGCAAGAGCGGGGAGAGCTTTACGGGAAAGACTTTCGCGCAGGTTTGGCGCTCGGTCAGTGCCTGTTGGCCGAGCATTACGTACGCGCCAGGCGATTTATTGAACGATATCGGCAGCAAACCAACGCTTTGTTTGAAGATGTCGACGTGATCTTGACACCAGCAACACCGGAAATTGCACAAAAACTTGGAACGGTGAAGACCATTCGCGACGGTGTGGAAGAAGCAGTCGGGAATGCGATCACCCGCTTCACAACCTTCTTCAACATGACAGGGCATCCAGCCCTCACAATGCCCTGCGGCATGCACTCAGAGGGCTTGCCGATTGCGCTGCAACTTGTTGGCCGTTACTTCGAAGAGAGTACAATCCTCAAGGTTGGTCACTCCATCGAACGCAACGATGAGTTCGCAATTGCGTTGCCAAAGATTGACGGTGGCGCCGGTTGATTGCCAGACAAACATCATCAAACTTGAGGGCCTATGGGAAACATAAAAAAAATTGGAATTGCCGGAACCGGCGCAATTGGAACCACCGTGGCCCAAGCGTTGAGCCGCGGCGATATACCGGGGTTCAAACTGGCGGGTATCGCTGCAAGTAGCCAGGCGCGGTCGGACGCATTGAATGCTACGCTGTCGACACCTGTACCTTTCATGAGTTTCGGCGAATTGGCAAACGAGTGCGATTGGGTATTAGAGGGCCTCCCTCCGGCATTATTCGTTGATTTGGCGCGCCCTGTTCTGTCGGCTGGCAAGGTATTGATCGTGCTGTCTTGCAGCCAGCTCCTGGAGCATCAAGATTTAATCCCGCACGCGCAAGAACACGGCGCGCGGATCGTCGTTCCTTCCGGCGCAATGCTTGGTTTTGATGCCCTCAAAGCGGCCGCGGTTGGCGAGATTCATTCGGTCGTCATCGAAACCCGTAAACCCGTTGCCGGTTTGATCAAAGCTCCTTATCTAGCCCAAGAAAAGATCGACCTGACCGGGATCACCGAAGCGGTTAGGATTATCGAAGGATCCGTCACCGAGGTGGCGCGCGTGTTTCCAGCCAACGTCAACGTAGCAGCCGCACTCAGCCTTGCGGGTATTGGCCCTGACCGGACTCGCATGGAAGTTTGGGCAGACCCAACTCTGGATCGCAACACTCACACGGTAAGGGTCACCTCTGACAGTTCGGATTTCACGGTCGCGATTCAAGGTCGGCCCTCCGCTAAAAATCCGGCAACCGGCCGGATTACGCCATTGAGCGTCATAGCGATGCTACAAAACCAGTCAGCAACATTGCGAATCGGGACCTGAAGATGCTGACAATCGATATGATCCGTGCTGCTTCGGAAACATTGCGAGGCGTCAGCCGGGTCACTCCGTTGCTTGAATCTGAATTGTTGAACCAAAAGCTTGGGTTTCGGCTGATAATCAAGCCGGAATGTCTTCAGGAAACCGGATCGTTTAAAATTCGCGGGGCGTATACGAAAATCGCAACTTTGAGACCCCGGGAACGGGCCGCTGGCGTTGTCGCTTTTTCTTCAGGAAACCACGCGCAAGGGGTGGCAAAGGCGGCCTCCATGCTCAATGTGCAAGCAAGCATTGTTATGCCGTCGGACGCACCGACCATAAAGCTGCAGCGCACAGCAGAGTATGGTGCGAACGTCATCACCTATGATCGTGAAAAAGAGGATCGCGCAATGATCGCGAGCGACATCGCGGGGTGCACCGGGGCGATATTGATCCCACCATACGACGATTTTGTCTTGATGTCGGGCCAAGGGACTGTTGGTCTGGAAATCATTGAGCAACTTGCGCAGTTGAACATTCGTCCTGACGCCCTTTTTTGTCCTGTCGGAGGCGGCGGTCTAATCGCTGGCGTGGCGACTACCTTTGCAGCGCTCAGTGAACGGACATCTGTTCACCCCGTCGAACCGGAGTATTTCGACGATACGGCGAGATCGTTGGCGCAAGCGACGCGAGTTGCTAACACGCCGGGCATTTCTTCGATTTGCGATTCGATCGTGACCCAAATCCCCGGGAAGCTTACATTCGCTATCAATCAAAAGCTGCTTTCTGAGGGATTCGTTGTTAAAGAGGCAGAGGTGATAGCAGGCATGAAAGCCCTTTTCGAGGAATTCAAGATTGTTGCAGAACCCGGAGGCGCAGTTGCAGTCTCGGCCGCAGTGAAGAGAAGACAAGATTGGGCGGGCAAAGTTGTCGTCGCCATTGTATCCGGCGGAAACGTCGACAGGGAGAGTTTTTGTCGGTGGATAATGTGAAATACAAAGAGAGCGCCCGAGAGGCCATTCGTTACAGTAAAGCAGAGATTTATCAAATTCTGCGAAAACGCATCTGTCTTTTGACTTACGAGCCCGACTCTCGGTTGAATGAGCGTGATCTGGCCCAGGAATTTGGGATCAGCAGAACACCGTTGAGATCTGTCCTGCAACGCCTCGAGAATGACGGTTTCATCATCAGTCAACATGGCCGCGGAACAGTCGTGGCTCCGATTGACCTAGGGGCTATGCGGGACATCTATGTCATCCGTATGCACCTAATGAATGCGGTCGCAGACTCAACGCCAGTGGAAATCGAGGCCTCCATACTTGAAAGTGTTGAAGCGCTGATCGGGCGTTGTCAAAAACTGAGAGTTACATGCGACAAGCAAGAATTCGCGCGCATTATCATCAGGCTGCACGAGATACTCCACGGGCTAGTCAGCAACCAGATCCTGAGAGAGTTCAACGATACGCTCTTCTATCAATCCGCCCGGTTCTGGTTTTTACTGCTGGACGACGTCGACTTTGACGAGCAGACCGATGAGCTGCTTCATGAGATGGAGATGCTATACCGCAGTCTGGAACTGGGGGATATCAAACTAGCCTCTTCGATTCATAAAGCGCATCTGGGATTAGTTTTGGCCCATTTGAAGAAAGTGCGATAGCTCAGTGTGGCAGCAGGGCGTAGCAGAACAAAAGGCGGCGAAGTCTGCGTCCACCGTATCCACACACGATGCGGCGAAAGTAAGGTCCCGGTTCGAGCTAAATATATGCCGGCGAACGACCGGTTTGGCGACACGCGCCGCGTCGCAACAGTTTACTCGCTACGCCTGCGAATAGATGCTGCGACAGCAAGGTCAGGAAATCGAAGGTCGGGAAAGTCCGCTAAGCTGCCATTGCAGGTTTGTTTGGCAGGTTTTCCCTAATAAAAATCATCAGATGTCCGCTTTGAGCCCATAGTCACAAATGCTGTGCAATAAACAAATGGCCGCTTATTGGAAAACTTAGCCCAGATAGTCGATTATCGGACAATCAGGTCGGTGGTCTCCACGGCAAGAGGTCACCAAATGCGCGAGTTCATCGTGCAGGGATTGTAACTCGCGCTGTTTCTCTTCTATTTCCTCAAGTCTTTTGGAAGCAATCCGCTTAACTTCCGCGCTGGTGCGGTGTTGATCCTGATAAAGGCTCAGAAGTTCACGGCACTCTTCGATGCTAAACCCAAACTCGCGCGATCTGCGGACAAACATCAGCTTGCGTACTGCAATATCGTCGTAGGTACGATAGCCTGCTTCTGAACGTGAGGGCGCTTCTACCAAACCGATATCAGCATAATAGCGAACGGTTTTGACGGGTAACCCAGCGGCTTTGGACGCAGTAGAAATATTCATTGGCACAACCTCTTGACCTTCCAGTTACTGGAAAGATTATATCCAAGTCATTAGCGCTTCAAGACCGCTCAACGCGGACGAATAGAGGATGGCACCAATGCCAAAAGATACATCGATAAAGACGGCTACTCTTCATCGCATGGTGATGGCCGATCACATGTGTCCCTATGGGCTTAAGGCGAAGGACTTACTGGAGCGACACGGCTTTGTCATTGAGGATCACCACTTGACCAATCGGGAAGAAGTGGATGCGTTCATGGCAGAGCATAAGGTCAAGACAACCCCTCAAATATTTTTCGATGGGAAGCGCATCGGTGGCTATGATGATCTGAGTAAGCATCTTGGCATAACAACTAATGCACAAGACGCCACGACCTATAAGCCCGTAATTGCGCTTTTCACAATCGCGGCTTTGATGGCCATCGCAGTCACTTGGCTCAGCACGGGTTCAGTATTTTCAGGGCGGATAATTGAGTTTTTTATTTCGATCTCGATGGTTCTGCTTGGCTTGCAAAAACTTCAGGATGTGGAACGCTTTGCGACCATGTTCCTAAACTATGATCTGTTGGCGCAACGGTGGGTGCGGTACGGGTATATCTACCCGTTTGTTGAGGCTGGCGCAGGTTTGTTGATGATGGCGGGCGTTTTGACATGGATATCAGCTCCGGCAGCGTTGTTCGTGGCTGGTATCGGAGCGATCAGCGTCTTCAAAGCGGTCTACATCGACAAGCGTGAACTCAAATGTGCTTGCGTCGGCGGAGATAGCAAAGTCCCACTCGGTTTTGTCTCATTAACGGAAAATCTGATGATGGTCGGCATGGCTTTGTGGATGATTTCAAAATTGTGACCCCAAAACACTGAAAATCCAAAAGACCAAGGATATAACTGAGGGACATGAAAGGAACACTGATGAAGAAAACACTCTTGACGGGTCTCGCGATGATCTGGGCCACATCGACATCAGCACATTCACCACTGGAAACCACGTTACCTGCGAACGGCGCGACCCTCACAGAAGCTCCTCGTGAAATCATCCTGAATTTTACAGGCAGCATTCGCCTCACTCGTTTGACGTTAATTCACACGGAGCATGAAACTGACCTCGATCTTGATGGCTACAGCGGCTTTGTTTCTGACTACACCATTCCAATGCACTCGGTGGGCGCAGGAACCTACCAAGTTGAATGGCGCGGCCTTGGCAACGATGGTCATCCGATGAATGGAACGTTCAGCTTTACGGTAGAGAAATAGTGCCAGATATCTGGGGACTGGCCGCGATTGCCGCGAAGTTTCTACTGTACCTTGGAGTGCTGACATCCACAGGTACGGTTTTTGCAGCCGTGATTTTTCAAGTTGTAAATATAAAAGCCTTCACCATGGTCTTTGCTGTTGTTGGGATGATCGGTGCCGTCGCCAGCTTCGGACTAGGTGGCGCGGCCCTGACGGGTGATGCCAGTGGAATGATGGACCTTGAAATGCTGGGCCTACTTTGGGACACGCCAGTGGGAACTGCTTTGAGTTATCGCCTTGTTGGTTTGGCTCTTTTGATTGCTGGTTTGTTGTTCGGTCGCCCAGGCATTTGGATGTCATCACTTGGCGGTGTTCTTGCGTTGTGGTCTTTCGTTGCCGTCGGCCACGTACCAAACCGCGACATACTGTGGTTGAACGCGCTGTTGTTTGTCCATCTAGGGGGCATCGCGCTATGGATCGGCATCCTTGCCCCTTTGAAGGGGTTGGCAAAAGAGCGGGCCATTCTCGAAGCCGCTGAACTTGGGGATCGTTTTGGCCGTTTGGCTGCAGTTTTTGTACCGCTTCTCATTCTGGCAGGCATTGTCATGAGCTATGTTTTGGTTGGATCAATCTCTGCTTTGATCGGCACTGGCTACGGTCAAGCTCTCATCGCGAAGGTTATAGTTGTTTCATTTCTTATGGGCCTCGGAGCGTTGAACAAGTTACGCATCGTTCCGCAGTTGATGGTTGGTGAAGCTAATGCTGCTTTGCATCTATCACGGTCAATCTCGTTCGAATGGATGGCCGTTGTCCTCATTCTATTCGTCACGGCAATCCTTACATCTGTTTTGAATTTGCCTTCATAAGGTTCACGATGAGATCAAGATTAACGCCGTTGACCGTGTCTTGGTTTAAGCCAATCACAGTAAAGTTAAGGCGTTCGCGCTTGGTATGCATGCAAATTTGGGGTATTGAAACAACATGCGTCTTTTAAAGTGGCTCATCATTCAAGCAAGCCTACTTGCTGTTGTGTTCAGTGTTTCACTGAGCGGCTATGGTATGGCTCAGGCGCATAGCACGATGATTACGGATGCTACGGGGATTGAGCACTCGGCCCATGCAAACATGGACCACAGCGCCCATGATACGACCAATGTCGATCATGGGTCGATGCACGAAGACCACGCGAATTGCCCGATGATCGCCTGCTGCCATACAGGTGGAATTTCCGTTCCGTCAATTCCGGCTTTAACTGGTGTCGTAACTTGCCAGATCCGCCCTTCTGCTAACTTGCTACTCGATAAGGCAGAGCCTGAAAGCGCGAAAAAACCTCCAAAACACGTCTGACCTTCTGACAAACCGCCCTTGCGCTTGCTTGGGCTTTCACTGCGCGGTCTTTCTGTGTCCGCGCGTCAAAAGCAGGACGAAAGTATGCGTGGAAGATACGTTGCATTGGTGATCTTGGCACTCGGAGCGGGTGCCGCAGGTGGCGTTTGGTATGAACGCGAACAAAATTCGATGGCAACAAACGCTGCCGATGCCGGATCGGAGGTCCTCTATTGGGTCGCTCCGATGGATCCTAATTTTCGCAAAGACGGCCCGGGAAAATCCCCAATGGGGATGGACTTGGTTCCAGTCTATGAAGGTGATGAGCCTTCTGGCGATCCAGAGAATGTAAGCCTAAGTGCCGCCGAGGTGAACACCATCGGTGTTCGCACCGCAGTTGCTCGGGTTCAGGAGGTTGCACAGCGTATCGAGACCGTGGGTTTTGTCGGATATGACGAACATGCCACGAGCCATATTCATACGCGTGTAGAAGGCTGGATCGAACGCCTTGAAGTGCGCGCTGAAGGCGATCCAGTTGGGCAAGGGGAGCTTCTGTTTGATCTCTACGCCCCGGAAATTACGGTGGCCAGTTCAGAATTGATCCGCGCTGTCAAACGCAAGGATACGGATGAAATTAACATTGCACGCTCCAAGCTTAAGAATTTTGGCGTCAGTGACCGCCAGATCAAAGAGATGGCAGAAGCGTCTGTTCCCGCCAAACGCATCAGGTACTACGCGCCACAGGAGGGGGTCGTAATTGATTTGACTGCCGCTGATGGCATGTATCTGCAGCCAAACACGCGGGCTATGTCTTTGGGAGACTTGTCGTCGATTTGGCTGCTTGTGGACGTGTTTGAACGCGATATCGGGAGGCTGTCGACAGATATGTTGGCCGAAGCCCATTTTGAGCATATCCCCAACCGCGTCTTTGAGGGCGAAATTGACTATATTTTCCCTGAGTTAGATGCCATGACCCGCACATTGCGTGTCCGGCTGCGGTTCGACAATTCTGACCGCATCCTTAGACCCAACATGTTTGCAAATGTCGCCCTTCTGCCGCGCACAACACGTGAGGCGCTGACAGTCCCATCCGAAGCTGTAATCCGCACAGGGCGCGCCGAACGCGTTATTCTAAAAACTGACGAAGGGACATTCCGCCCCCGCCTTGTCACGACCGGTCTGCGAGAGGGCTTCGGTGCCGAAGGCCGCACTGTGATTGAACAGGGTCTTGCCCCGGGTGACGAAGTCGTTGCTTCAGCACAGTTCTTGATCGACAGTGAAAGTGCATTGAATGCGGGGATGCTCCGGTTTGCCCCGACAGAGGCCGAGCCGGTGGAGGCCAAGGGCATTCTGACTGCTTTCGCTCCCGACTCCCGTATCGCCGTGATCCAGCATCAAGAGATCCCTTCATTGGATTGGCCTGCGCTTGAAACAGAGTTTGCCATTCGTTCGGACGTTTACCTCGATAATTTGACCATTGGAGACGAAGTGAAGTTCAAGGTCTTTCGGGGGGCAGACGGTCTATTGGCAATCAGTGCGCTTGGTCGGAATGACGGTGTGGATGCCACCGGGGTGGGAGTGGTTCATGCAATCACACCGGATGGTAAACTGAGCATCAGTCACGACCCTATTCCTGCACTGGGTTGGCCCGCCATGCAGATGGACATGAGTGTGGCCGGTCTGGACACAACCGAGATTCCATTGGATGCCAACGTGGAATTTGACCTCGCTCAAGGTGAAGACGGGCTTTACGTGATCGTAGGCGTGCGCGCCGAAGGCATGCAAACGATGATGGAGAAAGAGCCAGTGTCTGAAATATCGACTGAGGCTGCTGCCCCTCCCATTGTGGTGGATGGGGTTATCCAATCCGTCGATACCGAAGCGCGCAAAGCGATGATTGCCCATGGTCCGATTACCGAGATTGGAATGCCCGGTATGATGATGGCGTTTGATCTGGCAGATGATGTTGATCCGAACAATCTGCCCGTTGATCAGGAATTGCTGCTGACCTTCGCACGCCCGGACGGGATGACGATGATCCTGACATCCTATGAGACCACGGCCAAACCTATGAAGGTTATGGGTACCGTCAACAGCATCGACACGGATGCAGGCACCGTAAATATCACGCATGGGCCAATTGCTGAGATTGAGATGCCGGGTATGACGATGGATTTTCCGTTGGACCGCTCTTTGGACCCAACTTCGCTTCCGCTTGGTGAGGAAACCGGCCTCTTACTCTTACAGGGAGATGATCTATCCCTCACCCTCAAAGGCCTGTCGGAGGGGGGATCATGATTGCAGCGCTCATCCGTTGGTCTATTGCCAATCGTTTCATCGTGATCGTCTTGGCTTTCATGCTGGGGGTTGCCGGGTTTTGGGCCGCGCGCACCACGCCAGTGGATGCCATCCCCGATCTGTCTGACGTCCAGGTGATCGTCAAAACACCTTACGCGGGGCAGGCTCCTCAGGTGGTTGAGGATCAAATCACTTATCCCATTGCCACCGCCATGCTGGCAGTTCCCGGTGCTGTGGACGTGCGAGGTTTTTCCTTCTTCGGAGATAGTTATGTCTATGTGGTCTTCGAAGATGGAACCGACCTCTATTGGGCGCGCTCGCGTGTCTTGGAATACCTCGCGCAAGTCCAATCCCGGCTTCCTGCAGGTGTAAATCCAGAATTAGGGCCAGATGCGACCGGTGTGGGCTGGATATACCAATATGCATTGATCGACCGCACGGGTGGGCATGACCTTTCTCAGCTCCGAGCAATTCAAGATTGGTTTCTGAAGTTCGAGTTGCAGACCATCGAGGGTGTATCAGAAGTCGCCACCATTGGTGGCATGGTGAAGCAATATCAGGTTGTCGTCGACCCAAATAAGCTGCGCGCCTTTGATGTACCGCTGTCTGAATTGTTGCAGGCCATTGATATGGCCAACCGCGAAACTGGTGGTAGCGTCATTGAAATGGCCGAGGCCGAATATATGGTACGCGCCACAGGTTACGTGAATGGGCTTGATGACCTTGCAGCCATCCCGTTGTTGGTCAATGAACGCGGTGCCGCACTGACCCTTGGGGATGTCGCGGAAATCCGTCTTGGCCCCGAGATGCGTCGCGGTGTGGGCGAGTTTAACGGTGAAGGCGATGCCGTAGGGGCGGTGGTGATCATGCGTTGGGGTGAAAATGCTCTGACCACGATTCAGGCCGTGGAAGAAAAGATAGACGAGTTGCGAGGCTCCTTGCCGGAAGGTGTCGAGATCGTGACCACCTATGATCGCTCGGGCGTGATTGAACGGGCGATTGACAATCTGCAGAGCAAGCTAACTGAGGAATTTATTGTCGTTGTTCTCGTCTGCGGCGCGTTCTTGCTGCATCTGCGCTCGTCGTTGGTGATCGTTTTATTCCTGCCACTTGGCGTATTGGCCGCCTTTGTGGTGATGCGCCTACAGGGCGTGAATGCCAACATAATGTCACTGGGCGGAATTGCCATTGCCATTGGGGCCATGGTGGATGCAGCCATTGTGATGATCGAGGCGATGCACCGAAAGATCGAAGACGGCAAGCTTACCCGCGAAAACCGATGGAAAGTAGTAGGTGATGCGGCTGCCGAAGTGGGCCCGGCGCTGTTCTTTTCGCTGGCGATTATCACGGTCAGTTTCATTCCGGTTTTTGTGCTGGAGGCACAGGAAGGACGGCTATTCAAGCCACTCGCCTTTACCAAGACCTATGCCATGGCGGCGGCTGCCATCCTGTCCGTTACGTTGGTTCCGGTGCTTATGGGGTATTTCATCCGAGGACGTATCATTCCCGAACGGCGTAACCCGCTCAACGTGATCTGCCAATGGTTATACCGGCCATTCCTTGATGCAGCAGTCGCTTGGCCCTGGGCGACAACTCTTTTGGCTGGCGCATTGGTGGCCTCAATGTGGTACCCCGCCCAACGTCTTGGGACTGAGTTTATGCCTGCCTTGAACGAGGGCGATTTCCTTTACATGCCCTCGCTTTATCCCGGTGTTTCCATAGGCAAGGCACGCGAGGTGCTGCAACAGACCAATCGTTTGATTAGTGAGGTGCCCGAAGTCGAAAATGTGCATGGCAAATTGGGCCGTGCGGACACCGCCACCGACCCGGCTCCTCTGACGATGATCGAAACAACCATTCAGCTCAAACCGCTGGAGGAATGGCGCCCTGGTATCACGATGGATGATATCCGCGCCGAATTGGACAAGCGGGTGCAGGTGCCTGGTGTCACGAATGTCTGGATACAGCCTATCAAGAACCGGATCGACATGCTGGCAACGGGCATCAAAACACCCGTGGGTGTTAAGATATCCGGGGCCGACCTGGACGTGATTGAAGAAATCGCCGTGGCGGTTGAGCGTGCTGTTGTCGATATTCCTGGCACCACTTCGGCCTATGCAGAGCGGCCGGTGGGCGGACGTTATATCGAAATCGACATCGACCGCGCTGCTGCCGCCCGATATGCTCTTTCGATTGTCGAGGTGCAGCAAGTGGTGCAGACTGCCATTGGCGGGCAAACTATTGCCGAAAGCGTTGAGGGGCTGGAACGTTTTCCGATCAACCTGCGCTATCCGCGCGATTGGCGTGACAGTCCTGATCGCTTGGCAAACTTGCCGATGGTCACGCCTTCCGGTGCACATATTCCACTTTCGGCCGTAGCCGATATCAAGCTGGTAGATGGGCCAGGTATGATCCGCTCAGAAAACGCCCGGCGGACTGGGTTTGTGTTCATCGACATTGCCGGTCGCGACTTAGGTGGCTATGTCACCGAAGCGCGCGCCCATGTGGCAAAAACCGTCGAACTGCCACCGGGATATTCGCTCTCCTGGTCCGGACAGTACGAATATATCGAACGCGTACAGGAAAAGCTGTCCATTGTTGCGCCGGCCACCTTGCTGATCATTGTGTTGATGCTGTTCCTGGCCTTCAATCGGGTGACAGAGGTGGCCATTATTATGCTGGCCTTACCCGTAGCCTTAGCAGGTGGCGTTTGGCTGATCTGGTATCTTGGTTTTGCGATCTCAGTTGCGGTGCTCGTGGGCTTCATCGCCCTAGCTGGTGTGGCCGTAGAAACGGCAATCGTAATGCTGCTCTATCTCAATCTGGCTTGGGACAAGCGCGTCCAGGCAGCGCGGGCAGAAGGGCGTTCCTTGGTGCGTGATGATATCGAGGAGGCCGTGTTCGAAGGCGCACTCCTAAGGCTTCGTCCTAAGCTGATGACAGTGGCCACGATCTTTGCGGGCCTCATTCCGATCATGTACGGCACAGGTACGGGGTCAGAGGTTATGCAGCGCATCGCTGCCCCTATGATTGGCGGTATGGCCACTGCCACGATCCTGACGCTGTTCGTCATTCCCGCGATCTTTGTGATCTGGAAACGCGTCAGCCTGCGCAAGACAAATCGCCTGATGGCGAGCGATCCACCAAACGAGACTGTCTTTGCTCCGGGAGAATAACCCGTCAATATTTTATTCTAATTGGAGAACATCATGCGCAACTCAATCCTGACAATGACCTTCGTCGCTCTATTAGTTGCAAATGCATCCGCCGAGGAAGACCACTCCATCCATGGAGCCAAGCATGACGGTGTGCAAACGGAAGCCATCATCAATAGCATTGTCGGTAATACGGTTAACTTGTCACACGGTCCCATCCCTGAAATCGGTTGGCCTGCAATGACGATGGACCTGCAGTTGATTGAAGGGGCAGAGGTCGGGGGCGTTGAAGAAAGTCAGGGCGCGCTGATCACACTCGAAAAAGGAGAGGATGGTATGTATGCAATACGGTCGCTCAAACCTGCAGAGTAAGCCAATCTTTAATCGAAGACGTCTGATAGTTTCCCGGAGATATTCTCGGTAATCTCATCGAGTGCTCAGCGGTTGGGTGTTTCTTGCGGAAATTCCTAGGTGATCGTCGCCCAAAGCAGCCATTCACCTCCTATTGAATAATGGCGGTTTAGTCCCGCGTTGCAGTCATCTGGTAAATCGAAATGCTGCACCCTGCACGAATGTCTGGTTCGAGGAAATCGATCAGTCAAAATTTGACGCATCGAATGTCGGCTGTGGGCCGTGTCTGATCGACCAGCAACGCTAAGAAGACCTTGCACGTCATCCGACATGATTTCATCCGATTGTTTGTCCGGACACCCAGTTGATCCATTTTGTGAAACAGGCGATAAGCCAATTTGGCTCATCGCCTGCGCTGTTTGTAGAATTGATCCGTCTGTCCGGGTCAAATCGAGTCAAAGACGGACCTAGTCGACAAGCTTCAGCCTGGTCCGGCGCCTGCGCGGGAATGCGAACCCGAGGGCACGAGTATTGGCCAGGCGGCAGCATTCAAGGCATCCCAATGGTCGGGCCGTACCGCGATGCCCTGTTCCAGCGAGAGATCGAAGTTTGCTGCAAGCTGTGCCGTCGAATTCTCAATCCGCTTCACGCCCGGCAGCTCCGCCTGACGGGTTACCGCGTCCGCCAGCAAGGCCGATTGAGTGGTGCAGATGATCGTGACGGTTGAATACTCCTTACCCGCGTCAAATTTTTCCACGCGCCAGTAGTGTGGAAATATCTCCCCGCGCTCAAAGCTGGCACCGTGCGACCCTGCCTTGTCCGTCCAATAGGCGGCAATGAAGACGCCTTGCTGCGCGACCAGCGATAGGCAACGCAGGATCAGATCGGGATAACGGCAATTGGCGAGTTCGACGATGGCGAAGCCCGCTTTCTGTGCCTTGGAAAAAGCCAGATGGGCAGCCAGGGACCCATGCTCGCATACATCCGCTCCTCCAGCATCGATGACGGCGATACCGTCATTTTCAAACACCAACCGAGGGGTTGCGCCGCCTTTCGGACCTATTGGTGGCAAGGCGATGCGGTCGAAACTGCCCAATCCGCACATATGAGACCATGTGACCAGTTGGGCTGCGTCTTCGTAATCACCGATTTGATGACCAGCACCTTCGTAAGCGCGCGACAGGGCCGCGACCATTTCGTTGCGAGACACTCTCATGCCCGGGCCTCCTTCATTTCGGGTTTCAGTGGCAGGAACCAGCTTTCGTATGTCTGGCCGATGTCGTCGATCAGGGGGGCGCCCTGATACATGGTGTTACGTACCCATAATTTGGAGCGCGGATCAAACTTGCCCACGCCGAAGAACGCAAGCTTACATCGCAAGAGATCCATCGGGCGTACATTGCGATCCGCCAAGTTGGCCCGGATTTCCGCGTACTTATGCCGCGACATCGTTTGAATGCGACGGACAATGCTTTTCATCGCAGGGCACCGAAGCAGGAAGTGTACCACGTCGCTGTCAGGCTGTTCGGCAAGGTCCTCAACCAACAAATCATAACACTCGCGCACGCGGCGCCCGATCGGCAGGGGCATCTGCTTTTCGATCCCAGGATCGGCCTCGGCAAAGCCAAGCCGCGGCTCCAGCTTTTCCTCTGAGCGATACCAGAAGGCGTCCGAGTTGCTCGGGTCGGAAAAATCAATCGCCAACGCCCAATCGTATCGAGTTTCGATTAGGTGCCGCAGCGCATCTGTCGTCATGGCCGGATCGATCACCGGGTTGGGAATGACGGCAAAACCTTCTTCCAGATCATTCACCAGCTCGGGGTGAATTTCCAAGCAGATGGCGTGGATCAATTCCTGCGTCTCAAGACTCCAGACGTCGCGGGCATGGTCCGACAGGACCGACCAGGTCTCCAGCGTGTCGCCCTGGCCTGATGCCCATGCAGTCACCTCGTCCAGCTCTGCGATCAGCACGCGATTTCGCTCGATCTGTTCGTCGTCACCGGTGACGCTTTCAGCGAAGTGCTGCTTCGCTTTTTGGACAAGCTCGTGAAATAGGTTGATCCGCCATTCGGTTGGGGCCGCCTTGTGCAGCACCTGCGCCAACGCGGTTTCCCGCATCTCCACCCATTGGCTGAACAGCTCGCCATGGTTCACCAAATAGGGGGCCATACCCAGTCCGGTTGAGTTGCCGATCCCGAAAAAGCGTTTCAGGCGATCATCTAACGCCACCGCTGTCTTAGGCGCGCGCGCCTTGGCAATATGGTCGACCTGATCCAGGCTGAACTGGCGCAGCATGTAGCAGATGAACATTTCCGGTGCGAAGGGGCGGTTGAAATCAGCAAATTTGCTGCGCACCTTGTTCCAGTCCGCCATGCCCAGTTTACCGCTGCCATAAACCGCTGTCGTGCGATACAGGTAGCCGACTTCGGCAATCCGGTCGGCATCCGGCTGGCGACCGTCGCAGAGCTCTTCCAGAACGTAATTGAAGAGACGTGAGCTGCGATTGGCGCGCGACAGGCTGAAGACGCGCGCATCAACCCGGCCGGCTTCCTGCTTGGGCACGTTACGGCGCAGGTCTTCTAGCCAGACATCGTCCACCTCGCCCTCGCACAGTGCCATGGTCAGATCCCAGCTTGTCGCGATCACCCGGTCGTTACGATCTTCGTCGGAAAGGAGATTGGAAAAGAGAACGAAGTTGAAAGTGTTATTGGGTGTCTCAACCCGGTAGATCGCGGTGCCATATCCGTCATTGTCGAGATCAAAGTGCGACCGTTCGATGGTCCATTCTTCTTTCATGATCCGCCGAACAAGCGTGCGCATGAAGCTGAGCGTAGAGGAATGCAATGACCCAAGCCTGACAAGGTCCATGACCTCGGATTCGGGTCGCATTCTTTCTGATAGAGCTGCGAGCATGTTGTGCCCTCCTTGGCAAATGGCGCGTTCGGAAACTGCTTCGCGCAACAGGAGGGCAAAGTAAAATTTGAAGAATCGAACTGTTTATTTGGAAAATAAATAAATCATGCCGCAGACGTGACCGGTTTCACCGTATAGTTCGGAAACATTGAAGAAATTTCATGAGATTGGCCAAGCAGAAATTCTATGAACTTACCGGCGGCAGAGGGAAGCAGGCGGTTTTTCGGGGTGATAAGCTGCAGTTTCCGATACAGTACCGGCTCAGAAAGACTCCGGTAAACCAGCGATGGATTTAGATAATCCGGGGCCGCCAACGCGGGCAGGGCAGAAACCGCTTCACCGCTTTCGATGATACCGACCAATGCGGCAATCGTGAGTACGGTGGAATCGGGCGATAGAACACAAGTTGGCAAGCCCTCAACACCTTTGGTCAAGCGGCTGGTTCCGGTATCTGGCGCCATGCCGACAAAGGATAAATCCGTCAAGTCGGACCAGGTCAAAGGGTTTTTGCGTCGCGCCAGTTTGTGATCACCTCGGCATATCAGACCGACCTGGTCCCGCAGGAACGGCCTGTATTCAAGTTCCGCATTGTCAGACCAGCTGTTGGATATTCCGAAATCCGCTTCTCCTTTAAGAACCTGTGCCTCAACCCCGCGACCATTGTCGTCTTGCATGTGGACTTTCACCTCGGGCGCCAGCGGTAAATAGCTGCGAATGGCTTGCGGCAAGACCCGAATGGCGACGGAGGGCAATACCGCGACACTGACACGGTTTTTCTGTTTCTCCGCGCTTGTGCGGGTTGAAAGAATGGCAGTTTCCACATCCGCCAGTATCTTTTCCGCCTTTGGCAGAAACTCCTGCCCCAGAGGTGTCAAAGAAACGGATCGGGTTGTCCTGGAAAGCAACAGGACACCAACGATCTCTTCAAACTGCTGAATGCTCAGTGAAAGGGCAGGTTGTGAAATTGCAAGTTCCTGTGCTGCCTCACTAAAGGACCCGCATTTGGCTACGCTGACAAAAGCGCGGAATTGCTTAAGTGAAAGGTTGCGGGCGATCTTATTTTCCATGTTGTCAGCATACCTGTCTTGGGATTCACGTTGAACAGGACAAAACGTCCATGCGCCAGTTCCACTCACAAATGCTGCAATGAGCACCAATGTCGGCTTTCGGGAAGCCGGATAGGTGAATTTAGACTGACGCGAATGTCGGTTTAGGGCCGAAACCTAAAGTCACTAATAAGCGCTGCGTGGTCCTTCATCCGGCTACATCTTACCCAATTCGGCTACATCTCAGCTAAAGACGGCAGCAGCGGTAGGGAAATAAGTTCCTCATCAGTAACAGCTCAAACGAAAGGGCCAAGCAGATGAAAAATCTATCAACAATTGTCGCTGCCGGAGGAATTCTTATGACCACCACACTCGCTTTCGCAGATGAACCCAAAGCCGTTCGGTATGATGCCGATGATATGATCGCGTCACTCGAAGACAATGATCCATCGAAACATGAAGAACTGACCATCGAAGATGGACGGCTCAAGGTCGTCGGCGATGGCGAAGGCATCGGATGGTTCTCCGACAGCCAGGGGCCGCTTCTCTATAAAGATGTGACTGGCGACTTCATGATCGAAACTGAGGTTTCGATGCATCGCAAAGATGGCGAAGCGGGGCTACCTGAAGGCAATTTCTCGTCCGCTGGCTTGATTGTCCGCGCTCCGGGCGGCACTCAAGGCAATGAAAACTGGCTTATGTTCAACATTGGCTTTCAGAACCGTTTTTACGGGCGCGAGCTGAAGGTCACCCGCCCCATGAGCATTCCCAAAGAAGAAAACCCGCTTTACGATGCAGGCTTTCACTCGCTTTCAACGCTCTATCTTTTGCCTGAAGAAAACACCGAGCCGATGAAACTGCGTGTTGCCCGGATCGGAGATGAGCTTCGCAGCTACTATTTCACCGATGGCCAGTGGCATGAGCAAGCGCTGCAGCAAGGGATGGAAGTTTTTGGCAACGGGATTAACGAACCCGTCAGCGAATTCGGCAATGGTCACTTCCGCCCCAATGGAATGAATCTTCCTGAAACTGTTCAGGCTGGCATCTTGGTCAACGCAGGTATCGACGGAACCAGCTTCGCACCAAAACGTGATGGCTATGCTCTGTTCTCCTACGTCGAGATCGCCCCGATTTCGAATTTTGACGAAGCGTTGAACTAAGTTACGCAAAAAATGCTAGTGTAGTGCCATATGATGAAACACACCGAAGTCCAACATGTCGCCACAATCTCAGAGTTGCATCGCAACTTGGAATTGGCAAAACCATTGCATCCACTTGTCAGCCTGATCAGGTTGGATGATCTGGACTTTAGCGACTATGAAGAACTGGTACGATTTTCATATGGTTTCTACACGGTATCACTGAAACGCGGACTTCGAAACAAGGTTCGTTACGGGCACCGGAGCTACGATTTTGACGAGGGTGTTCTTGCCCTTGTCAAACCGCATCAAGTTATGGCGATGCAGGCTCATCCAGACGACAACATAACCGGCTGGATGCTTGTTTTTCATCCCGACTTTTTATCGGGATACCCGCTATCAGAAAAAATCGGTAAGTACGGATTCTTTTCATACGATGTAGATGAAGCACTGCACTTATCTGATCGCGAAGAACAACTGTTGCTGAACCTTATGCAGCAACTCCATGAAGAATATTCTGATCGGATCGATGTCTTTAGCCAAGATGTCATGATTTCTCAACTCGACCTGCTGCTTAGCCATGTCAACCGCTTCTACAATCGCCAGTTCTTGACCCGGAAAAAGAACAATACGGATGTGCTCTCGCAGCTTGATGCCTTCTTTGATAATTACTTTGACGGTGGGGAAGCCTATTCAAAAGGATTGCCTGCTGTTGGGCGCTTAGCCGAACATCTGTCAGTTTCTCCAAGTTACCTCAATGATTTGATAACATCACTTACAGGGGCATCGTCAACTTGTTGACCTGTGGCCGACACATACGTAGCCCACTCCGATGATTTGTACGATCTCCCCATCCCGCCTGAAGGGTCACCGCTTCCCAACTTCTATCATTTCCTACGCGGTCTGGGCCTACCATCGCTTTGCTCTCAGCTTGCAGGATGTTGAGGATCTGCTCGCTGAACGAGGTATTACCGTCAGCTACGAAACGATCCGCGCGTGGGTTAAAAAACTCGGTCCTGGAATCGCGAAACGGATCCGCGCAAGCCGCAATCGGTCCAGCGATAAATGGCATCTCGACGAAGTAGTCATCATGATCCGGGGTGTGAAACACTGGCTTTGGCGTGCAGTGGACAGCAACGGTCAAACCCTTGATATTCTGGTCCAAACTCGGCGCAATACACGGGCTGCTAAACGGTTCATCTCCAGATTAATGGCCCGCTGGGGCGAGCCCCGCGTTATTGTGACAGACAAACTCCGCAGCTACGGTGCGGCTCTACGCAAGCTTGAGTTGGATGTGGAGCATCGGGCGCACAAGGGATTGAACAATCGTATAGAAGGGTCGCACAGACCGACGCGGAAACGAGAAAAGATACAGGGCAGGTTCAAGTCAGCTCGTCAGGCCCAGAGATTCCTCTCCGTCCATGATGAAACCGCTAACCTGTTCCGTCCATACCGCCACAAGATGACTGCCTCAACCTATCGCCAGAAACGGGCCACCGCTTTCGAACATTGGAACGGCTGCGCCAAAGAACTGGCAGCCTGATACTATTTTCATGCATTGGTTGTTCTTCAGAAAATTAACCTGACAATGCCTTGAAGACATATCGTGTCTGAACGTATCTCTTGTGGCAATCAAGGCCGAAAGTTTGCGACAAAACCCTTCAGTCTTGATGCTCCTCGGTAGTGCGCCGTTTAATGTATTCCCTTAGGAGGTTCACCAAAGATTGTGCATAGCTGCGCTCAATTGCGATATGGATGTCACTCGTGATGTCCCACCACATCACTACTGGCATGCGACCTATGTGGGAACGCACAGTTCCAGCAGCACAAATTGGCTCTCTGCACAAATCGACTGGTGTGTAATCCGTGAGAAACGTTAGCGCGCCGGATCCACGCAAACGCAGGATTACTTGACCATGGCTTATGTCCGTTCCCCCCTCCATCGTTTGGTTCGGATCGTAGATGCACCAAATCCGATCCGGCCAGTGACGAAGGCAAAGTACGTTTGAAACATTCGTCTTGTTGCCCATCCTGGGACAGCCACCAGTGTCATGTGAAATATGGATTTTGAAGGGCTGCTCGAACAACTGCAATCCTAACCCGAAGGGGCCCAACGCATCTGTCGCCCCAAATCTTGTAGCTAAACTATCCATGCAACCGCTCCCCTATTGGATCATAAAAGTGTGGTGAGCTTATTGTAACCTCAACCGAGGTATTCGCGATTGGTGAGACAACCCATGCTGTTTTCCCAGTTCGGGATAATCCGCCTGTCATAAACGCCAACGCTATGGAATGGCCCATCGTTGGGCTGTCGATAGCGGCGGTAAGGTAGCCTTGAGTTTTCTGGGGACCATTGGTTAATGGCTCCGCAGTAATGTGCCCGCCTAGCGGAATAGATGACCTGCCATCTACCGGCGTCAGGCCAACAAGCTGAAGGCGAGTGTTTGACTGAAGAGCCACGCGGTTCAATAGGGCACTTCCAACAAAATCCTTCTTGTTTGAAACCATACGTCCTAGCCCAAGATCGGCAGGTGTGCGTCGCCCGTCAATTTCTGTACCGATAGAAAGATGGCCCTTTTCAATCCGTAACACATCTAAGGTTTCCAACCCGTAAGGTGTGATATCCCATTCGGCCCCCGCGGTCAGAACGCGGTTCAGTAGGGTTTTAGCATAGGACGCGGGCACATTTATTTCATAACTCAGCTCACCAGAGAAACTGACTGAAAACACCCGTACCGGCAGATCACCCCCAAGCTTACCTTCCCGGATAGCCGCAAAAGGGAAGTCCTCACGCGCGGTTTCAAAATCAGGTGACAACGCTTGCAATAGCACACGGGCCTGTGGCCCCGCGATGGCGAGTGATGCCCAATGATCACTGACATCAGTTAGCTGAACATCCAGATCAGGCCAGTCAACCTGTGCCAACTTTTGCATATGCCGCCAGACCGAGTCGCGATTGCTGGTGGTTGCCGTTACAAGGAAATGATTGGATGCTAGGCAGGCAATAGTTCCGTCATCAAATACAATCCCATCTTCGCGCAACATCAACCCATAGCGCAACCGCCCCGGTGCAATTGTAGCAATGTTATTGCAATAGAGACGAGATAGGAATTCATGTGCATCTTTGCCGCTAATGTCGAATTTTCCCAAGGTCGACATATCGACACAGCCTAGGCTAGTGCGAACAGCGCGCACCTCACGAGTGATCGCCGCGTGCATATCTTCGCCGGGTTTAGGAAAATAGCGTGCATAAAGCCAATCGCCAGAAGTTTGGAACTGGCAATCTAGAGCCTCAAAGGCGTGGTGAAAAGGCGTGCGCCGGATTGGGTGCATAGCCTGTCCGATTTCCGCCCCGACCAGTGCACCGATTGTAACAGGAGAATATGGTGGCCGAAATGTTGTATGGCCAATTGTAGCAGCAGGAATTTTGAGTGCGCTTACAATTTCATCCACGCCGTTGGCCCAACTGGTTTTTCCTTGATCGGTTCCCATCCCCAATGTCACATAACGTTTAACTAATTCGACATCACGGTAGCCTTCGTAAGTAGCTTGAATGATATCACCGCGGGTGACATCATTTTGCAGATCAACAAACGCTTTGCCTTTACCAGCTTTAATTTTCTGACTCTGCCGTGGAATTGGCTCAGTCAGGTTGGCAGGCATGGGTGCATTTATTTTCAGATCGCCCATCAACTGCTGGGCGGCGGCACGGCCTTCATCAGCTGCCAGATCTTTGTCAAAGGTTCCGCGTGCACCACCAATGGGCATCACAACTGGGTGTGGGCTCGCTGGGATCTGACCAAGTCCGTCGCGATAGGCCAGCTTTCCACCTGCATGGGCATAAAGATGCGCGGCTGCTGTCCAACCTCCTGATACACAAAGTAAGTCACAGGCCAACCGTTCTCGATGCCCGTTGGCACGGCGCACTGCGACGCTTGATAGATGCTTGCCACCTCTCGTGCCGATCAACTCATCACCCGGATCCACGGTGCCCGCGATTTTGATGCCAACCTCTGCAAGCCTGCACTCTGTTTCGGCCTGCGCATCAGGGCATTCAATGGCCAGCACTGCGCGTTGCCCGGGTTTTACGGCAAAGCGGCGGATGTAACTGCGCACTGCACTGGCCAGCATGATTCCCGGCCTGTCATTGCCGGGGAACACCAGTGGCCGCTCAATAGCGCCGCTCGCCAGCACGATGCGGCGGGCGCGGATCTTCCACATGATTGCGCGGCAGGGATTGTCGCGTCGCATTTGAACGGCGTGGACCATACCGTGATCATAAATGCCAAAGGCAAGGGTACTGGTTAAAGATGTAACGTTGGAAAGTGTTTTCAACTCTGCTTCGGCATCTAAAGCCAGTGCATGCGCAGCGGCATCGCCAGCCAGCAATGCACCACCCATTCTGAAATCTTGTTCCAGCACAACAGTGGTTGCACCGCCATGCGCAGCAGTCGCTGCCGCTGCCAATCCCGCCCCACCGGTGCCGATGACCAGAATGTCACAGTTCAGGTAACGTTTGTCATAAAGGCTCGGGTCAGCTGTCGGGTCGGTGGTGCCATGTCCCGCCATACGCCGGATGGTCGATTCATAATGATGGTGCCACGCATTTCGCGGCCACATGAAAGTTTTGTAGTAGAACCCAGCGGACAGTAACCGCGATCCTGTCTGCAACAACGCCCCAGCATCGTGATCCAAAGACGGCCAATGGTTCTGACTGCTCACGCCCAATCCCTCGCGCAAGACCACCTCGGTGGCTTTCAGGTTTGGAGTCTTTCCTTGTCCATCACGTACAGACAGGAGCGCACTAGGTTCTTCCAAACCGGCACTGAGAATTCCGCGTGGGCGGTGATATTTGAGCGACCGGGCGACATGATGCAGACCGTTCGCCAGCAGCGCTGAGGCCAGTGTATCACCAGCACATCCCTGAAGTTCTTTGCCGTTGAATGTAAATGAAATTGGCTTTGATTGGTCAACGAGGCCGACACCGTGGAGTCGAAAGGGTTGTGTCATAACTTAACCTCTAAACTGAACTCATGTGTTTTTAAGTCACGCCTGAGATAGATCCAGCGAGCACAGCCTGATTCGTGATACCAAAGCTCAGCCTGAATCTCCGGGTTAGCGGCACGCAGGTGTATAGCTTCGTGCCACTTAACCGATTTGGCACTCAACGCGGGTTGGGGGGCATGGGTGCCGCCATAGAAAAATTCGCTTTGATCACGCGGGCCGCAATGTGGACAGGGGATAAGTAGCATTTACGATCCTCAGTGGAGCCAGGGATAAGGGCCAATCCCCCCATCATCGATTAGTGCGCCTGTTTCGAACCGCTCTAACGCAAAGGGAGTGATCAGATCTGGCGTTGTGCCGCTTGACAGCATCTTTGCCATCTCATGACCTACGGCGGGGGTCGCTTTGAACCCTGCATATCCCCAACCGGCATTAACTTTCAGCCCAGCCACCGGTGTGTCACCCATGATAGCATTGCCGTCCATGGTTATGTCAGCCGTGCCCGACCAGTGGCGCATGAGTCGAAGACGGCTGAGAAAGGGAAACATCTGCACCGCACGTGCAAGCGTGTTCTCAATCGCATCAAAACTGCCGCGTCGGGCAGTCGAATGATACCCATCAGTTGCCCCACCCAATACCAATTCGCCTTTGTCGGTCTGGCTGACATAGCTTAGACCGGCGTTGTAATTTACTACGCAATCAAGAACTGGTTTCACGGGTTCAGTAACAAAGGCCTGAACATTCACTGGGCTCAACGGAAGCGCAAAACCGGCCAATTCGGTCACCTGCCCGGATGCCCCGGCAACAGAAATCATTGCTTGGCCGCATGTCACATCGCCCAGCTTTGTCCGCACACCCTGAAGACGGCCGTTTTCTATATTAAAACCGGTGACTGGACAGTTCTGAAAAACATGAACTCCTGCGGCGGCGGCCTGGCGAGCAAAACCCCAAGCGACAGCGTCGTGGCGGACAACACCACCGGCCTCCTGCACCAGTGCGCCACATACAGGAAATCTATCATCATCGTTCAAAGCCAGTTGAGGCACACGGGCTTGAAGTTGAGCAAGATCAAGGATATCGGCCTGTGCTCCATCTTGTGCGCCGTTAAGGTTCATTGCGTTGGCACGCAGTGTAAAATGTTCCAACTCGCCGTCTGAATGGGCTAGATCCACATAACCACGGGGTGAATACATCAGGTTGAAATTGAGATCCTGACTAAGTGAAGACCAAAGCCCAAGCGCCTTGTTTTTTAGTTGAAAGCTAGCATCCAGAAGATAATCAGATCGTACTATTGTGGTATTTCGCGCGGTATTACCTCCACCGATCCATCCCGCTTCGAACACTGCGACATTGGTAATTCCGTGTTGCCGCGCAAGATAATATGCCGTTGCCAAACCGTGTCCACCGCCGCCGATAATGACAACATCATATGAAGCACCAAGATCGCAATCGGGAAGGATGGCTGGCCAGTGTCGTTGCCCTGTGACCGCATGCCGGGCTAAAGATAAGCCTGAATATGTCATATGTTTCGGCATTTTCTGAACTGATTGCCTTTGTCGTGTATGTTTAATTTGATCTGTGATCTCAGATTGTGCATATCTTCGAGCGAGTCAATTGCAAACTGGATATGTCATGAATGATTCTGATTTTCAGATGGGTGTGCGAAACCTCCTGATGAACTGCGCCAAAACCCAACCTGATGAAAAAATACTGATCGTTGGGGAAGACGGTGAAAATACATTCTTTGAACCGGAATTGGCAGGTGATGTCGCACGCGCGGCTGAACGAATGGGATTGCAAGCAACTCATATTCTGGCGAAACCCGTCGCATCGGCAAACGAGTTTCCTGAGTCCGTTCTTCGAGCGATGGAAGAAACGGACATCACCATTTTTTTCTCACGGCTTGGTGATCAAGTGCGGTTTCTGCCATCCCTCGGGGCAGGGCGAAATGTGATGACATATATATTGACGCGTCGTCATCTGGCCGCCTCCTTTGGCACAGCCAACTTCTCCATAACCGAACGTACTCTGGAAAAACTGATCGAAGTAATCACCGCCGCGACACATTACCGGATCACTTGTCAGGGTGGTACCGACATGACAAGTGATCTTAGTCAGGCTGAAACCGAATCCGACTTCGTTCCATTTTCGCTCAAGTTGTTTCCGACAATGATTTTCCCACCCATAGGTTTTCGGAACCTAAATGGTACGTTGAAAATAAGTGATTTTACCTTGTCCAGCTCTACACGTGCGTATGATGATAGTGTGCTGAACATTTCATCGCCAATACTTGCCGACGTGCATGATGGTTTGATGACCGATTTTGATGGTGACGCTGGAGTAATACAAACCTTTCAGGAGCAATGCATACGGGCTGCAGGAATTACAGGTGGTGAGCCGTTTCGCCTAAATTCATGGCATACAGGGGTTAATCCTTTTACGTTCTTCGAAGGCAATCCGCATGATGATCTGGAACGGTGGGGAACGGTGGCATATGGATCACCCAGATACACGCATATCCATGCGGCAGGCAAAGATCCCGGTGATCTTGCGATACAGCTTTTTGACGCTAGTATTTCCTTTGATGATGAGTGGATCTGGAAAGACGGGCGTTTTGTTTTTCTTGATCGGCCAGACATGCGGGAAATGCTTGATGCCAATGGGCAAAAAAATCTAACATCCGATGTTCGTCTTGATATTGGAATGTGAGAAAGGTTGAGTAAAGTGCCGAACAAATCTGTGGCATGGGTGAAGTGTATTGAGGAGCAGGATGCTACTGGCGATGTTGCAAAGGCATATGCACATGTGGCCGGCCCGGATGGGGTAGTTGAAAACCTCTATAAGGCGATGTCTTTGACGCCGGGCGTGATCAAACCCGCTGATGACCACTATCTGGCCTTACTACATAATAAATCTTCGCCATTGGAACCATGGCTGTCCGAATTGATAGCAACATATGTATCGATCTTGTGCGGTAGTGAGTATGCTGCGCTAAACCATGGCGAAAATTTTGAACATCACTATGGAAATAGACAGGAGTCTTCGACGATCCTTCGTTCGTTGTACGATAGTGAACCTAAGGTCAAAGGGTTGCCGGCAGCCACCTGTGTCGCCATCGATTTCACGCGAAAGCTAAGCCTCTCACCACAACAAATTTCCAGCACTGACATTGATCAACTTCGTGCAGTAGGATTTTGCGACACTAGCATCAGTTATATAGCACAGATTGCTGCATCTTTCGCGTATTGGGCCCGAATTACCAATGCTTTGGGAATCGAGCTAGGCGACACAATTGGCTTAACTGGCAAGCCCACAGAGGCCTAGCATGGCAGTACAAGTTTGTTAATCAGGAGATTGCGCTTTAGGATGTTCCTAAAACTAGATCAGAAAGTTTGGTGCATCTGTGAATGTAATTCCACACGAAAATAACAGCCTTAGTGAAGCAATATATCAAGACCTGCGTATGCGATTGATTGTTGGCGATTTGGCCCCCAATGACAGCCTCTCAATCCGCAAGCTGGCCGAGGATTTCAGCGTGTCCACCATGCCGGTTCGAGAAGCCTTGAAGCGACTGGAAACTGAAAATGCGCTTCGTGGTTCAGCAAAGCGAGCCTACCGCGTACCAGATCCATCTCTACAGGAAGCTACAAATATTTTCTTTATACGTGCAACGTTAGAGGGGGCGGGGTCAGAGTTGGCGATGGATCATCTGACCGCAGAGGATCTCATTCAATTACGACAATATTCGTTTGCCATGGACGATGCCTGGGGCAGACTGAACGCACATGATTTTCTTCTGAATAATTTTCAGTTCCATTCTTTGATTTACCGGGCAACGCAAAACTTGGATCTATCGGAAATGGCTGAGGCTCTATATGCGCGAAGTGGCCCTTGGATGGGGCGCGCAATACGAGATTTCACTCCAGGATCAGATTGGGCAAATGAACATCATGATATCATTGATGCATTTGAGGCAGGAGACAAACGGAAGGTTCGTAAGCTGATCGAGGCCGATGTAAGTTGGGGAATTGCTTATTTTCAGGATCATGAACCATCGCCAGGTAACTGAGTCCTAGCCATAGATAAAATCTGAGATCACAGAATTCCTTGACTTGCACATTCCAGTCGGGCAGCTTTGCATTAATCAAAAGTGTGATCACAGATTTGATCACAAAAAATGCAGGGAAACTAAAATGAAACCTCTCTCAAAAATCTTAACAACATCCGCAATTTGCACGATTTCTACACTATCACTATTCACTGCGTCCGCCTCAGCAGAGGGTACTTTCCGATTCGCCCATCCGATAGGTATGGGTGGTTCAGAAAGTATGGATCCAATCAGCGAAAGCAGATTCTACTATGCAATCCTCGCGACGCAGAACAAATTAGTTCGTATTGCGCCTGATGGCCGTCCAGAGGGATCGCTTGCTGTCAGTTGGGAGGCTTCAGATGATGCCACCGATTGGACTTTCAAACTGCGTGAAGGCGTAAAATTTCACGATGGAACGGAATTTGACGCAACGGATGTGATAAAACAGTTTGATCGAATTAAAGACCCAGCCAATGAATCTCCACTTGCATCCGCGCTAGCGCTTGTCGATTCAGTTGAGGCTGTAGACGATCACACCGTTACGTTTCACCTAAATAACGCTCATGCTGATTTCCCCCTGCTTCTGACCGATTACCGGGTTCGTATGGTACCGTCCGAAGCGGGCGAAGAGCTTGCTGAAACTGGAGTTGGTACTGGCCCATTCAAGCTGGAAACTCTTGATGCTGAAGGCACGACAGTCCTTGTCGCCAACCCGGATTATTGGGAAGGCGCGCCCAAGCTGGACCAGATCGAAATCGTTGGGATTGCCGATGCTCAGGCTCGTGTGCAAGCCATGCTGGGTGGCCAGATCGACTGGCTGCTGTCAGTAAATGCACAGCAGGCCCCGCTTTTCGCAAATAACCCAGGGTTTCAGACACAGTCCTACTCGGCTGGGGATTGGAAGGGAATATCGTTTGATGTGCGCGAAGCACCGTATGACGATCCGCGCGTTCGCAAAGCACTGAGGATGGTTGTCGACCGCAAGGCTATGGCAGAACTGGTGGTCGGTCCGAATGGAGGCACAGTTAGCTGTGACAATCCGGTTTTTCCTGCAGACCAATATCGCGCTGACTTGAGTTGCGAGCAGGACATCGAAGGAGCAAAGGCCTTGTTGGCCGAGGCGGGTTACCCAGACGGAATAGATATTGAGATCAGTACATCCGATCTTGATCAGCATTGGGTGAATATTGCCGAGGTCTATCAGCAGCAAGCTGCTGAAGCAGGTATCAACGTTTCCATTAATATGACCCCTTCTGATGGATACTGGAGTGATGTATGGATGAAGGACCCGGCATTTCTGTCCTGGTGGAGTGCACGTCCGGCCGATCAAATTTTGAACGAAGCCTTCAGAGGAGGCGCGTCTTGGAATGAATCTCGCTACAGCAATGCAGATTTTGATGCCAATCTTGATGCCGCACGCAGTGCACCCACATTTGAGGAACGCGCAAAATTATATGGCGAGGCCCAAGAATTGCTGTGGAAAGAAGGCGCAACTATGATCCCCTTCCACCTGAATATTACACGGGTGCTTGGCAATGGCGTATCTGGCTTTGATGAGATCGACGAACAACACACGCGCTGGCATCTCATCAATAAAGAATAATCCAGTATCGTGAAATTTGCTGCGGCTTTCCACCAAGTGAGCTGCAGCAAGCCAAAATGTTTGGATAGCGTTTGCTAAACCTACTTTTAAAACGGCTTGTTCTTGCTGCTTTTACAATTGTGATTGTTGTCACGATTGTATTTCTTGCGGTCGAAGCGCTGCCGGGTGATGCCTGCACATCATTTTTAGGTCGCGCGGCCAAAGGAAACCGATTGCTTCTTTGTCAGGAAGAGTTTGGCCTGGATCGACCTGCCGTCGAACGTTTTGTCGAATGGGTTAGCGCAGCCATGCATGGTGATCTGGGTCAGTCGATGGCACGCCGAGATACGGTTGCCGAATTAGTCGGTATTCGTCTAAGAAACACTCTGCTGCTAGGGCTATCCGCCTGCGCGCTTGGCATTCCGCTCGCGATTATTCTGGGTGTCGTCACAGGTTTGTGGCGCGATCGCCCGCTGGACATCGGCCTTTCAACATTCGCAATTATTATCATGACAATCCCCGAGTTTGTTATGGGCACAGTGTTGATCCTCATCTTTTCGATCTGGTTGAAGTGGCTGCCCGGGATTGTGATTACGCGGCCGACAGCACCTTTGGGCGATTTTCTGGGCGACATCATCTTACCCGTCATCGCGCTGGCCGGAATTATGACAGCCCATATTATGCGCATGGTCCGAACCAGTGTAATTGATGTGATGGGCAGTGAATATGTAAAGATGGCGAAGCTTAAAGGTGTGCCATATTGGAAAATGATCCGTCGTCATGTCCTTCCAAATGCGTTGGTGCCTACGATCAATCTAATCGCGTTGACCATTGCCTGGATGCTGGGCGGAGTTGTTGTGATCGAAGTGGTGTTTAACTATCCGGGCATTGGCCGTCTGATCGTTGATGCCATCGGCGATCGTGATCTGCCTTTGGTACAGGGGATCGCACTGGTTCTTGCGAGCATATATGTGGGCCTGAACCTTGCGGCGGATATTGCGACACTCATGCTCAATCCAAAACTTCGCACGTTGAAAGGGCATTGAGATGACCGTTGAGGCCACCGAAACCGACCTGCGTCCACCACTCCATATACGTCTGATTCAGGTTTTTGCCGCGATGTGGCGGCAGCCATCTGGCAAAGCTGGATTGACGCTTTTGTTTATTCATCTGTTTGTTGCGGTTTTCGCGGGATTGCTCGTGTCTCATAATTTCGCGGCACAGGATGCAGCTGCAATCTTTGCCAAGCCGAGTGCTGAACACTGGCTGGGTGCCGACAATCTTGGCCGTGACGTGCTGACACGCACAATGCTGGGCGGGCGCCCAGCATTGATTACAACTTTTTTCGGGACCATGCTGGCACTTTTACTGGGCGGTTTCCTGGGAATTTTACTCGGCTTCATTGGTGGCACGATTGATGACATAGCGATGCGCGTTGTCGATGCGTTTCTGGCCATTCCCTGGCTTCTTCTTCTGCTTTTGATTGTTGCTATTTTTGGCACTGCCACGTTCGTAATGGTCCTGACATTAGGGTTCCTATACGCCGTGGCAATCATTCGCATCATACGAGCGGCAACACTTGATGTGGTGGCACAGGACTACATTACCGCCGCTCGTACGCGCGGCGAGCGGAAGGTCACAATCGTGATCAAAGAACTGCTGCCAAATGTATTGGACGTGGTGTTGGTTGAAGGCGCCATGCGCTGGAGTTGGATGCTACTGACCTTTAGCGCATTGTCATTTCTTGGTTTCGGTGTAACTCCACCCACGCCTGATTGGGGCCTGATGATTGCGTCATCACGAAATTTCATGTCGGTTTCTGTATGGCCCGTCGCGGCACCTATGATCGCGCTCAGCACCTTGATTATCGGCCTCAACCTTTCTGCTGATGCCTTGGCCAAGGCCCTTGGCGTAGATCGCGCGAGGATCGGGGGATGAAGGATTTACCTGAGCTACTGCAAACGCGGGATCTGCGCATCGGAATACCGCTGAACAATGGTGAGTTTAACATTGTCCGTGATATCAATCTTGGAATTCGCGCTGGTGAAGCCATTGGATTGGTCGGTGAATCTGGCAGCGGAAAAAGCACAATCGCCCTGTCCATGATGGGATTTTTGGGTAGCGGTCTAGAAGTTCTTGAAGGATCATCAAGTTTTGAAGGTAGCTTTGTTTTTGACCTTCCGCTTGCCGAGTTGCAAAAGTTACGTGGCGGCCGCCTTGGGCTAATCCCACAAAATGCCGGGCAAGCCTTATCGCCAAACCTACGAATTTCGGCGCAGCTGATCGAAGCTTTGGAGCTTCATTCGGACGTTGCAACTACTGATCGCCAAGCGCGCATGGTGGAACTTCTATCGCAGGTACGTCTGCCGGACCCGGAAGTCATACTTGAGCGATATCCGCACCAATTGTCGGGTGGACAGCAACAACGCGTAGCGATCGCCATGGCGCTGGCCGGTGAACCTGATGGCTTGATACTGGATGAGCCGACAACAGGCCTGGATGTGACGACGCAGGCCCATATTCTTGAACTTTTGGCGCAGCTCCGTGTCGAGCGAAATTTGGCAATGGTTTTTGTCAGTCATGACCTGGGTGTCATCGCGCGTGTTTGCACCCGTGTAGTTGTTCTTTATGCAGGTGAAATCGCCGAAGATGGACCAGTGGCTGAGGTTCTACGTAAACCGGTGCATCCTTATACTCGGGGCTTGATTGCTTCGATTCCAAAGCTTTCTGATGCGGCCATTCCCGCGTCGCTGGAAGGGCGTCCCCCCGCTCCGGATCAGCGTAGCGGGGGCTGTCTATTTGCCCCTAGGTGCATGCATAGCACTGACATTTGCACACAAACCAAGCCGAATTCGCGGCCTGCAGGCAGCGGCCATGTTGTCCGCTGCCACCACGCTGAGAAAATCGTTCAGGGTGCGGCGATGCCCGAATCAACCCAGCGAGAGCAGGTTTCACTTGGTGAACCAATCGTGACCTTGGAGAACGTGCAGATTCGCTATGATCAGCCAGGATTGATCGATCGCCTGACCGGAAAACCTCGTCCGACACCGACATGTGATCGGGTTGATCTGACAATTCGTGCCGGTGAAACATTGGCCCTAGTGGGTGAGAGTGGCTCGGGGAAGTCGACGATTTTAAAGGCAATTTCCGGACTTGTGCCGCCAAGTCAGGGCAGGATTCTGGATCGGGCCGGACAGACATTGCCGCCGTACCTCGATAACCGGACAAAGGACCAAAAACGCAGATTTCAAATGGTTTTCCAAAATCCTGACCTCTCGCTTAATCCACGCCAAACTGTTGAAGAAATCATTGGCAGCCCGCTGAAACTCTATGAAGGACTTGCCGGGCAGGCTTTACGTAATCGCGTGGTTAATCTGCTGGATCAGGTGCGCCTCGGGGCATCTTATTTGCGGAAACTGCCATCTCAGATGAGTGGTGGTGAAAAGCAACGGATTGGTATCGCCCGTGCCTTTGCCGCGCGCCCGGATCTGATCCTGTGTGACGAGGTCACATCTGCACTGGATGTGTCAGTTCAGGCGGCTGTCCTCAGCTTGCTAGTTGACCTTCAGGCGGAAACCGGAACAGCATTACTTTTTGTCAGCCACGATCTTGCTGTGGTTCGCGCAATATCCGACAAAGTTATGGTGCTATATCAGGGGCGCATGTGTGAACTGGGATCAGCAGAATCCGTGTTTGCTGAGCCCTACCATCCTTATGCATCAACGTTGTTGAATGCGGCTTTGGAACCTGATCCGGACAAAGCCCCCATACTTCTTGCTGATGACGTTACCGAACTGTCACCCCCTGCGAAGGGATGCCCGTTTCAGCGTCGATGTGCCCACCGGATCGGAGAGATTTGCGATTCTGAACGCCCCGGAAACGCACTCGGAGCGGATAATCCGCATGAGATTCTCTGCCATCTGAAAGAAAGTCAGCTACAGAGCATTTAGATGCTTGCGCGTTATTTAAATCTGTGATCACAGTTGATAAAAAATAGGCGTGGATGACATGGAATCAACAGCAAGAGTTGTAGTAATCGGAGGCGGCGTCGTTGGCTGCTCCATCCTTTATCACCTGGCTAAAAACGGGTGGACGGATGTAACGCTATTAGAGCGTCAGGAACTGACTTCGGGATCGAGCTGGCACGCTGCGGGCGGGCTTTTCACCGTAGTGCGACCAAACTCTGCGGCTGAGATGCACCGCTATACGTTCCAAATCTATCGCGAACTGGAAGAAGAAAGTGGGCAGCCCTGCGGCTTTCACTTTACTGGCGGCTTGAATGTCTGTCGTACTCAAGATGAGATCGACAGCAACGCAATTATGCAAAGCGCATGCCGGCGACTTGGAATTGAAGGGCATTTTATCTCACTTGAAGAAGCGAAAGCAAAGGTGCCGGTTCTAGATACTGAACACATGATTGGCGCTTTCTGGGAAGAGGAAGGTGGGCATGTTGACCCGGCTTCGGCAACCCAGGCCTTTGCTGCAGCCGCACGCCAGCTGGGGGCAAAAATTCACCGCTACAACCCTGTTATAGCCACAACTCAGCGTGTTGATGGAACATGGGATGTGGTAACAGAAAATGGCACGATTCACGCCGAGTACCTTGTCAATGCAGCAGGTCTTTGGGGGCGTGAGGTGGGCCGTATGGCCGGAATTGAACTGCCCTTGATGCCAGTTGAGCATCATTATTTGGTGACTGAAAACATTCCGCTGATTGAAGAGCTTGGTTTTGAGCTGCCTCAGATTAACGACAATGAAACTGGATGTTATGCTCGCCAAGAAGGCATGGGAATGTTGCTTGGTGCCTATGAACACGTCTGTACCCATTGGGCAAAAGAAGGCACTCCGTTGAACTTCGGACACGAACTGCTGCCGGATGATTTGAGTTGCATGGAATGGAACTTTGAAAAATCGGTAGAGATCATGCCCTGCCTCGCTGAGGCGGGGGTGAAGCGGGTGATCAATGGACCAATGATTTTCTCTCCTGATCTTGGTCCGTTGATCGGCCCGCACCCTGGGTTGCGCAACTACTTTTGTGCCAACGGTGTCATGGCCGGGTTCAATCAAGGTGGCGGAATTGGCCGAGTGATGGCTGAGTGGATCATCGGAGGCGAACCTGAGATCGATATATTCAACTGGGATGTTGCACGGTTCGGGAATTTTGCCACACAGAAATACACCGAAGAGATGACCAGATATTTTTATGAAAATAGATCAGAAAAGATATTTCCGTATCAAAGCTTTCCAGCAGCGCGTCCGCAGGCGATGTCTCCGGTGCACGATAAGCTTGCGGCCAAAGGCGCTGTGTTTGGCACTGGGTTCGGCAGCGAACACGCGACATGGTTTGCCCCCGAAGGAGTGACGGCCGAAGACAGTCTTACCTATCGCCAGCCCAACTGGTGGGGGCCAGTAGCCGAAGAAGGCAAACGCTTGCGTTCTGCGGTCGGATTGTTCGAGTTTTCGGACATGGCAAAGTTTGAGGTCTCTGGACCGGGTGCAGAGGCATGGCTTAACCATATCATGGCCAATCGACTGCCGAAACCAAGGCGGGTGTGCCTGTCGCCTATGCTATCAGACAAAGGCAAGGTGATAGGGGATTTCACTATTTCCAATCTTGGTGATCGCTATCTGCTTGTCAGCACCTATGCGATGCAATTGGCTTATCTGCGGCATTTCCGCAAATACCTGCCAGCAGAAGGGGTCACGTTACGCAACTTGTCTGATGAGTTGGCGGGTCTCAGTATCGCAGGGCCGAATGCACAGGCGTTAATTGCGACATTGACCGATCATGACATGAGCAGCGAGGGATTTCGCTTTCTTGATACGGATCAGGTGACGCTTGCAGGTATCAACAATGTCATCACGTTGCGCGTCTCTTATACTGGTGAGACAGGATATGAACTGTATCTGCCGCGCGCAGACCAGCCCGCCTTGTTTGATGCACTTTGTGCAGAGGGTGATAACCACAATCTGTCACTGTGTGGGTTGAGATGCCTGATGATGCTGCGCCTTGAAAAAAGCTTCGCAGCTTGGGGCCTTGAACTGACATCGGACTATTTTGCACATGAATGCGGTATGATGCATCACGTAAAGCTCGACAAAGGTGAATTTGTTGGGCGTGAGGCAGCCCTGAATTATCAACCGGCTCGCGAGCGGCCCATTACCCTGACAGTAGAGGCGGATGCCGATGCGATTTGGGGGGATGAAGCGATTTTTCTGGATGGAAAACCTGTGGGATACGTATCCTCAGGCGGTTGGGGTCCCGTCACTGAACAGCACATCGCGCTTGGCTATGTCACACCGGATGCCTACAGTGAAGGTGGCGCTTACACTGTGGAAATTTTGGGGCAACATCGTGCGGCAAGCTTGCAACCAAAACCGTTGTTTGACCCATCAGGCAGCCGTATGCGCGCCTGAGCCAAGCCAGGCTGCGGGAGTAGGAGGGTCGGATGAGACATAGGATCGTCAGAGAAGAGACTTGGGTCGGGGTTTCGGTGCGTAACTACGCACCTCAAGACCCCAAACAGGAGAAAACCAATGTCCCGCCGCCGCTCAACCCGCCAACCTCGTAACACCGGATTCACTCAACGCCCGTTTGGCGAGGTGCGTAATCCTATCGCACCGGCTGAACTGATTTCTTCAGATCAGGTCGAAGTTATTCACTATGCAAGTCTGAAAGTATTGCGTGATATCGGCATCAAGGTTGATAGCAGCGTCGCGCTTGATTTGCTTCAGCAGATCGGAGCCGATATTAATCGAGAAACCGGGTTAGTTCGATTTGATCCGAGCCTTGTCGAAGAAATGCTTGTCGGCATTCCATCAGAGTTCACCATTCATGCTCGCAACCCTGAGAAAACCGTTTCGGTTGGCGGGAACTCTCTAACATTTGCCACAGTTTGCGGACCATCATTTGTGTCTGACCTCGATCGTGGTCGTCGGGCAGGTACGCTTGAGGATATGCGTAATTTCGTAAAGCTCTCGGCCTCATTGAACATTTTCCATCATGAGGGCGGGGCGGGATGCGAACCGCTAGAATTACCACCAGAAACGCGCCATCTGGATATGATGCTGGCTCAAACGACTCTATGTGACAAAGGTTGGCAACCCTGCTGGATGAATACAGCCGACCGTGCGCGAGATTGCATCGAAATGGCTAAGATTGCGTTGCAAACCGATGATGACGGGTTACGGGAAAAGCCGGGGATATTGGGTGGTGTTAATACAAACTCTCCGCTCCTGTTTGATGATGGACAGGCCGAAGCGGTGATTGAATTTGCCCGCGCTGGACAGCCCGTGCATATCACGCCATTTACGCTTGCTGGGGCCATGAGCCCAATAACTATCGGTGGCTCTCTCGTGCAGCAGAATGCAGAAGCATTAGCCGGGATTGTGTTGGGGCAAGCCGCATGCCGTGGTGCGCCGACCTTTTACGGGCATTTTACATCGAATGTGGACATGAAAACCGGCTCCCCTGCTTTTGGAACGCCGGAATATGCGCAATCGGTTATGATCTCTGGTCAGATGGCGCGGCGCTATGGCCTGCCCATCCGATCATCAAATACAACAGCTTCTGCTTGCGTTGATGCACAGGCAACCTATGAAAGTGACATGTCCATCAACGCCTGCGTTCAGGGCCACATCAATGTCATGATGCATGCCGGTGGTTGGCTTGAAGGCGGCTTGACCTGTTCGTTCGAGAAACTGATTCTGGATGCGGAGCTGTTGCAAATGCAGGCCGCAATGTTGGAACCGGTCGATCTAAGCGATGATGCCATCGGGCTTGAAACCATTACCGAAGTTGGCCCCTCTGGCCATTTCTTTGGGACAGCTCATACCTTGGCACGATATGAAACCGCCTTTTATAGTCCGATTTTGTCGGATTGGCGCAATTTTGAAACTTGGCAGGATGATGGTGCAAAAGGGGCGACTGAACGGGCGAATGCCGTTTGGAAAAAGTTACTTCATGAGTATGAAAAACCTCCCATCGCACCTGAAGTCGAAGAAGAACTGGAAGCGTATGTCGCGCGGAGGAAAGTGGAGATTAAGCATTCATGATGGCAATGAATCCCTTCATGTCTGTGGTGCCACGCCCGAACAATTTACCCTCGTCTTGGCGCAACCGAAACGGATCGCCTGACTAGTCTTGACACTCTATGGGTTCAACATCTGAATGACGAGAAAGAATGATGCTACCAGCTGCGTTGTGGTCAATTCTGGCGATTAATCCATCAACATTGCCACGCGGAGATGGGATGCGGACAACCATTGCGTCACAAGCAGAAAGCGTATGGGCGACATAGATCGTTGATTTGTGCATTTGCCTTATCTGGTACCGTCCGACATTCCACCAAGCGATCCAAAACAGTCGAGGCTTGGGCAAGCGTATTCATTCTATTAGACCAATGCGGCATCCGCGGTGCGTTCTTGATCAATCAACACTTCAAGCTGACGCCGATAGCGGAGCTGACCCCCATCGATATTCAAATCTATATGCGACGTGGACTTGTTCGCCATTCCCTTCTGCACTTCATTCAGCACTTCCCGGTCTTCTTCAAACGCGTGTTTGACATCTTCTGACATCATCTCACTTAGCTCGTTGTCATCGGGGCGGATATTACGAAGCTGGAACCAGTAGTACCGCGTCCGCCCTTCGGTTTCCGGGGTCATGAAGTTGTAGCTGTCCATAATGAAGGTGTTTTCATGCAACGGGCCCCCAATCCCGCCCGTCCCTGCAGGGGTAAACACCGCACGGATCAGGGCATGACAGGGGTAGCGTACCTCGTAATGTTGAAGCCGATCGCAATTGCCCTCAAATTCAACGATTTTTTTGTAAAACGGGGCTGGTTCTACATCCATCATCCATCGCCAGACCGTGATGCCATCATCTCGCTTGTGAATACGCAGTGGGGTATCCTCTGTCGCCGCCTGACCAAAAGAACTTTGGTGGACCCAAGCCACATGTGTTGGATCCAACAAGTTGTCGGTCACGTAAAGATAGTTGCAGTCAATCTCGAGCGCTTTTCCGCGGTTCATGCCCCAATCGGGGTTGTCGAAATTTTCGATCTCGAAGATATCTGACGTATCAGCCAAAGCCGGATTTCCCATCCAGATCCAAACCAAGCCATAACGTTCTTCAGTGGGATAAGCGTGAACTTTAGCGTTTGATGGAATGCCGCCCTGTCCCGGAGCATGAATACATTGGCCAGTGCCGTTAAAGGTCAGGCCGTGATAACCACATTCCACGGCATCGCCTTTGCGCCGCCCCTTGGTCAGCGGGAGTTTGCGGTGCGGGCAGGCGTTCTCAAGTGCGACGACTTTGTCCTTGCTATCACGAAACATACAGATGCTTTCGTTCAGTAGCGCCACGTTCCTCAGTTCTTCAGTTATCTCGTCGCCCCAAGCGGCGACATACCAAGCGTTTCTCAAAAACATGGGGGTGATTCCTTGCGTTGGTTGATGGATTTCCGTGATCACGGATTATTACTTGGATCCTGTTCGTTGATAGGTTTGTATAATCATAACTCGCCATTATCTGCAAACATAATACTTGAAAGAATCCAAAGAATGTGATCACAGTTAATGACAGATTTCCAATCCTGTGCACCTTAGGAGAATTCCATGCTGGACAAACATGTCGCCCCATTGTCTGAAATCGAGCGTCTCCATAGTGAGCTGGCAGATCGCGCTGCTCTGGCGGATGAAGATGCCTGGGCGATGCCAGCGGAGTATTACACCTCAGAAGCATTTCTGCAGGTAGAGATTAACGACGTGCTGCGCCGCGATTGGATGTGCATTGGACATATCGGTGAGCTGCGCACCCCCGGTGATTTTTTCACCACCGAACTATTTGGTGAACAATTGCTGACTGTCCGTGACACGGATGGCGTCATACGTGTGCTGTCGAATGTTTGTCGCCATCGCGGTAATCGGGTGGCCGAAGGGTCAGGCAACGCCAAAAAGTTCATCTGCCAGTACCACACCTGGACCTATGACACTGCTGGGGCCTTAAAGGTGGCACCTCACATGAAAAAGCGACGGGTGTTCGATCAATCCAAATGTGGGCTGCCAGAATTCGCCAGCGAAGTTTGGATGGGCTGGCTGTTTGTTAATCTGGAGGGCAACGCCATTTCATTGGCATCGCGCGTTGGCGGACTGGAAGTCGTCATCGAAAACTATCATCAAGATCAGCGGCACCTCGTGCACATGGAAGAGGATGTCTGGGATTGCAATTGGAAAGCGTTGTTTGAGAACTTCATGGAGGGGTATCACCTCAGCGCCACACATCTGAATACACTGCATCCAATCACACCCACCAAGCTGTGCCAAAAAATGGTCAGCGGCGAGGGTTGGACAGGATATCACGCCTGTTATGATCCGGACTATCCGCCGCGCGAACCTTTCCATCCTGATCTGACCGAGTTCGAGCGCAATAACTCGCCCATGTATGGGGTTTATCCCAACCTGATGGTCGGCATGGGCACGGATTTCACTCTGTTCATGATTATCCGCCCGGACGGTGCAGACAAAGTGCGCATTCGCTGGGGCGTTACAGGGCAGGACGACACGCCAGAATCGGAGACGACGCAGAACTATGTCTCACTGTGTCGGTCCTTCAATATTGAAGATAAGGAGAAGCTTGAAATCCTGCAGCAGGCACTGCAAACCCGCACCTATCAGGGTGGGCCTTTGGCGCCGGACGACTTTGAAGGCACGATTTGGGATTTCATTCAGTACATGGCCCGTAAAATGGGTCACGTCCAAAGCCCAGGTAAGATTCCATAAAAAACGACAAATCAGCCAGTTTAGCGGCGAAAATCGACAGTTCCGCCGCGATAGCCTCCCTTTAATGAGTACAAAAACAGCCATCGGGAAGAACAACCACAATAGTGCCCATTGCGGGAGACTGTCGAATCCTCCGCTAATCTAATATGAAACGGCAGAAGGCTGAACATCGGGTACTGATCTTTCCAAGCCTTCATCGGTGAATCAAACGGAACGAGCTTTTCCCACGGGATCAGATATGAGCCCTTTTCGTGCAATCTTTCCATGCAGTCCCAGTCAAATCCCTCTCAGGCGAGGCGGCCGGTATGTAAACCCAGACGCTAGAGCGCGAGAACGGCGTCGTCAGTTTTGTCTTCGTCGAGAGGAATCCCACCAATTTCCTCGGAGATATGCCGCATATCCGTCATGATGTCAGGGCCCATTTCCTATAGTCGCGCAAATTTCTATTGGAATCGACATACCGGTGGAGCGTGACAGGCTTTGTCACCCTAAAGCCTATTCGCGAAGCCAATGATGGTTACTGGGCGGATGTCTGGTTGAAAAAGCCGTTCATCTTCTCCAAATAGGGCGCGCCCCCGACACCAGATACGATGTTCACGCAGGCTTATCAAACTGGCATGGCGTGGTCCGAAGCCTTTTGGAGCAATGAGAAGTTTGATGAATTTCTACTTCAGGCCAAAGCAGAGCTGGACGACGTGAAGCGCGCCGAGATGTACTATGAAATGAGCCTGATCGCGCGCGATGATGGCGACAGTATCATTCCGATGTTCGCGCCTATGAACGCTGGTGGTTCAAAAGCTGAGGAATGTGTGGTTTTGGCGGTCCTCCCGACCGCCAAAACCCGGACTGCCGCATAAAAACCAGCAGATGGATAAGTGGCGCGGTTGCAGTAATCGCGCCATTTGTGCCAGATAGACCTTATGAACGAACAACCTGTGCCTAAAGAACTTTCATTTTCTGACAGCATCTATAAGGATTTAAAATCCCGATTAATGCTAGGTGGTTACTTACCCGGTGACAGACTTTCAATGCGAAAACTCGCCTTGGAATTCGGGACCAGTTCGATGCCTGTGCGTGAAGCATTAAAACGACTGGCCTCTGAAAGGGCAATCCAAAGCGCTGCCGCAAAAGCCTACAATGTCCCCATATTGAGCAACAAACGTGCAACTGATTTATTTGTGCTACGTGGACTGCTGGAAATTGCCGCCGCTGAAGCTGCCTATAGCTCTCTTACAACTAAAATCACAGACGAGCTTTCCGGGCTGAGTGACCGCATGGGTGCACATCTAAAACTGCGTGATTTCCCTGCGTACATGGCAGACAATTACAGGTTTCATTTTTTGATTTATGGCCAAGTCGGTAATCCGGATATGGTTTTCATGATCCAGCAGCTTTGGATGCAAACTGGTCCCTCTCTACATCTAGGCCTCCAGAAATCTATTTCGCCGGCCGAAAATTGGAATTCCGAACATGTTCGATTGGTTGATGCATTGACCACAGGGGACCCTTCCGATGTTGCGAAAGCAATGCATGATGATGTCGCCTGGGGTACTAATTTCTACAGCAACTAGACTTAAGTTTTGGGCGGTTGATGCGAAATGAAATTGTTCGTTTGCGCCTTGCGGCTCATCTCGATGCAAAATGCGCACCCGGCTCGATAACTTGCTGGCCTAAGAAGTAGATGGTCGGTTCAGCAGGTTTATCTGGTTGCGGCAGTTCGATGTGGGCAAGAACTCTGCCGACATCAACCGCCGGCATTGTCAGGTTAATTTTCTGAAGAACAACCAATGCATGAAAATAGTATCAGGCTGCCAGTTCTTTGGCGCAGCCGTTCCAATGTTCGAAAGCGGTGGCCCGTTTCTGGCGATAGGTTGAGGCAGTCATCTTGTGGCGGTATGGACGGAACAGGTTAGCGGTTTCATCATGGACGGAGAGGAATCTCTGGGCCTGACGAGCTGACTTGAACCTGCCCTGTATCTTTTCTCGTTTCCGCGTCGGTCTGTGCGACCCTTCTATACGATTGTTCAATCCCTTGTGCGCCCGATGCTCCACATCCAACTCAAGCTTGCGTAGAGCCGCACCGTAGCTGCGGAGTTTGTCTGTCACAATAACGCGGGGCTCGCCCCAGCGGGCCATTAATC
>NZ_OUMZ01000003.1 GCF_900327775.1 Roseovarius sp. EL26
GTTTAGAACGTCGTGAGACAGTTCGGTCCCTATCTGCCGTGGGTGTAGGATACTTGAGAGGAGTTGCCCCTAGTACGAGAGGACCGGGGTGAACGATCCACTGGTGTACCAGTTGTTCCGCCAGGAGCAGTGCTGGGTAGCTATGATCGGACAGGATAACCGCTGAAGGCATCTAAGCGGGAAGCCCCCCTCAAAACAAGGTATCCCTGAGGGCCGAGGTAGACCACCTCGTCGATAGGCCAGAGATGTAAGCATGGTAACATGTTCAGTTGACTGGTACTAATTGCCCGATAGGCTTGATTTGATCCAGTAATAGCCAGACTATTACAAATCGAAATCAAAAGCATACACAACACAATGTACGTGACTTGGACATCAGAGGATTTTTCTTGGTTTGGTGGTCATAGCGAGAGCAAAACACCCGGTCCCATCCCGAACCCGGCAGTTAAGTGCCTTTGCGCCGATGGTACTGCGTCTTAAGACGTGGGAGAGTAGGTCACCGCCAAACCTAGTAAAATCCTCTATCTTTGTATCTCTCAATGCGATCAACAAAATCATCCAAAAAAAATACAATCAGAAAATTTTAATGCCTTGGGTATCCGTAACCGCATGCATTGCGCGCACGACATGTGACCAATCAAAGACAACTCAAAAAATCAACAAACCCGTGACTAGACTCCGATAGCGGCCGCTCATCAAGCCTGAGACAAGTTTTCAGATGCTGCAGCTATTGGCAAGCTACGGCTAAAGTTTGAAGGAATTGAGCTGGCATTGCCCGTAGACTACTTTACAAAGCTTTTTCTCATGATTGATGTTGTTGGAGTTGAGTGGGCGGTCATGCCCCGTCAGATCGCGCAATAAATTGCGGTGACCTTTGTAAATGAAATGGCTTTGCTGCCACGATGTTTGAGTGCGCAACTTTCTGAAAGGTTTTTGAAATCTTTGGAAACCCAGAGCTAAAATCAGATCGAGATTGGCTATGGGCGTACTCTACACAAATTTGATGGAAATTCAGGGTAGCTGGTCAACAGCAGCAAAATCGCAGGTATTCTTTAATCGAGGCCCCTTGAAAAATTCTGGCAGAGCACGAATGCTCTGCCAGTTCTCGTCATACGGCATTTCTGCCTAAATTAGGATCGAGGAGGATAAACCCCACTCAAAGCAATAATGTAATTTATGCAAAGGCTTGGTGGAAAATCACTTTGCGGATGATGGCCGGCATGTGCCTCCATACCAGGAGGGTCGATCACAGCGGCACACGACGCTGCATCCGCACTACGTTGAGCCGCTTCAAACACACCTTCGACAACCTTTGAACGGCCAGCCGAAACACTTTTTACTCTCGCCTCATTGCTGTGCTGCTGCATTTCCACATCATCCGATGAAATGGCTTCACCACCAAATTTCTGACCAAGCCTTCGCCGCGTCAGCCCCGTCCCTTGCCCTGCATGCACTGGTACTCGCCCACGAAGGTCTGGCAGGGCAAAGGTGGTACGACCATCTCCGCCGTAAGTTGTTCCAAGAAGGCTAAACAAAGATTCATTGCCAGAGATGGGCAATACCTGCCCATCACAAAAGGCCCATCCCTGAGGAGCATATCCCCCAGCAAAGAGCATTACCTGTGCAATGAATGGTTCCATTAACCTCTCCGAAACAAATATTCATGGGTCACAATGGCACGTTAACCGCACCGTAATGACGGTCTAGCAAATGCGGGTGGCGTCGTTCTGTGTCTTGGCACACAGAAAGTTAACTTTTGCAAAAATCTTAGAGAACGAAAATTTTAGCCTTATTTTTGCCTGACTTAGCGCTAGAAAAATACAATCAGACACAACCAATGCGATTGTGATTATGGTCAATCATGGCCACTAAATAAGGAAGACCTCATGACTCCCCAACGTAAAAAGGTAGCCGTGATCGGCGGCGGTGTCGGTGCAGTTACGGCAGTCTATGCCATTACCCAACTGCCGGATTGGCAGAAATCATATGACATCACAGTGTACCAATTGGGTTGGCGACTTGGTGGCAAAGGGGCCAGTGGTCGGAATGTGAAACAAGGCCAGCGGATCGAAGAACATGGCTTGCATATCTGGGCTGGCTTCTATGAAAACGGCTTTCGTCTGATGCGCGACTGCTATGAGACCTTGAACAAAACCGGTTTGCGCAGCCCGGATGCGCCGCTCGGGACATTGGAAAAAGCATTTCACGGGCTTGACCACTTTTTGCTTGCTGATGAAGTACCGCAGCCGGATGGCAGCACACAGCTGCATCCTTGGCGGTTTGACTTCAGCCCGAACAGCGATGTGCCCGGCACCGGAGGCGTTCTGCCCACACCTTTCGCATATTTCCAGATGGTGATTGAGACGATCATCAAGCTTCTCGAAAATTCAGTTGAATCCTTGCCGGGGCATCATGTGCCTTCAGAGTTTCACAGTCGTTTCAAAGCGAAAAAGCTGCCGCTTTCCGCGCCCTCTCCTTTGCATCATCTACACAATTTTGTCCGTAGTTTGGATGCAAATGCCTTTGATCACTCCGAGAGTGACACCCATCACCTCGAGGCCCTGACGCAGCAGGCCCAGAACTGGCACCACGCCCATCTAGAGCAAAATACTAAAACACAAAGCGATGCATCCCGGCGCACCGGATATCTGATCAGCCTGTCTTTAGCATTTTTCCGGGGAACCATTGATAATGGCCTGTTCCTTAAAGGTTTTGATGAAATTGATGATTGGGAAATCAGCGACTGGTTGTTGCATTACGGCGCGCGACCGGATGCTGTTTATTCTGCCATATTCCGGGGGTGTTATGACTATGTCTTTGGATACCCCGGTGGTGTTACCGATCATCGAAGCGTGGGTGCGGGCACGGCTATCCGGGGGCTGTTACGTCTGGCGTTCACCTACAAGGGTTCGCTGTTTTACAAGATGCAGGCAGGGATGGGAGACACGATTTTTGGCCCATATTATCAGGTGCTCAAACAACGTGGCGTAAAGTTCGAGTTTTTCAATGCCGCTACGAACTTGGCACTGGGGCCAGATCAAAACAGCATCATCGGTATCGATATGGTCGAACAGGCCGAGGTCCTGAGCGATAGCTACGACCCCTTGGTTGACGTCAAGGATTTGCCCTGCTGGCCATCTGCACCCTTGTGGGATCAGCTGAAAGACGGGGCCAATCTGGAAAAATCCGGGATTGATTTTGAGTGCGAAAAAGACGTGCCCACAGGGCGCGCATACCGTCTGGAAAAGGGTCGTGACTTTGATCTTGTCATTCTTGGCGCATCGATGGGATCACTGCCATATCTGACCCCGGAATTGTCTGATGCCTCTAACCGCTGGCGACGGATGATCGCAAAAGTGCCTACCGTTGCAACACACGCCGCGCAATTTTGGGCCACCAAAACCCCGGCAGAGTTGGGATGGGAAAAGCTGGTGGCAGAACATAACCCTGGCGATCAAAGTGACCTAAAAACCGTCATCACCAGCTTTCAGGAGCCTCTCGACACCTGGGCGGATATGTCAGATCTTTTGCCGCATGAGGATTGGGGCAAAAACGGACCGGTATCCCTCGCTTATTTTTGCAGCCCTTGTCATGATGCTGGCGTGGAGGCCGCTCCATTCACCGAGCGAGTACAAAACTGGGCTGACAATGACTTGACCCGGATGTGGCCTGGGGCGCTTAAAGACGGAAAGTTTGATACCTCCATTCTCTATGCAAATGGTGCCAAAACAGACGAGGAAAAGTTCAACAAACAGTATTTCCGCCAAAACTTTTACGGTTCCGAGCGATATGTTCTGTCTGTGCCTGGCAGCGTGCAATATCGCCTGCCCCCGGATGGATCAGGGTTTGAAAATCTGTACCTGGCCGGGGACTGGACGCGCTGCGGTATCAATGCAGGCTGTGTTGAGGCGGCAACGATATCAGGTCTGGTCTGTGCCCGCGGATTGACCGGAGCCGATATCGAAGTTGTTGGCGAGGGCGATCTTGAAAATGATGCAGGCCCCTCTGATGCCGCCAAGCTGGCGATTCCTTATGCACAAACTGCACCCTGGCCCTTGACCCCGTTCTTTGGCACCGGGTCCATAGATGGATTCTTCAGTTTCCACGATGTCGATGCAACGGCTTTGCAAGCTGTTCTACCAAAAGGCATGTCGTTGCATCCCCAAGCCTTAACACCTGAAGGTAGACACCCGATTGCGATGCTGGCCAATCAACAAATCGGCGTGAGACTTTCCGCCCTTCCACGCTTACTGGGGTATAAAAACTATTTGGAGGCCATCATCGCAATCAATTTTGTACAGATTGAAGGTTATGAAGGAGTCTTTAGTTATCTGCCTAACTTGTATCTTACAAACTCATGGGCCAAGAGCGCTGGCGTCTGGATGTATGGCTACAACAAGCGTATGGGTAGTTTGCAAATGGGGCATGATAGCTACGAAGTGGCAACTCCAGATGGTTCCCCCATCTGGTCAGGCCGCTATCAGCAAAAGAACTTTGCTCAGCCACTTGTTGAATCACCTGAATGTGGATTGGTCCAATCCATTTCTGAGCAAATAGTCGTTACTCAAGGCAAATTTTCAAAATGGCAATTCTCGTCATTTGATTTCAATCTCAGCTCTGCCTATGTCGCGGGCGTTTCAGCAGAAATTGACGTGGTCGACTCCGCTCTTGCAGATATCCCTGCAGGAAAAATGTCAGCGAGTCCACTCAGGGAGAAGCAACTCATGGGAGAGCGGCGAAATAAGTTGCCGGGAGCATTTCGAATCTGGACAAGTTGGACCTTGTCAAATCCCTTGGACAGCAGGCGTTTGTCTAATATACAGAAGAAAAGGGGTAAAATGCCCCATTGACGTTTTGGGGAAAATAGATGTCGGAGCAGGCGGTCAAAGGTGAACGCAAACAGGTAACTGTTGCTTTCATCGACATCGTGAATTTTAGCGAAACCGCTAGTGTTTCTGACCCCGAAGATCTGCAAAATTGGCTAGAAGAATATTACCGGAAAGCCCGCGCCATTGTGGAACAAAACCAAGGCGAGGTTACGGAATATCTTGGGGATGGGATAGTCGCCGTATTCGGCCTGTCTCATTCCGACGAGCTCGCCGCCACAAAAGCTGTGAACGCGACGCTAAAAGTCGTGGGCGAAGTACACACCATTTCTGGCGGCACGATGCAGATGCAACTGCGCGCCGGAGTGGCAACCGGCGAAGTCGCAGTCCGCACCGAAATCGACAAAGAAGCCTGGCCTCGTCTAACCGGAATGGTCACCACGTTAGCTCAGCGTGTCCAAACCAAAGCCGCGCCAGGCGCTGTTATGATTGCCGAGCAGACCCGAAACTTGCTGCGCGGCAAATTTTCCCTTTCCCCACATCCGGATCAAAAGCTTAAGGGCATAGCCGAAAGCCAGACCCTTTATCACACTCAGCTTGGCGCCCCAGCTCCGGGCGTTTCGCATGATGATGTTCTGGTTGGCCGAGTGAATGAACGTGCCGCAATCAGCGCCAGTCAGCAACCGGTCCTGATTGTCGGTGAAGCGGGCATCGGAAAAACGGCCCTTGCAATGCACTTCGCCCGTCAGGCATTAGCGCCTCTCATTTGTCAAGCGGATGCGAACCAATCCACCTCAAGCTACCAACCGTTCAAGGATTGGATCAGCCATGTGCTGTCCGACAGCATCGATTTGAACGGTGTAATCACAGCCTTCCCCGCATTAACAGAAGGGGAACATCTATGCCTTGCGCTAGTTATGGGCATACCAGAGGGGCAAAAACTGTTAACAGAACTTCCCGGTTTGGCCCTAAAACGGCAGATCGAAACCAGCCTATGGCGTGCCTTGTCCTTGCATCCAGCGACGGACATGATCATTTTTGAAGATCTGCACTGGTTTGACGCCGCAAGTTTCGGGGTGCTTCAGCATATCCTGAAAAGTCCGAACAAAAGTGACATCAAAATTCTGATGACCAGTCGCGAAGATACAAAACTTGCAACTTATCTGTCCAAGCCAGCCCCGGAAACGATACCTGTGCGCCAGCTGGAAAAGAGTGATGCTTTCATGATGCTCGAAAAACTGAGCCAGGGTGAAATCGACATCAAATCCCATGAGGAACTGGTCGAACGTGCTGGCGGTGTGCCGTTGTTTCTGGATCAGCTATGCAGACGCTATTCAGAAAACTCCACGGAAATCCCCGCTACACTAATGGATCTTCTTGCTGAACGGATCGATGCAACCGGCAGTATCAAACCCATATTACAGCGCGCATCAGCCATCGGCCAAGTGTTTCGCTATGATCTTTTGTCTGCCGTGTCCCCCGGCGAAACCAATTTGGACGCGGCCCTGAACAAGGGTATTATGGCTGGCGTGCTTCAGAAGCGGTCTGATCAGGAATGGGCGTTTGCGCACAACCTGCTGCAACAGGCGGCCTACCAATCCCTATTGCGCAAATCCCGCGAAGATCTGCATGCTGCCATTGCCGAAGCACTACAGGAACTTCATCCATTGCTGCTGGCCCGCAACCCTGCCCTGCTGGCTGAGCACCAGAACCGAGCAAAGCAATATGTTGCTGCGATCAGTAGCTATCTGCAAGCCAGCCACATCGCCCTGATGCAAGGGGCGTTTTCTGATGCGGAATCCCATGCACGCACGGCACTTGCCTTGAGTGATGTCGTTGCGGACACAGGCGAGGACGTCTCAAATCTCGCCATCGCAGGTCAGAGCGCTCTCGGATCTGTTTTGATGCAGGTTCAAGGTTTTACAGCAGATCCGGTGCGCGAAGCCTTTGATGCGGTTCACACAATCGCCAGCGAGCGACGAATTCCCGGATCGGATAGCGCCCCGGCGCTCTTTGGTAGTTTTTCGCATGCGATTATCGCCGGAGATAAAATCCGAGCCGACCGCTTTCAAGAACTTCTCCGCACAGTGGCATCCCCTTTACCCTGCGAAGGAGAACACATTGAAGTGCATCTTGCATCGCTATGTGTGACAAACTGCAATAGCTTTTATCATGCCGACTTCTCCGACCAGTTCCGACAAACTCTCAGAATCCGCAAGCTTTATCGTATCGAAGACCATTCTGCTATGATTGCTCGATACGGTATGGATATTTTTGCCGCAGCGCAGATGTTTGAAGCCCCGGCAAGAGTGATGACAGGGCAACTCGACAGTGTTGATGCACTGCTGCGGGAAACCGACACTCATCAAGACGCCCTCAACATTGCGGTTATGCAACCCTATGCCTTGATCTGGGGGGCGGTGCCATTGTTTTATGCAGGCCGCCGGGAAGACGCATTGAACCGGTTGCGCCAAGGGATGGACATTGCAACCTCCCAGTCTGCCGCATTCTGGCAAATGACAGGGCGGGCATGGCAATTTGTAATGGACCCCGGATTGGCGCAACACTCACAAGGGTTGGACGAATTCGCGCAGGTGATCGAGACACACAAGCTGATTGGCGCCAATGCGGGGGAACCCTATTTTTCGTCAACCTATGCACGACGCTTGGTTCAGGTTGGGCGTGTCGCAGAAGCTTACCGAATTTCTTTTCTTGCCGTCGCCGCCGCCCGCGAAAGCAATATCCAGTTCTGGTATGCGGATATTCTGCGCGCACATGCTGAAATATGTCGGGCCTACGGACAAGCTGCCGAAGCAGACGTTTCATTGAAACTTGCGGCCCACACCGCTGACCGGCAAGGCGCCGCCGTTTGGTCTTTGCAAATCTTGCTTGATCAGGCGGCACTGGGAGAAGATGTCACAACGCAACTGCAATCTGTTTTGAAGAAATTCCCCGACACAACACAGTTGCCTGCACTGCAGACTGCCCGTTCGATGTTGCACGCCCTATGACCGTTGCGAAACTCCTTGGGCTAAACCTGCCCGTGTTTGAAGGCATTACTGCTGCAGATTTATCAGCCGTCAATCTGACGTATCGCGAGCAGTCTCTCCATCCATGGGAAATACTTTTCAGCCAGCATGACACCTCGCGGGATGTGTGTTTTCTACTGTCAGGTGCGCTTCTTGCAGTTTACTGGACACAGGATGGCCGTGAGATCATATTCAACCGCTTTCCTGTTGGCGCATATTTCGGCGAACTGGCCGCGCTTGATAATGGCAACAGATCCCTTGCCATCACAGCAACCAGAGACACTCGCATCGCTTCTATTTCGCAAGAATGCTTTGTTGAATTGTTCGATAAAGTTCCTCTGTTTCGCAATCGCGTGACCTGCAATTTGGTCACAAAAATCCGCGCCCTTACAGAACGCAATCTGGAACTCACAACTTTTAGCGTCGAACAAAGAGTGGCGTCGTATTTGATGCGGCTCGCAATAGAGCAAAACCTGTTGAAAGTTGGTGGCATCATTACTGATGCCCCCACCCACGGAGAAATTGCCGCCTCTATCGGTGCAAACCGAGAAATGGTCAGCCGCACATTGACTCGGTTGAAAAAGAAAGGCGCGCTCAAAACAGGTCGCAAAAAAATTGAAATTTGCTCTCCTGAAAAACTGTCAGCAGCAATTTAGCCTGCAACCGGCGTTGCCGCTGAGATTGTTGAGGTCGCTCTGGCTGAACACAAACACCGCGAACGATCTGTTTAATTTAACTGAAATTTTAAGAAGATCTGGTGCTGCTGGGGAGAATTGAACTCCCGACCTCGTCATTACCAATGACGCGCTCTACCACTGAGCTACAGCAGCAGCTGTGGCGCGCTGATTAGCTCCTTATTGCATTCCGTGCAAGGGTTATCTGGACCCTTTTTTTACAGTGATGTAGAGATGGGTTATGAAACAGGAAACTCAGCAAAAGAAATCCGCAAAAACGGGGCAAACCCGCGAAGATAGGCTCAAAGCGGCACTAAAGGCCAATTTGGCACGTCGCAAGACACAAACGCGGGCACGCAACACCGTGCAAACGGATCGGGACACAAAAGAGGAATAAGGGCAGATGGATTCAATTGTAGTAACGGGCAATGGCCCCCTGAAGGGGCAGATTCCGATTGCCGGTGCCAAAAATGCCTGTCTCGCATTGATGCCAGCCACGTTGTTGAGCGAAGAGCCGCTGACCCTGACCAATGCGCCACGGTTAAGCGATATCAAAACGATGACAGAGCTGTTGCAGTCGCTGGGGGCCGAGGTGTCCAGCCTGCAGGATGGTCAGGTCATTGCCATGTCCAGCCACAACCTTTCCACAACCAGAGCAGACTATGACATTGTTCGCAAAATGCGGGCCTCAAATTTGGTGCTGGGGCCGCTGCTGGCGCGTGAAGGTCACGCCGAAGTTTCTCTGCCTGGCGGCTGTGCAATTGGCGCGCGCCCGATGGATTTGCACGTTCACGCACTCGAGGCCATGGGCGCTGAAATTGAGCTGAAAGATGGCTATCTGCATGCCAAAACCAATGGCGGCCTAAAAGGCGCGGTTCATACATTGGGTTTTGCCTCGGTTGGCGCGACCGAAAACGTTCTGATGGCAGCGACACTGGCCAAGGGCACAACCGTCCTCAAGAACGCCGCGCGTGAGCCGGAGATTGTTGATCTGGCCGATTGCCTGCGCAAGATGGGCGCACAGATCGAAGGCGACGGCACCAGCGAGATCACCATTCAGGGCGTTGATCGCCTAAACGGCGCAACCCACCCCGTTGTAACCGACCGGATTGAGCTAGGCACTTACATGCTGGCCCCTGCTATTTGCGGTGGCGAGGTCGAATGCCTTGGCGGGCGCTTGGATCTGGTTGGGGCGTTTTGTGAAAAGCTGGATGCTGCGGGTATTTCCGTTGAAGAAACCGCCAAAGGCCTGAAAGTCAGCCGTAAGAATGGTCGCATTAGAGCTGTGGATGTTGTGACCGAGCCCTTCCCCGGCTTTCCAACTGACTTGCAAGCACAGATGATGGCGCTGTTATGCACGGCCGAGGGTACTTCGGTGCTGGAAGAGAAGATTTTTGAGAATCGCTTTATGCATGCGCCGGAACTGACCCGCATGGGCGCACAGATCGAAGTGCACGGCGGCACGGCAACTGTGACCGGTGTTGAGCAGCTGAAAGGCGCGCCTGTGATGGCAACCGATCTGCGTGCATCAGTGTCCCTCATTTTGGCAGGCATGGCCGCCGAAGGGGAAACCACCGTCAGCCGCGTCTATCACCTTGATCGTGGTTATGAACAGGTTGTGCGCAAACTAAGCGGTGTGGGCGCAAAAATTGAACGGGTATCAGACAGATGACACAAGATGCGAGTTTTGACGACGGCCGCGAAGCACCGCTGAACCTTGGGGCCTTTGATGTCGATGACCTCAAAGTCATGTCCTCTTTGGTTCAGGATGCGGTGTTTCCGATCACCGAAATGACATGGCGCCAACCTGAGCGCCGCTTTGCAATTCTGCTCAACCGATTTCGTTGGGAAGACGATGGCCAGCAACGACACGGAGCAGAGCGGGTGCAGGCCTTGCTGGTGGTGGACAACGTGTTGAAAATTTCAAGCCAAGGTGTGGACCGGCAGGAAAAAGATATGGTTTTATCCCTGCTATCGGTTGAATTTACCCCTTCCGATGACGGCGCAGGTCATCTTGACCTTACTCTGGCCGGGGACGGTGCCATTCGATTGGAAGTCGAAGCGCTGGAAGTGACCCTCAAGGATGTGACGCGCCCGTATCGCGCTCCGTCGGGCAAAGCTCCCAGTCACGACGCTTAAATAGAATCGCTTCCATGCGACGGTCATCGGCCTTGAGGGGCTTGATCGCGCGCGCTATGTCCGGCAATGAAAGGAATTGCCATGCCTGTTTTTCTGAATGCCGCCAATCCAGAGTTCGAAGCCGAATTCACAACCCTACTGGGGGCGAAACGCGAGGATTCGCCAGATGTTGATGATATCGTTGCGGGTATCATTTCAGATGTGCGCGGACGTGGGGATGCGGCAGTTGTCGAACTGACGGCCAAGTTTGACCGGCTGGAACTGACGCCGGATAAGCTACGTTTCTCTGAGGCTGAAATAGACGCGTTAATCGAACAGGTGCCAGCGCACGAGCGAGTGGCATTGGAATTGGCCGCAGATCGCATTCGAGCCTATCACGAAAAGCAACTCCCTGAAGATGCGCAATGGACGGATGAAGCTGGCGCAGAACTGGGCTGGCGCTGGTCGGCGGTATCCGCTGCAGGCCTCTATGTGCCCGGTGGGTTGGCAAGCTATCCTTCCTCGGTTCTGATGAACGCCATCCCCGCTAAAGTGGCCGGTGTTGAGCGGCTGGCAATTACCGTTCCAACGCCCGATGGAAAGGCAAATCCCTTGGTCCTTTTGGCCGCACGCCTGTCGGGTGTGGATGAAATTTACCGAATCGGCGGCGCACAGGCGGTGGCAGCGCTGGCGTATGGGACAGAGACGATCACGCCGGTGGACAAGATCACCGGGCCCGGAAACGCCTTTGTCGCAGCGGCCAAGCGCCGGGTGTTTGGCAAAGTGGGCATCGATATGATTGCCGGGCCGTCTGAAATCCTTGTGATTGCTGACAATACGGCCGACCCTGAATGGGTGGCGCTGGATATGCTAAGTCAGGCGGAACACGATGAAAGCGCGCAGGCAATCCTTGTGACTGATGATGCGGCTCTGGCGGATGCTGTGGTGAAGGCGATTGAAACGCAGCTCGAAACTTTGGAACGACGCGCCATTGCAGGGGCCAGCTGGCGTGACAATGGAGCCGTGATTCTGGTGCCTGATCTGGAAACAGCTGCGAACGTATCAGACCGTGTCGCGCCTGAGCATTTGGAGCTCTGCGTGGCAGACCCGGATGCACTGGCCGACAAGATCAGACACGCCGGTGCGATTTTCATGGGGTCTTGGACACCAGAGGCCATTGGCGACTATGTCGGTGGGCCGAACCATGTGCTGCCCACCGCACGCTCGGCAAGGTTCTCAAGCGGGCTGAACGTACTGGACTTCATGAAGAAAACAACCCTGTCCAAAATGACTCCCGGCGCCCTGCGCGCCATCGGCCCGGCGGCGGAAACACTGGCGATCAGCGAAAGCCTAGAGGCCCATGGCCTATCTGTCCGCGCCCGTCTGAACCGGTTGAACGAATTGGGGTAAAGCGTACAGCTTGTACGACCTGTACGCATAAAATGTACGCATGCCCTCGCTTTCCGAGCAGTTTTCCGTCTCGATTTTAGCCTTTCGCCTTTTCAACGCGGCCTTTTCGGTGAGCCGAGATCAGGCAATCCAAAAAGGCATTCAACCGACGCCCCTTAGAGGTGCTCTTTTTCACGGTGGCCGCCATTTGTGAGGTGAACCGTGCCTCCGGGCACGTCACTTCGAGGAGCAGGTCGTCATTTTGGAAGAGATCGCCAATGTGGGTAGGCAAAAAGCCCAAGTACCGCCCGGACATGATCAGCAACGTCAACGCCTCTTCGTTTTGGACAAAGGCTGATTTGCGCAGTTTGAGCTTTTGGTGAACCGCCATGTTCGGAGAATTAAAGCTGAGCCCAGCATAATCATATTGGCGTAGCTCTTTCAGACGGTAGCCATCCTTCATACAGTCGAACAGCTCATGCCCCTTCCCGCAATAAAGCCGCATGTCCTCGGTATAAAGGGATTCGTAGGTTAGCATCGGCGATTGACGGTGCAACGGAACGATACCAAGGCTGAACCGGCCATTGATCACCCCCTCTTCGATCACATTCGGGGGCTCAATCGACAGGTCCATTGTGACACCCGGCGCGATATCGCGAAACATTCGAATCGCCAGCGCAAGGCGCGCCTCAGGATTAGAGGAGGATTGATCGGAAATCGCGATACGCAGCTTACCGGTCAGATCGGAATGAGCCTCGTCCAGCTGCTCCTGAAATCTGTCGATTGAAGAAAACAGCTCATCTGCTGCGTTCAGCACATTTTCACCATCAGAGGTTAATGAAAATCCTGCCGGACCACGATGGCACAGCTTGAGGTTCAGGCGCGTCTCAAGATCTGAGATATGTTTGCTGATGGTAGAGCGACCAATATTCAACTCAAACTCTGCCGCCGTAAAACCACCGCAGGCCACCACTGTTCGAAACACTTCCAGAAGGCGGATATCGACATTAGCGAGGCGGGTAATTGTTGATCTCTTAGCGATTTTAATGTTTCCTATTTATCAAACATTGCGTCAATTACTTTGTATTAACTGCACGGGCATTGCAACATATATATCTGGGATTGGATTGACTCTGATCTACGACAATGGTCGAGTTTAAGAGTTGAAACCAAAAACAAAGAACTACATCCGGGAGGAGTCTTAATGACTTTCATCAAAAAACTTTCAACTATCGCAGCTGCTGCGTCCGTTGCCGCACTGACGGTAGCGAGCCCAGCGTTGGCAAAGAACTTCAAAATTGCCGTAGGCGATAGCGGCGGTTCCAGCCAAGAAGCTACAGGTCTTGGCTTTGTAAAGGCACTTGAAGAACTGTCAGGCGGCAACCACACAGCGACACTGTTTCTGAACGGTCAGCTGGGTTCCGAGCAGGACACTGTCAATGACGCGGCAATCGGCTCGCTTGATATGTCCATTCTGGCGATCAACAACGTGACACCGTTCTCGCCATCCGTTGGCGTGTTCACCCTGCCATATGTGATCCTGAGCCTGGAAGATGCGGAAACGCTGACCCAAGGTCCAATCGGTCAACAGCTGACAGAAAACACAATCAACGACGCTGGCGTTCGCATCATTGCTTGGACCTATACAGGTTTCCGCGTTCTGACGAACTCGAAAAAGCCAGTTAAATCGGTTGCTGACTTGCAAGGTCTGGTCATCCGCGTTCCTAAGAACGAAATCATGATCGACACCTACAAGTCATGGGGCATCAGCCCAACGCCAATGGCGTGGTCAGAAACCTTCGCGGGCCTGCAAACCAAAGTTGTTGATGGTCAGGACAACCCTTACACCACCATCAACGCGATGAAGTTCTACGAAGTTCAGAAGTATGTCACAAACATCCGTTACATCTTCTCGATCGAGCCACTGGTTGTATCTGAAGCAGTGTTCCAAGAACTGTCAGCTGAAGATCAAGCTATTGTTCTGGATGCCGGTAAAGCCGCGACAGCCGCGTCTGCCCAGTTCCTGCGCGACAAAGAAGCCGAGATCAAACAGATCCTGATCGACAAAGGCATGCAGATCGATGACCCAGAAAACAATGAGCAAGAGTTCATTGACCTGGCGACCGCAGCTGTATGGCCAAAGTTCTATGAGAGCATTGGTGGTGTTGAGAAACTGAACGAAGTTCTGGCGGCCATCGGTCGTGACCCAGTTTCCGAATAATCACCTAAGAAAAAACGAAAGGCGCCATTTGGCGCCTTTCTAATATAACAGAGAGGGAAAAATGGAACGCTTTTGGGGCATTTTGAATAACATCGAAAGCTACATTTGCCGCACCTTACTTGCGATATTTGTATGCCTTCTCTTCCTTCAGGTCATAGTGAGAACTCTTTTCGACTTCTCCTTCTCCTGGGTGGAAGAACTATCAATTTACATGTTCGTCTGGTTCGTATTTTTTGGTGCGAGCTACGCGGCAAAAATGGGCGCACATAACCGTGTGACGTTCCAGTTCAAATTCCTTCCGCCACGCGCCATCAAGTTTATTGAGGCCTTTGCAGATCTGTTCTGGATCTTCTTCAATGTATATTTTGTGTACCTGTCGATCGATTTCATCTTCAACAAGATGAACAAGTTCCAGTCATCACAGACAATGGGGTTCCACCTTAGTTGGGTCTATATCGTTCTGCCGATTGCATTCACGCTGATGACCATTCGCGTTCTTCAGGTCAACTACAAGAAAATCATACTGGATGAAGACCTTCGTGATCCAGATGCGATTGATCTGGAAGAAGTGCGCGCCGAAACGGCCGCCGCTGAAAAAATCCATATGGACGAAATTCATGCCGCCGACGACACGACAAATGATAAGCAGGGGGACAAGTAATGGAATCGCAAATCATTCTAATTCTATTCGGCGGCTTCCTACTGCTGCTGTTCATAGGTGCACCAATCACTGTCGCCTTGGGCGTCTCAACAATGATCTCTTTCATCTATCTTGGTGAAAACCCGATCAAGTTCGTACAGATTGCCTTTACCTCTGTGGGGTCTTTCCCATTGATGGCCCTACCCGCCTTCATTCTGGCCGGGGCCTTAATGGAAGCTTCGGGGCTCTCTCGAAGGCTTATAAACGTCGCCGAAAGTTTCGCCGGGCCATTCACGGGCGGCATGTCTGCTGCCACGGTTTTTGCCTGCCTGTTCTTTGGTGCGATCTCAGGTTCTGGTCCTGCGACGACAGCCGCTGTTGGTATGCTGATGATCCCCGCGATGATCGACCGTAAATATGATCGCGACTTTGCATCCGCAATTACCGCATCTTCCGGTGGTCTGGGTATCGTTATTCCGCCCTCCATTCCGCTGATCATCTTTGGTATCGCTGCTTTGGGCATGCCTGCCCCACCAGCCGCTGTGGCCGAACACGGGCAATTCCAAACTGTTTCGATCCCGAAATTGTTTATCGCCGGTTTCATGCCTGCCTTCCTGATTGCTGGCAGCTTGTTGATCATGAATTACATCTTGGCCAAAAAGAAAGGCTTCAAAGGAAGCTCTGAAGGGTGGTCTGCACGCTTGATCTGGTGTGAGATGTATCGCGGCTTCTGGGCGTTGATGGCCCCTGTAGTGATCTTGGGCGGGATTTATTCCGGCTTCTTTACCCCGACTGAGGCGGCGATTGTTGCAATCTTCTACACGCTGATTGTTGGCGCGTTTATCTACCGCGAACTGTCGTGGGAGAAACTGTTTATCTCACTTGAAACCACAACATGGCTGACCGGTCGGGTTCTGCTGATCATGTTCACCGCAACTGTGTTTGGCCGTCTTCTGGTCGAAAATCAGATCCCGGCGATCATTGCGGATGGTATGCTGTCGGTCACCGACAACATTTATATCATCTGGGCGCTGGTCATCTTCTTCCTGCTGTTCGTTGGCATGTTCATGGAGACATTGGCGACGATTCTGATCTTGGTTCCAGTGATGCTGCCTGTGGCCTATAGCGTGGGCATTGATCCGATCCACTTTGGTGTGGTCATGGTCTGCTGCCTGGGTATTGGGTTCCAGACGCCACCATTGGGCGAGAACCTGTTCATCGCGTCTGGTATCTCGAACATATCAATTGAGAAGATCTCGGTTGCGGCCCTGCCCTTTGCGGCGATCAATACCATAGCCATCTTTATCATCGCCTTTGTCCCAGAGATATCTCTGTGGCTGCCTAGGTTCTTTGGGTATTAAGGCTGGATCGGAAAGAACTGAAAAATGTTACCACAAATCAATGATATCCTTTTCGCGACAGACCTGTCGGAAAATGCAAACAACGCTTTGCGCCATGCACTCAGCATGGCGCAGGCCCACGGCGCCAAAGTTCATGTGCTCCATGTCACTGAACCGCTGACACAAGATGCGATTGTTACGATGCAGTTGTTCTTTCAGGATGATGCCTCTCGCAAGAAAGCGATCAAAGATCGCCATGCATCCGTAAAGGAAATGTTGAAAACCAATCAAAGGGATTTCATGAAATCCCTCAGCAAAGAGGGCAAAGAGGCTTACTCCAGAGTGGAATCTGTTGAGTTGATTGACGGGCACCCAGCAGAAGCGATTTTGCAACGCGCGAAAGACCTGCAATGCGGTCTGATCGTCATGGGCACACATGAACACGGCACAGGCCATACCTTTATCGGTACGGTTGTCAAACGTGTCCTTAGGCGCTCATCGATCCCAACACTTGTCGTCCCAAACTAGGACGACCTTAACTACCTCCCTGTTGAACTTGTGGCGGCCAGAAATGGCCGTCATTTTTTCATCAGCGTTAAACCCATTATACGGTAAAGGTTTGACCTCAGGATCTGGATCAGACGGTTGAAAACTTTCACACAGGTTTTACCCGTCCGCCAATAGGAACCTGTCGGACGTGTCCGCAACCGGGCTTGCTTGGCTAGATAAGGCGACGATCTGACCCGCCAACGGTTTGGGCCGGCGTGGTTAACATCTAATCTACGTTCAGCCATGACGTCCTTTAGATCTCCATACGAAACAGCTTAGCGCAGTTAAGATGTCACTCGTGCAGAATCACAGATTTCGGACAGTGACTGCCCTTAAAATTGATCATTGTGAAGTTATACCCAGCACAAGCTTTGCTACAGAGTGTTGTTTGTCGCCTTGACAAATAACCGGATAATACATGACGGATACTTAGGTTTGCCTGGAAGGATCGGGTGATAAAATGAATCCATATCCAATGGATATCGTCCTTGGCTAAGGGTGCTCACATCTTAATTACTGTTAAAACCCAATAACGAACGTAAGAAGGATGGCCGAGGATCACACTGTGGAACAATATGGCGCTTTTCGTCTACAAATATTTGATAGGCATGATCACTTGGCTTAGTCCTGAGATGCATTTGCTCTATGTCAGCAACTTCGGCCCGTGAAATATTTCTTTGGAGCTACGATTCCTGCCCAGGATAAGCTTCAATATTAGCATAAGTCAGACTCAGGTCGAAACCTTTCCCAACTTCGCTTACGATTAAAATCCGGGCAGTTAAGGTGATTATCAGGGGTCAGTGCCCTAGCGATCGCGAAACCTAGCGTGTAGTTAAATTTTCCAGTTGGCTATTCTGTTGGCCTGTTTTGTAGACGGCGAAAAAAATTTCGCCGTCTTTTTACGAACGCCTACTTTTATGTAAATTTGCCTTGAGTTAGTTTAGCGTGAAGACCAAAGCTCGGTATCTTGTTTCAGTCCAACGATTAAATTCATCAGGGTAAATATCGATATTGTCTTCCAGCTTGAAACCATGGCTTTCAAGAAGGCTGATTTCTTTATCAACATGCCGATATTCCGAGAAATAGTATTGTTGCAGTTCGGAAGAAACTCCATCGACCAAGACATCCTTAGAAACTCCCATTGCATGCTTAACTATTAACCGCCCACCCGGTTTTACAGTTTGGCTGACAGCTTTATAGACCTTGGAAGCTTCGTCTATATTGAAGAAATTCATAACGCCAAACAGTGTGACCAAATCGAACTTTTCGGATGGCTCCATCAGCAAAATGTCTTCATTCACAACTGTTAGATTCGGACTCTCATTGATGAATTTGCTGAACTCAGGATATTTTTCTACGGCAACAATTTCTTTGAAATGGTCGGTCAGATGATTGGTCATCAATCCTGTTCCCGCACCTAGCTCTAGCCAAGTTGCTTGCGCCTGGTCGGAAAATGATTTCACAAGTTCCACATCATACGCGCCAAAATCCGGAGCCTTATTTCTTGTTTCAAGCGCCGTCTTGATATTTGAGGCAAGCTTGTCATAGTAAACCGAAGCTTTGGCGTTGCCGTAATTCCAATCGTTGAACAATATTTTAGCCCTGTCATAATCTTCGTTGGTATCGATGTCAGTACCACGAATTTTCGCGGCCTTCAAAGGAAGAAATCCCTCGAGGATTTGGTAAACATGCCCATCAGATTCTGACAATTTCCCACTTTTTACCTGTGCAGGGCCCGACCATTCAAATTCGCCTTCATTGTCGGAAAATTTGCAAACCTGCCCTTCATCATCAAGAACAACAAAAACTGGGTCGCTTGAAACTGGATCAATGTAGCCCAAAAACTCGTCAGACCGCGCCAAGATGTCCCGAACGTCATTCGGATGAGCGATAAAATCACCATCCCAAGCCAATACGACATCATTTGCGAATTGAGCACCCAGATACAGGCTCGTCCCTGTTTTGGTTTGGAAATAGTCGTGGTTAAAGACAAAAGTTACATCTTTGCGAACGGCAAGGGCCGCTTCGATCACTGACTGCGACTGGTATCCAACTACAACGCGCAAATCTTCTTGATCTTTGAAGTTGTGTAAATGATGCGCAATCAGAGTAATGTCATTGATTTTCAAGAGAGACTTTGTCACGCCAAGTCCCAAACGCGACCCAATACCGGCGCACGACAAGATGACTGATTTTCCGCTGGTTTCGCCAGAAATCTGCTTCAAGATCCGGACCAATGCCTCTTCCGAGTAAACAGCAAAATCGCATACCTGAACAACCGAATTTGCTGGCTTGTGTGTGATACCACAAGCGATGCTTACATCTGCCAGACGCATGGCCTCGGCATCATTGTTACCATCGCCAACATAAACGATGAAATAGCCTTCTTCTTTCAGATCTCTGACAACTTGTTCTTTTCGCAAGATTGACGTCAAGCGGACCCTGCCATCTCGCAACTCCCCCTTTGAGGAATGAGCGGCACACGGTATGCGAGCAAGCAAGCCTTGGATCCACCCATCAAAATTACCTGTTGCAATTAGGCAATCTTTAGAATGATCCGCAATCCACTCGACTAGTTTTTCATTAAGATTAACACCTTCCAACGTGCGGGATATCTCATCCACATCAAGACCGGAAAGTATATTCACACGTGTAATAAAGCTTTCAACAAATGGAATATTTCCAGATATTGTGCTTTTTGTAATTTCAGATATCTCATCTTCAATATCAAAAGCTTTAGCAATAATTGGTAGAGTTTCTTCACTTGTTACAGTGCCATCTAAATCAAATATGAATTTAATTTTTCTCATGTCAGAATAGCTCATTATGGAACTGCCCCCAAAAATCCTCTCTGAAAACACCACATTGATGTCGCGTTTTCCCGGTTTCCGTTTTTTTATCTAGCGCTCGTTTTAACTCTTCAGGAGTGTTAATCACCGTACTATTTGGCAACCATTCTGTATACCCATTCCGTTTGCTATCAAGCAATGGAGGGTAGTTGCCATTATCAACGACAATGATATCTTTTTGGTAATATGCCGCCAATGCGGCAACGCCGCTACACATACTAGAGATAACAAATTCAGATTCCAAAATGCACACGGCCGACGATTGGAATGGATCAACGACATCGACACCTTTTTCTAAGAGAATGTTGCCAATTCGATCATGTATATCGCCATAGACAGGCAATTTAATTGATATCTCACTTGCTGCAGCGAATTCATATATTTCCTGCGCAAAATTTTCGAGCCCAAGTCTCGCGATTCCGTATTCAATATTCGAGACCAACCAAACCCCTTTTCTGACTGGTCGGATGGAATCGAATTCATTGAAGTTCTTAAAGTTCACATCACAACAAAACAGATTAAGGCGAGAAGCATTCCGATGTATAGAAGGCCAAGGCGTCACTACTGTCGTGAATGGCTGCAACTGTATTGGCTCATCAAGGACAAAGAATTCTGAATGGTCATGCACAAAAAAGAACATATGCTGGATGTCATACGTGCCAAGCAGGTCGTAAAAATCATGCGTAATGTTCAAGCTACCGTAATTTCTATTCAAGTCACGTATATCTCGAGTGAAGTGATTTGACGTTAGTAGGTTCACCGGCCCTTCAATTGAGGGCGGGGCTTTATCAATAGTAGGGTCAACACTAACAGTAGGAACTTCATCATGAGAAAGTTCATCAACGAAATTGCCGATGATATTCTCACCACCATATCCCCAGATAACATTACTATGCATCATGATACCCATTATCACAAAGCACAGTCAGCAGCTTGATTTCTGGTTCAGACCCTGCATCAACCTCTTTGAGGTCAAGATCAGAAACTGGAGCCCCCTCAACTTTCCAGCTTTCAACTTTACAACCCAAATTCATAAATTGAATTCTCCTGAAACCGGCTTCATGTAATTGGTGCATTAACTGCTGAGGTTCCCAATAGGAGATTCCATCATCAACTTGTAATTCTGGTGGTTTAAAGAAAAGGACCTTGCACGCAAAGATACATACGCCCGACCCGATCAATCTAATGCATTTCAACGCCTCAGAGTTAGACAGCATTAATTCAGCAAAATCAGACGAATCCACTACAACAGCGTCAGCAATTTTATGCGATAAAATGTCATTTAACTTTGATACAACCTCATAACGGTGATCAGAATTTTCTGAAATTCTTATTATTTTTTCAATAATTGTTGCATCAAAGTTACCAGGAAACGCCAGCCCCTTATATTCACTTGTTAGCGAATAAATTGAACTACATTTTCTATCACGCAATGCTCGCGAAACTGAGACCCAATACAGATCAGAGAGATTTTCTTCACTAAGGTCCGGCAACTTCAGATTGACAGTTTCTGGTGTGCCAGATTTCTTATTCGTACTCGTTGTGAATGGGTTCAATCGCGAAACTGAGATCTTCATAGATAGAATCTACCTGCTCCTTAAGAATGACGATCTTGATAACAAGTGCCATTCATCCTTGCCCATACTCACACCAGTTGTTTATCTGGTCCGCTCACCACTCAGATTTCAAATGAGTGCTATATGACTTCTAACTTGTCTCAAAAAGATGCGCCAGTCAGATTTCATTCCAATGGCCTAAGTTGAGAAACCTCCCCTAGAGTGGAATTAAGTACACCCGAGGAAAGCGGAAAAATTAAAAGACAATGCCCTCAAACTAACGGCTCAGCATAACAATTAGAATGAACAGCTTTCGGCTTCCCAGTCACGTTCTTGGTGCGAGGTCAGCTGTCAGCTTCGAAACCGATATATTTAGGCACTCGCGGATCGTATCAGGCTGCTAGCTTTTTGGCGCAGTCGTTCCAATGCTCGAGAGCGACGTCTCGTTTCTTGCAGTAGGTTGTGGCAGTCGTTTCGTGGCGGCATGGGCGGAAAGGTTAGCGACTCTATCGTGGACATAAAGAAATCTCTGCATCTGACGAGCCGACTTGAACCGACCTTGAATCTTTCTCGTTTCCGAGTTGGTCTGTGTGACCCTTCAGGCGTGACGTGCAATCGTGCAAATCATCTGGCTGAGCTAGTCGCCTGTGCACTGATGGTCAATAAATTGACGATGCCTTGGAAATTGATGTCAGTACGACGCCGATGGGTGTCGTCACAGACAAAGGTTCGGTTATGTGCGGTATGGGACACCCGGCAGTACACACAGCATTTCGTAAAGCAGATTTGCTGCAATGGTTGCGGTGTTTCCGGATGGATCATACGGTGGGGATACTTCGACCAGATCGCAACCTACAAGATTTAACCCCTTGCATCCCCGCACAATCTCTAGCGCTTGGCTGGTCATGAGCCCACCCATTTCTACCGTTCCGGTCCCTGGCGCACAGGCAGGATCCAGACTGTCGATGTCAAAGGTCAGGTAGACTGGTGTGTCACCGATCGCGGCTCGAATTTCATCCATTAGCGGGGCTAGCGATTTATACCACAGCTCTTCGGCATGATAGACGGTAAAGCCCCAGCTGCGCGCGATGTCAAAATCATCAGCACCGTAACCTGTGCCACGCAGACCAATCTGATACGTCTTATCTGCCACAATCAACCCATCCTCATAGGCGCGGCGAAACGGTGTTCCATGGGCGATTTGTTCGCCAAACATATGCTCATTTATATCGGCGTGTGCATCAATGTGAACAAGTGCAACTGGCCCGTGTTTTTTATGTATCGAGCGCAGTACCGGATAGGTCAGTGTGTGATCGCCGCCCATAGTCATCGGAATGGCATCGGATTTGAGCACATCGTCGTAATAATCAGTGATCCGATTGACGCTATCTTTGAGGTCGAAGGTATTGATCGGCACATCGCCAATGTCTGCCACCTGTAGCCCATCAAATGGTGCGGCTTTGGTCCACATATTATAGGGGCGCATCATCGCACTTTCGGCCCTTATCTGACGTGGTCCAAACCGGGTGCCGGGGCGGTGACTGGTGCCAATATCCATCGGAATGCCAATAAATGCCGCGTCCAACCCTTGCGCACTTTCAGCGGCTGGCAGGCGCATAAAAGTAGTTGGGCCACCAAAGCGAGGCATTTCATTGCCGCCAAGAGGTTGGTTTTTCATGTCGCAGGCCTTTCTGTAGAATATCGGGGTGATATCCCTGACAGGGCTATCACTTGATATGGCCTGTGTCAGCAGATCATCCATGGAAAAGGCCATTGACATGGCGCATGGGAGGCCCGCCAGTTGGGAGCCGGTTTTAGTCGAAACGAATCCAACCCTTGTCTTGCGGGCCATCTTCTGGAAGCAGGTCTCGTCCTGTCATATGGATCAGGATTTGACTCAGAAAATTGATGAACATCCGTTTTCCGCGCGTAATGAGGCCAGCAGGTTCGTTTGAATGTGTTATCGTCTCTTCCCGAATGGGTAGGTGGATCAATGCTGCCAAGAGGCCAAGCACCACCGCTGCTCACCACATCGGCGTAGGGTGATTGAAATACACTTCCAAAAGTGTTGTGGTACGCGCGAGTGTCGACCTCATGTGCCTTCTGGGGCCCACGCAAGTGCCATAGCAATGATGAAACTGCTCATTAATTCAGATCTTCTGATAGTGGCGCAATATTGACTTTGTCGGCGTCAGGCGATGGTTTGGCGGTGTATGCGGTATCTGGGGGTCACGATGGTTTATCCAGAGTGTGGCAGTCCATTTGAACATGAAGTCAAAGCAGGATGAAAGATGAGCTCTGAAATCACACTTAAAGACAGTTTCGCGGCACGGGCGCGCATTGCAGGGAAGGTTCGTTTGACGCCGATGGAGTTTTCGCCAGTGCTGAGCGAGGCCACAGGCGGCGATATACGATTGAAAATGGAGCACATGCAGATGACCGGCAGTTTCAAACTGCGTGGAGCGACAAATGCGGTGTTGGCGTTGAGCGATGCCCAGCGCGCGAATGGGGTGGTCGGCGTGTCCACTGGCAATCACGGTCGCGGTTTAGCCTATGCGGCGAAACAAGCCGGGGTGCGTTGCATCATTTGTATGTCAGAGCTTGTTCCGCAGAACAAAATCGACGGGATCAAGGCTCAGGGTGCCGAAGTGCGCATTGTTGGGCGTTCACAGGATGACGCGCAGATTGAGGTCGATCGGCTGGTCGCGCAGGGCATGGTGATGCTACCGCCTTTTGACCATCACGACATCATTGCCGGGCAAAGTACTGTGGCGCTGGATATGCTGGAACAAGCCCCCGACCTGAATACCGTTCTTGTGCCGTTGTCGGGTGGTGGGCTGATTTCCGGCGTTGCAATGGCTTTGAAAAGCGTCAATCCATCAACCCGTGTGATTGGTGTCTCGATGGAGCGCGGCGCTGCGATGTACGCAAGCCAGCACGCTGGTAAACCTGTTTTTGTTGAAGAGCTGTCGACGCTGGCAGATTCGCTTGGCGGTGGGATTGGGTTGGACAATGAACATACCTTTGCCATGACCCGTGATTTTGTTGACGAAATGATCTTAGTTACCGAGGTCGAAATTGCACGGGCAATTCGCCATGCTTATTGGAAAGAGCGGCAGATTATCGAAGGGTCTGGCAGCGTTGGTATTGCGGCCTTACTGGCAGGCAAGGTCAAAAATCCTGGGCGGTGTGCTGTACTGATTTCGGGGCAGAATATTGATATGCATTTGCATTCCCGGATTATCTCGGGTGAGGATGTCGATGTAACTGCGGAGGGGTGAATGCCTGACATCAAGATACTGACCGAGACTGAGCTACGCGAATTGGTCCCTTTGGATAGGAGCGCGATTGACTGTGTCGAAGCTGGCTTCGCCGCGCTTTCCGCTGGCATCGTCGAAATGCCTCCTATCATGTCGTTGGATGTGCAGGAAAACAACGGCGAGGTTGATGTAAAAACTGCACATATTCAGGGCGCCGAAAGCTTTACCATCAAAATGTCGCCGGGGTTTTATGACAATCCCAAAATAGGGCTGCCGACCACGAATGGGATCATGGTTGTTTTTTCAGCCAAGACCGGCCAGGTCGAGGCGCTTCTTTTGGACAATGGCTATTTGACCGAAACGCGCACAGCAGCGGCAGGTGCTGTTGCCGCGCGTCATCTGGCACGGCGGGATGCCTCGCGGCTGTGCGTAATTGGTGCAGGCGCACAGGCACGGCTGCAGGTGGCTGCGATACATCAGGTGCGGCCATTAACCTGCGTAGATGTGTGGGCTCGGGACTCTGAAAAAGCTGAAAAAGCGGCCGAGGACATAGCTGCAATGCTCGGGATCGAGACGTCCTTCTCACATCAGATTGAGGATGCCGTTCGCACAGCGGACATCATTGTTACCACAACACCCGCAAAAGAGCCCCTTGTCTTCGCGGACTGGCTGACCAGTGGTCAACTCGTCATAGCAATGGGATCAGATCAGGAAGGTAAATTCGAGTTGGACCCCGCACTGATCGCGCGCGCTGACTATTATATCCCTGACCGCTTGGCCCAAACTCGTGTATTGGGTGAAGCCCGCGCGGCAATTGACGCTGGCGTCATCGCCGCTGATGCAGATTTCCCGGAACTCGGCGATGTTGTTGCAGGAAAACTGCCAGATTACGATGCCGCCAGCAGCCTGACGGTGTGCGATTTGACCGGGACCGGGGTTCAGGATACCGCCATTGCCACTCTTGCCCGCCAACGTGCCGAAGCCGCTGGTCAGGGTGCTAGTTTCACAAGCTAATTTGGGATCAAGATTATGCCTGAACCAAAACTCTACTTCTCGCGCGATGAATTCGCTGCACGTATCGTAAAAACCAGACAAGCAATGCAGGAACATGGGCTGGATCTTTTGGTCATCACTGATCCCAGCAATATGAATTGGTTGACCGGCTATGACGGCTGGTCATTCTATGTGCATCAATGTGTGGTACTGGGATTGAGCGGGGAACCGATCTGGTATGGCCGTGGACAAGATGCCAATGGGGCGCTCAGAACCTGCTTTATGGATCCCTCAAACATCATCGGTTATCCCGACCACTATGTGCAATCTACTGAACGCCATCCGATGGATTACCTGTCGGCGCAGCTTGCTGATCGTAAGCTGAATACAGGCACCATTGGCGTTGAAATGGATAATTACTGGTTCACGGCTGCGGCTTTTGCGTCGCTGCAACAGCACCTACCAAATGCGAGATTTGCCAACGCCAATGCATTGGTCAATTGGCAACGCGCGATCAAATCCGAGACAGAGCTTGACTATATGCGCACCGCAGGCCGGATTGTCGGCCGAATGCATGATCGTATCTTTGATAAGGTCGAACCGGGTTTGCGTAAATGTGATCTGGTGGCGGATATCTACGATGCTGCCCTGCGCTATGACCCTGAAGTCGGGGCTGGTGGTGATTATCCGGCAATTGTCCCCCTGTTGCCCTCCGGCTCAGATGCGGCGGCACCGCATTTGACATGGGATGACGCGCCGATGAAATCCGGCGAAGGGACATTCTTTGAGATCGCAGGGGTCTATCATCGTTACCATTGTCCGCTGTCGCGCACTGTCTTTCTGGGCAAGCCCACGCAAACGTTCCTTGATGCTGAAAATGCTGTTCTCGAAGGGATGGAGGCTGGGCTGGATGCCGCGAAAGAGGGGAATTTTTGTGAGGACATCGCCAACGCCTTCTTCGGCGTCTTGAAGAAACACGGTATCACCAAAGACAACCGCACCGGCTATCCCATCGGTGTCAGCTACCCACCCGACTGGGGCGAGCGCACCTTCTCGTTGCGCCCTGGTGACAAGACCGTGCTGCGCGAAAACATGACACTGCATTTCATGACGGGCCTTTGGATGGAGGATTGGGGCTTTGAGATCACCGAAAGCATCCGCATCACCCAAGCCGGCCACGAATGCCTGGCAAACGTACCTCGCAAAATGCTGGTAAAGGGCTGACAATGCGGCTTGATGCGCGTGATCTTGATATATTGAGGGTGCTCTGTCGCGAAGGTCGCATCACTAAGGCGGCTTTGGCGGATCGTGTGGGCTTGTCACCGACACCGTGCTGGGAACGCCTGAAAAAGCTTGAGAAAGCGGGCGTGATTGAAAGCTACCGGGCTGAGGTCAATTTGCGAAAACTGGGCCCGCATGTCACGATTTTTACCACTGTTGAACTGGCCGAACATACTTCGGCCAGTTTTCGTGCTTTTGAGGCTGCGATGCAGCGATACGAAGAGGTTATGGCCTGCTGGGCGCTGGGGGGTGGGTTTGATTACATTCTGCAGATTGTCACCCGTGATATTGATGCCTATCAGCGCTTGATTGATGAAATGCTTGATGCTCGTATCGGTCTGGCGCGTTATTATACCTATGTTGTCACCAAGCCGGTCAAAGGCTCTGGTTTGCCGCCGATTTCCCTGATTGCAACTGGCAAGGACGAAACTACGGCTTAAAAAATGATAGTAGATGAATCCTCTGCAGAAGGCCCAATGTTTGGTCTAAATGCGAGTATATAATGACTGACATTCCCTGGGACTAAATATGTTTGCCGTAACTGGGCATGAGGAGTGAGAGAATGCTGAAAAACGACCAACTTGATGAATGGGATCGCGAGAATTTTTTTCACCCGTCAACCCATCTGGCGCAGCACGCCCGGGGCGAAAGCCCGAACCGGGTGATCAAAACCGCCAATGGTGTCCATATCGAAGACCGCGATGGCGTGAAATTGTTGGATGCCTTTGCAGGGTTATATTGCGTGAACGTCGGTTATGGCCGACAAGAGATCGCTGAAGCCATCAGCGCACAAGCCCGCGAGCTGGCCTATTACCATTCCTATGTTGGGCATGGCACCGAGGCCTCGATCACCCTGTCGAAGATGATTTTGGACCGGGCGCCAGCAAACATGTCGAAGGTCTATTTTGGCCTTGGCGGTTCTGACGCGAATGAAACCAACGTCAAACTGATCTGGTACTACAACAACATCCTTGGCCGCCCGCAAAAGAAGAAGATCATTTCGCGTTGGCGGGGATACCACGGGTCGGGCCTTGTGACCGGGTCACTGACCGGGCTGGAGCTGTTCCATAAGAAGTTCGACCTGCCGATCGATAATGTGATTCATACCGAAGCCCCTTATTATTATCGCCGCGACAATCTTGATCAGACCGAAGAACAGTTCGTGGCGCATTGCGTGACCGAGCTTGAAGCGCTGATCGCGCGCGAAGGCGCTGACACGATTGCGGCCTTTATCGGTGAACCGGTGCTGGGCACCGGGGGTATTGTGCCACCACCTGCGGGATATTGGGCAGCGATTCAGGCCGTGTTGAAAAAACACGACATTCTGCTGGTCGCCGATGAGGTGGTCACAGGGTTTGGTCGTCTGGGTACGATGTTCGGCTCAGATCACTACGGGATCGAGGCTGACATCATTACAATCGCCAAAGGCATGACGTCTGCCTATGCACCGCTGTCAGGCTCTATCATCAGCGATAAAGTTTGGGCCGTGTTAGAGCAGGGCACAGATGAAAACGGTCCAATTGGCCATGGCTGGACATATTCGGCACACCCCATCGGAGCGGCGGCTGGTGTGGCAAATCTGAAGCTGATTGATGAGCTTGATTTGGTGACGAATGTCGGTGAAATCGGAGCCTATCTGAACCAAAGCATGACAGAGGCGCTGGGCAATCATGCCCATGTTGGTGATGTGCGCGGTGAAGGCATGCTCTGTGCTGTGGAGTTTGTGAAAGACAAAAACAACCGGGTGTTCTTTGACGCGGCTGATAAGATTGGCCCGCAGATCTCTGCCACGCTTCTGGCGCAAGACAAGGTCATTGCGCGTGCCATGCCTCAGGGTGATATTCTTGGCTTTGCGCCGCCCTTCTGTCTGACCCGTGAAGAAGCGGACACCGTTGTAGCTGCCACTGTACGTGCGGTGAAAACCGTATTGGGTTGAGGGTTGTCTGGCACTGCTTTGGCGGTGCCAGCGATACGCAACAAGACAGCACAGAACATTCGGGTGTTTGAACGACACCCGAATGATGCCAAATACAGCTCTTGAACGTCAGCTTTTCTTTTTCATCGCATCCAAAAGCGCGGCGCCAAGGGCCCCATTGCCGGCACCTGTGTTGGGTGGTTTTGACTTTCCGGCCTTGGGCGCAGCAGACACTGCTTTGCTTTTATTGGACTTTTGGTGTTGGTTGCGGAGCGGTTGTTTTTGCCCTTCATCCACGGTTTTGCGCATGGTCAGGCCGATACGTTTGCGTGGGATATCCACTTCAGTTACGCGCACCCTGACCACATCACCGGCCTTGACCACCTCATGTGGATCTTTGACAAAGCGGTCGGCTAATTGACTGACATGCACCAGTCCATCTTGATGCACGCCAATATCCACAAAGGCCCCAAAGGCGGCAACGTTGGTGACTGTGCCTTCTAATGACATGCCGGGTTTGAGATCTTTGATGTCCTCAACGCCATCGGTAAAGCTGGCCGTCTTGAATTCTGGACGCGGATCGCGGCCGGGCTTTTCTAGCTCGGTGAAAATATCACGCACGGTTGGCAGGCCAAACGCATCGGTGACAAAATCACGAGCTTCCAACGCCTTGAGGCCAGCGCCCTGTCGCGTGATGTCTCGGATATCACGCCCGCAGCTAGAGACAATGCGGCGCGCGACTTCGTAGGCTTCGGGATGTACGGATGAGGCATCAAGTGGTTCTTCCCCATCTCGGATCCGTAAAAATCCGGCGCATTGCTCAAACGCTTTTGGCCCGAGGCCAGACACATCCAACAAGGCCTGACGTGATTTGAACGCTCCGTTCAGGTCGCGGTGGAACACGATGGCACCGGCCAAAGATGGCCCAAGCCCTGCCACCTGCGCCAAAAGCGGTGCAGATGCCATGTTGAGGTCAACGCCCACTGCGTTCACCGCATCTTCGACGACAGCCTCAAGCGCATTGCTTAACCGGCGTTGATCGACGTCGTGCTGGTATTGCCCCACACCGATGCTTTCGGGGGTGATTTTGACCAACTCTGCCAATGGGTCCTGCAAGCGTCGGGCAATCGAGACCGCACCGCGCAAAGACACATCCAGATCTGGGAATTCCTGTGACGCCAGCTCTGACGCCGAGTAGACCGACGCGCCGGCCTCGGACACAATCACTTTGGTCGGGGCCTTGGTTCCGGGTGGCAGCAGTTTGAGCGTATCTGCCACCAGACGTTCGGTCTCACGGCTGGCGGTGCCATTGCCGATAGCGACCAGTTCGATCCCGTGGCGGGTGACCATGTCGATGATTTTCGCCTCAGCTCCGCGCACATCCATTCTGGGCTGAAACGGATAGAGCGTGGCGGTTTCCAGAACCTTACCTGTGGCATCCACAACTGCGGCTTTCACCCCGGTTCTGATGCCCGGATCAAGCCCCAATGTGGCCCGCGCCCCGGCCGGTGCAGCAAGCAGAAGATCCTTGAGGTTGCGTGAAAACACCGAGATGGCCTCTTCATGTGCACGTTGGCGCAGCTCTGATAAAAGGTCGATATAAAGCGATAGCGATAGCTTCACCCGCCAGGTCCAACGCGCGACGGTGCGCAGCCACAGATCGCCGGAGTTCTCTGATACGGTTTCCAACACGCCCGCGATCATGCCAATCGCGCGGGTCTCGCCGGTTTCTGCGTCGGGGGCGATTTCCATCACCACGATCTCTTCCTTAGCCGCTCGCAAAATCGCAAGTGCGCGGTGCGATGGGATATCGGCCCACTTTTCACGGTGGTCGAAATAGTCCGAGAACTTTGCGCCAACCTGTTCTTTCCCCGGCACAAGCTTGGCTGATATGAACGCCTCTTGCCGCATGAAATCGCGCAGATGTCCAAGAAGTGTAGCGTTCTCTGATAGCTCTTCAGTGAGAATATCACGCGCGCCGTTCAAGGCATCTTTGGTGGTTGCGACAGCGTCGTTCACATAGCTTTGTGCCAGATCTTCGGGCACCAAAGCACGATCAGCGATAATCGCGCGAAGCAGAGGCTCCAATCCGTTTTCCCGGGCGATCATCGCCTTGGTTCGGCGTTTCGGCTTAAACGGCAGATAGATATCTTCCAGCGTGGATTTGCTTTCGGCTTGCGCAATGGAGCGGGCCAGATCATCGGTTAGTTTGTCCTGATCCCTGATTGAGTTCAGAATAGTTGCGCGCCGCGCTTCCATCTCGCGCAAATACGTCAAACGATCTGCCAGCAGGCGCAGCTGGGTGTCGTCCAAGCCCCCAGTTGCCTCTTTCCGGTACCGCGCAACAAATGGCACGGTTGCACCTTCGTCCAACAATCCGACTGCGGCTTTGACTTGCGCAACCGAGGCCGCGATATCAGTTGAGATTGTTGAAAAAATCCGGGCAGCTGCGGGGGAAGGGGTGGAATGATTCAAGGCAAACTCCATTCAATACAGACCATTGGTTTATCCAGCTTCATCCAGAGGGCCAAGGGTAGATTGCAACGCGCTAACGTCAGGTATCTTTGTCAACGATGTTTGCAGGCTAGTTCGATGCGACGTGGGGCTGGGCACGGCTATTATGGACGGTTGGAATTTTGCTTATTCCGCTTATTAATAAAAGCCACCAACGCATGGGTGACATGATTGCGGGTACTTTGAACTGCAGGTGCTGGAAGAAATTCTGCACGCACCCCGAGCGGCTACAAACCGTCGACAGCCACGCCCATTTCTTGAACAGCGCCAGCTGTTTGGAGGAATTCGCGAAATCAAATTTCACGATGCAGAGCAAGAGACCCACAAGACGGGCGTAGCGTAGCGCCAAACCTTCCGAATTCCAGGAAAAATTTTAACATCTGTGTCTTTGCGCACTAAAATATATCCTTACACAAAGTAACCTCTGCTTAGTTGTGATGTGCCGTGAGGCAGTCGCTTTGTGTGCATTTGTTGTAAATCGGTCATCGGATTTCAGAAAGGCCCAGAGGTTCCTTGATGGTGGTTTCACATTGGTTTTGCAGACGCTACGTTTATTTAAGACTGGGTTGTATCTGCGTAATGTGCCGGTAATAACTTTAGGTCCGCTAGGAAAGCACAGGTCGGTGTTGGGTAACTTTAGTTGAGATTTAGGTCTCGGAAGTAGGTGCTTCGTTGAAAGCTGCATTTTATATTTTTCTGCCGGTTATGGCGGTGATGGCAACGCCAGTTTTTGCAACACCAACAGCATCGTCAAAGGTCGGGGACACAGTTACCAATCCGGTGACCGGAGGCAGTACGAAAGTTTCTGCGCTTATTGCTGATCCGGATGGCACCCCGACAAAAGGTAATACTGCCTTTGTGCAAACCGAAGATGGCTACACCTTTTTGGTCAAAACGGCGGGGCAGATTGTTTACAATAACGATAGCCCGGCTGACGGGTTCACCATTGGTTCGATTTCGGGCAGCCTTGTTAGGTTCACGGGGGCGACGCTGAGTGGCAACTCGTATTTATACTCGGGCGTCACGACTGCAGAATACACCAGTAACTTTATCGGCAATGACGAGCCGGGATATTACCAGCCATCTGATACGTCATCGTTAAATGAAAAGGTTTATAACCCGGTCAGCAACAATTTCACGACGGTATCGTCACTGGTGGTAGATCCTGCATCAACCCCGACAGCTGGGGATACAGCATTTGTCGAGACGGCGAATGGATATGTGTTTTTGGTCAAATCTGCAGGCGACACCATTTATAACGCAGATAACCCACCCGTTGCCTACACGATCTCTTCGATTTCGGGCACAACTGCACAACTGAGTACAGCTGGTGCAACAGGGACAGCCCCGTTATCCACACAATTGACGCTGTCAAACTACAACAGCAACTTTGTGGGCACAGATACGCCTGGTGAATTGACCCCACCCGTGGATGTTGTTGGGGCAACAGGTGTTAGTCAGATTGTCTATGGCCGGGATGGTAGTAACGGACGTGACGGTGCCCTGTTTGTACCGCCTGCATCGGGCGGTGATGGCGACAATGGGCCGACACAAACCAAAACACTAAGCAGTGATGTGAATGCGTCCAGCAATGCAGGCTGGATTGTCGGGAGCATTGGCGGTGATGGTGGTAACGGCGGCGATTCATATGCCAGCTTCTTTAGCGGCAAAAGCGGTGGCGACGCTGGCAATGGCGGGACGGTCAATGCCACGCAATCGTCCAGTAGTACGATTCAGACCTCGGGCAACGGCACGGGCGGACAGGGTAATGACGGGATCTTTGCCTTTAGCCGGAGTGGCCAGGCGGGTAATGGCGGGAGCGGATACGCGGCCCCAAGCGGCGGTTCCGGTGGTGATGCGGGCTTTGGCGGCAATGTTACGGTCAATCAATACGGTGAGATTTTCACAACCGGTGACGCCTCTGACGGCATTTACGCCCTGAGCATGTCAGACACTGCTGGCGGCGGGGGGTCTCAATGGGGGCTTTTCGGTGGCTCAGGCAGTGGCGGTGGCGGTGGCAACGGTGGCAACGTGACTGTCAACACTTACGCCGGATCCCAAATCATTACACAAGGCGATTTCGCCAACGGCATTTATGCACAATCCATCGGGGGCTCGGGTGGTTCATCCGGGACCAGCGGCAACCTGATCGTTTCGGTCAGTGGCAGCTCTGATAACGGCGGTGATGGCGGCAAGGTGACCATCAGCCATGCAGGAGCGATTCAAACCGGCAGCGCGACGGATTCCTCCAAAGGCATGTATGCACGCGGTATTCTGGCACAATCTGTTGGCGGCGGCGGCGGCTCGGGCGGCGTGGTCGGCGGATTGATCTCAATCGCTGGTGGTGGCATGGGCTCAGACGGTGGTGACGGTGACGAAGTGAGCGTGACCGTACAAGGCACCGGTTCCATCGTTACTTACGGCTATGGTGCTGATGGTATTATGGCGCAATCCATTGGTGGCAGCGGTGGTTTTGGTACTGATGCCTATGGTCTGGTCGCGGTTGGTGGTGATGGCGCAAATGGCGGCAACGGCAATGACGTGAGCGTGACGAACAAAGGCAGTATCGTTACGTCAGGCACAGGTGCACGGGGCATTATTGCGCAAAGTATCGGCGGCGGTGGAGGTGACGGCGGTTCAACCGGCGGTATGGTGTCGGTTGGCGGTAGCGGCGATGGCGGCGGCGATGGTGCAGACATTACAATCGTCAACGACGGCATCATTACCACCGGCGGTGATGACGCCATGGGTATTCTGGCGCAATCGATTGGCGGCGGCGGCGGTAATGGCGGGTCATCTGTTGCCGTTGGCGTGTTTGCGGGTGTTGCCATCGGTGGCGATGGCGGCGCGGGCGGCAAAGGTGGCACGGCAAGCGTGAGCCTGTCGAATACAGATCCAAGCCAACCTTCGGCGATTCAGACGTCGGGCGACCGGTCAACAGGTGTCTTTGTTCAATCCGTTGGTGGCGGTGGCGGTAACGGCGGCGGCGCAGTTGCTGTGTCGGCTGGTTTTGGCGCGTCAGCTTCGGTTTCCGTAGGTGGTGAAGCCGGTGCTGGCGGAGATGGTGGCATTGCGACCTTAGCGGGCTCTGGTTCTGCCTCGGTTCAAACCGGTGGCGACGATGCGGCTGGTGTTATCTTGCAGTCGATTGGCGGCGGTGGCGGTAACGGCGGTTATGCGGTTTCCGTGGCCGTGTCCGGAGGCCCGGTTTCGGGATCACTGGCTGTTGGTGTCGGGGGCTCTGGCGGTTCAGGCGGTAAGGGCGGTACTGTTACGGTTGGTACCGTGAATAGCAGCGGTACTCTAACAGCCTCAGGATTTGACGGCCAAGTGATCACTACAGGTGAACGCTCGACCGGCATGTTGTTCCAATCTGTTGGCGGCGGCGGCGGTAACGGCGGCCTTGCGGTTGCGGCCACAGGCGGGGCCTCGGCGCTGATGTCCGGCAATGTTTCAATCGGTGTTGGCGGATCGGGCGGAAGCGGCGGCAATGGTGGCATTGTGCGCGTTTATAACAAGGCAAATGTCACAACCACGCAAAACAGCTCAACCGCAATGATTGCGCAATCCATCGGTGGCGGTGGTGGTAATGGCGGCGGCAGCGTGGCCGCCGGGATCAGCGCCAGCGGCGGCGCTGCAATCGGTGTGAATGTCGGAGCTGGTGGCACCGCTGGTAGTGCAGGCACCGGTGGTGCAGTGACCCTGATTGCTGGTGGCGACACGATCTTGACGCAGGGCGATTTCTCAAGCGGTATTCTGGCGCAATCGGTTGGCGGCGGCGGTGGTAACGGCGGCTATGCGGTTGGGGCAAGTGCTGACTTTGGCGGCGGGGCTGCGGCGTCGATCAGCGTGGGTGTTGGTGGCGGCGCTGGCGGCGGTGGTAATGGTGGTGATGTCGCCGCACAGATCGATGCAGATGTAACAACGCGCGGCAATGATGCGAGCGCGGTGATTGTGCAATCTATTGGCGGCGGTGGCGGCAACGGTGGCTTTAGCGTGGCTGCAGGATTGGCGGCTGGTGGCGGAGGCGCGGGCACCGTTGGTGTTGGTCTGGGTGGTTCAGGTGGCAGCGGCGGCATTGGTGGCACTGTTTCGGGCGTGCGGATCAATGGTGATGTGCGCACCGAAGGTCAACGTTCTACCGCGGTGCTGGTTCAGTCCGTTGGCGGTGGTGGCGGCAATGGCGGCTTTAACGTTACGGCGGGTGTTGCCGCAGGCGGCGGGGGCGCAGGCAGCATCGGTGTCGGCCTTGGCGGCAGCGGATCAACTGGCGGTGACGGTGGCGTGGTTGAGGCGCAGGTTGCTGGCGATGTGGTAACGCTCGAAGATTCCTCGAGCGGCGTTGTTTTCCAATCCATCGGCGGTGGTGGTGGCAACGGTGGCTTTAACGTCACCGCAGGCATTGCTGGCGCGGGCGGTGGCGGCGGTGCCGTGACAGTTGGGCTTGGCGGCGATGCAGCCGGGGGCGGAGTTGGAAAATCTGTTACCGGTCGTGTAACTGGTACGGTCGCAACAGGTGGATCAGATTCAACAGCCATTCTGGCGCAATCTGTTGGCGGCGGCGGCGGCAACGGCGGGTTCAATGTGAGCGCCTCGTTGGCGGGAGCAGGTGTTGGCAGTGGTGCGGTGTCGGTTGGCCTTGGCGGCGATGGCGGAACCGGTGCTATCGGTGGCACGGTGAACCTGACCAGCACAAACTCAGTTCAAACCACTGGCGACAGATCGTCTGGCGTAGTGGCGCAATCCATCGGTGGTGGTGGCGGTAACGGCGGCTTTAATGTCAGCGGTTCTGGTGCGGGTGCTGGTGTCGGCTCTGGTGCAGTGAGCGTTGGCCTTGGCGGCACTGGCGACGGTGGTGGTAATGGTGGCAATGCCACGCTGACCTCGAACGGTACAATCTTAACCACGGGCGAGTCTTCAACCGCATTCCTTGTGCAATCTATCGGCGGCGGGGGTGGTAACGGTGGCTTTAACATCAGCGCAGCGGTGCAGGGTTCGGGCACTGCAGGAGCGGGCATTTCGGTCGGTCTTGGCGGTGATGGTGGTGGTGCCGGCAACGGCCTGACTGTGACTGGCACTTCGACCAAGGCGGTTGAGACGCGCGGCAATAATTCATCAGGCGTTGTGGCGCAGTCCATCGGCGGGGGCGGCGGCAACGGTGGTTTCAATGTTTCGGCAGCATTGTCCGGCGCAGGTACAGCCAGCGGCGCAATTGGTGTTGGTTTGGGCGGCACGGGTGATGGCGGTGGTACTGGGGGGACAGTCAATCTGACCTCGAATGGAACCATCTTGACACAAGGTGATAACTCGACTGCTTTTCTGGCGCAATCTGTTGGCGGGGGCGGTGGCAATGGCGGCTTTAATGTTTCAGGCACCATTTCAGGCGCGGGCACCGGCAGTGCCGGAATCAGTGTTGGCTTGGGTGGTGATGGCGGCACCGGCAGTGACGGGGGTGTTGTGACCGGTACCTCGACCGCAGCGGTCGAGACGCGCGGCGATAACTCTTCCGGGGTGGTAGCGCAGTCCATTGGTGGCGGTGGTGGTAATGGCGGCTTTAATATCGCGCCGGCGATTTCTGCAGCGGGCACAGGTAGTGGCGCGCTTAGCGTTGGCTTGGGTGGTTCGGGTGCTGGCGGCGGTGACGGCAAAGACGTCACTCTGACGTCGAATGGCACAATTTTGACCAACGGTTTCGCTTCCAACGGCTTTGTCGCGCAGTCGATTGGCGGCGGTGGCGGCAACGGTGGGTTTAACGTTGCACCAAGCATATCGGGAGCAGGTACCGGTGCAGGCAGCTTGTCGGTTGGATTAGGCGGTTCAGGTGATGGTGGCGGTAACGGTGGCAAGATCACCGCGAAAACCACGGCGAATGTGACCACACAAGGTGGTGCCTCAGTTGGTATTTTGGCGCAATCAGTTGGCGGCGGTGGCGGCAGCGGTGGATTCAATGTCTCACCTGCCCTGGCTGGTGCAGGAACCGGGGCTGGTGCAATCAGCGTGGGGCTTGGCGGTTCAGGCGGCGGTGGCGGCAACGGCGGCGTTGTCGGACTGACTGTCGAAAATGATGTGCGCACGGAAGGCGCACAATCCAGCGCGATTGTGGCGCAATCAGTTGGCGGCGGCGGTGGCAATGGCGGCTTTAATGTCTCGGCCTCGGTTGGCGGCGCAGGCACGGGCGCAGGCGGTGCGGCGGTCGGTCTTGGCGGCAGCGGTGATGGCGGTGGGAATGCCGATGCGGTTACAGCCAATGTCACCGGTAATATCGTCACGCTGGGTGAAACATCCTCTGGCCTGTTGGTTCAGTCGGTTGGCGGCGGTGGCGGCAACGGCGGCATGAATATTTCCGTGGCGATTGCTGCGGCGGGCAAGGGCGCTGGAGGGGCCTCCGTTGGTCTGGGTGGCGCTGGTGGGACTGGCGGGACAGGAAGCACAGCAACCGGAACGCTTACCGGTAATGTTGGAACGCAAGGTGCCAATTCTGGTGGCGTGATTGTGCAGAGCCTTGGCGGCGGCGGCGGTAATGGCGGGATGAATATCTCGGCCACGGTAACCGTGTCGGGCAAAGCTTCGGGTGGTGCATCTGTCGGCATCGGTGGATCCGGTGGTAATGGTGGTAGCGCGGATGTGGCCAGTGGTACGGTTGTCGGTGATGTTGTGACTATGGGCGCCAATTCCGGTGGTGTTCTGGTGCAATCAGCAGGTGGCGGCGGCGGTAACGGTGGCATGAATATCTCTGCGGCCGTGAACCTGTCGGGTTCAGGCGGCGGCGCGGTGGGTGTTGGCATTGGTGGATCGGGCGGCGATGGTGGCAATGCGAAAGACGCCACTGGCCATGTGACGGGCAATGTCATGACGGCCGGCAAAGATTCGACCGCTGTTATGGTGCAATCCGTTGGCGGTGGTGGCGGCAATGGCGGCCTTAACATTTCAGGCGCGATCAGTATTGCGCGCGAAGGGTCTGGTGCCGCAGGCATCGGTGTCGGCGGTTTTGGCGGAGATGGCGGCACCAGTGGTGTGGTCAACAGCACATATATCGGTACGGCCACAACGCTTGAGGATCGCTCGGCCGGGGTTATCGCGCAGAGCCTCGGCGGCGGCGGCGGCAACGGGGCCACGAATATTTCAGGGGCGATTTCGCTGAGCAACAAGTTCTCAGGCGCGCTTGGCATTGGTGTCGGCGGCTTTGGTGGCGACGGCGGCGCGGCTGAGAGCGTGACACAAGTGGTCACGGGCAACGTCAGCACCATGGGTGTGGATTCAACCGGTATCCTGACGCAAAGTCTTGGCGGCGGTGGCGGCAACGGCGGCACCAACATCTCAGCGGCCTTGTCCATCTCACGCACCACAAGCGGTGCGATTGGTATCGGTGTTGGCGGCTTTGGTGGCGGTGGCGCAGACGCAGGTGATCTGGTGCAATCCACGGTCACGGGCGGCGTAACTACCAGTGGCGACCGCAGTACGGGTGTTCTGACCCAGAGTATCGGCGGCGGCGGCGGCAACGGCGGCACCAATGTGTCGGCAACGGTGGCGCTGTCACAGGAAAAAGGTGGCGCGGTCAGCTTGGGCGTCGGCGGCTTTGGCGGTGGCGCGGGTAACGGCAAAACCGTGACCAGCACCCTGCGCGCGGGCGCATTGAGCGATGGTTCGAACAGTTCGATCATCACACGAGGCAAAGACAGCATCGGCGTTATGGCACAATCGGTTGGTGGCGGTGGCGGCACCGGTGGACTGAATGTGTCTGGCGCGGTCAGCATCACTGGTAAATCAGGCGCTGCTGTGGGTCTTGGCCTTGGTGGCTTTGGCGGTGGCGGCGGTGATGCCGGGATGGTGACGTTGGATGTCCAAAGCGATATCTACACCATGGGCGATGGCGGACATGGCTTGTTCGCCCAGAGCCTTGGTGGCGGTGGCGGCACTGGGGGTGTGAATGTCTCGGGCACTCTGTCACTAACCAAACCATCTGGCTCGGATACGATCTTCTCGGTTGCGGCGGGTGTTGGCGGATTTGGCGGAGATGGCGGTAGCGCCAGCGCAGTTGATCTTGATTACACCGGTGCCATTCAGGCGGTGCCGATGGCATTGCAATCCGATGGCACATTTGCCGTGGATCAGAGCAAAGGTGCCAGTGGCATTATCGCACAGTCTATCGGCGGCGGCGGCGGCACAGGTGGTACCAATGTTTCAGGCGCATTGGCGATCAGTGGCAAGCCCGGCGCCGGTCAAGCCGACGACAGCAAATCCTACGCAGTGGCGATTGGCGTTGGTGGCTTTGGCGGCGGCGGGGGCAGCGCGGGCAACGTTAACGTAGATGTCGGCGCTGGCAGCACTATCCGCGCCCATGGCACTGGCCAGTCAGGGATTCTGGCACAGTCAGTTGGTGGCGGCGGCGGCAACGGGGGCATGAACGTCTCGGGCGGTATCGTTTCGGACAGCTCTTTGATCGTCGGCATTGGTGGTTTTGCCGGTGACGGCGGCACTGCGGGTGATGTGGTGGTCACAACGCAGGCTGATATCACGGTCACAACCAACCCTGATGATATTTCGATCCCCAGCGACGATAGTTTCGAGAGCAAACTACGTGATTTCCTCGGCGATACGATTGTTAATGAAACCGAAGAATTGGCCTCGACTTACGGATTAGAGCGGCTGTTTATCGACATGGGTGTTTTCAACGAAGAAAAACAAGACACTGATGGTTCCGCTGGCCTGATGGCACAGTCTATCGGTGGCGGTGGCGGTAACGGTGGTTTGAATGTGTCTGGCGGCATTGCGCTCAGCAAAGACGGTAAGATCCCTTCGGTCACATTCGGGGTTGGTGGTTTTGGTGGTGACGGCAACATCTCGGGCGATGTGACGGTCGATCATACCGGCACTGTGATGGTGGCTGGCAATTGGAAACATGGTGTTCTGGCGCAATCGATCGCAGGTGGTGGCGGCAATGGCGCGTTGAATGTGACTGGGCAGCTGAACTATGGCGATTCCAACAGCTCTGGCGGCCAAACCGACTTGAGCATTGTAGGCGGCCTTGGCGGTCACGGTGGCACCGGTGCCCATGCAGGTGATGTAAACGTCACCCAAACCGGTAATATCGCAACAAATGGCTATCATGCCCGCGGTATTTTTGCCCAAAGCATTGGCGGCGGTGGCGGGACCGGCGGGATCAACGCGACATTCGTCGGCACCAAGGACAGCTCACCCATTGCGATGGGCATCGGTGGCTTTGGCGGCGGTGGCGGAGATGCGGGCGATGTGACAGTGGCACGCGGCACTTCCGGTGTAGCAGCGGGCACCATTCAGACCGACGGTGTCGGATCGCACGGCATCGAGGCGTCGAGTATCGGCGGCGGCGGCGGTGATGCCGGGATTAATGCGGTGGTGGGGATCAGCAAAACCACGGGCAGCAAAAGCAACGGTGGCACCGGCGATTCAACGGATCGCAAAACACCGACCAATTCAGGTGTCGATGATTCCGTGATTGCCAATTACAACAACGTGTTGGACGAGCTTGAAGGTAAAACCAACCCAGCGGATTCCTCGGGCAAGAAAACCGGCATGTCTGCGGTCATCGCCATTGGTGGCGATGCGGGTACCGCCGGGGACGGCGGTGAAGTTGATATTGATCACTTTGGTGATGTCATAACTCTGCAAGACAGCAGTCACGGTGTCTTTGGTCAGTCCATCGGCGGTGGTGGCGGTAACGCGGCCTTGAACCTTGGCATGACATATGAGCTGGCATCTGATGCGACCAACAAGGGCTTTGGTTTGGCCATCGGTGGCGGCACGGGCGATGGCGGCACTGGCGGCAAGGTTGATGTGCGTAACACCGGTAACATCAACACAAGTGGCAAAGATTCTTACGGTTTGTTTGCCCAGTCGGTTGGTGGCGGCGGTGGCAACGCGGCTTATAATTCCACTTCAACCTCCGTGGATGGTGGCAATGTGAATATTCAGATCGGTCGCACCGGGGGAACCGGGGGGGCCGCTGGGGATGTTTATGCCAGTTCAAACGGGACCATTCGCACATCGGGTAATCGCTCTTACGGCTTCTTTGCTCAGTCCATTGGGAATGGTGGCGGTAATTCGACATCAACTTCTGTCAGCGTTGGCACACCAAAAACTGGCGACAGCAAAGGCAACAAAGCCAGCCTGTCAGTTGGGCTTGATGGCGGTACTGGTGGCGAAGCGGGTGATGTGACAGCGAATGTATCAGGTTTGGTCGTAACCGAAGGCGTAGATGCGCACGGTGTGTTCGCCCAAGCTGTTGGCGGCGGTGGTGGTAACGGCGGTAAAGCCAGTAGCTCTGCCGGTGGGGGGATGTCTGTTGGTATCTCGATCGGCGGTACCGGCGGTACCGGTGGCCTTGGCGGCAAAGTTGATGTGACCAACACCGCTCAGATCGCGACCTTTGGCGAACGCTCGATTGGTCTAGTGGCGCAATCTGTAGGCGGCGCGGGCGGAACTGGCGGCATCGTGCAAGCGGGTCAATCGAACCTTGATACGATCAAAGCTTTGGTCAAACCATCTACAGTCGGGACGACAATGTCGATAAACATCGGCGGCACCGGTGGCGATGGGATGACTTCAGACACTGTGACGGTAGATAGCGACGGACCAATCCGTACCGCAGGTATGATGTCGCACGGTATTTTTGCGCAATCCATCGGCGGCGGTGGTGGCATGGGTGGTGTGGTTGAAAATCGGATCATCAGCCTACGCAAGGAGATTGGTAGCACCGCGACCCTGTCTGTTGGTGGCAATGGTGGAACTGGTGCGACATCAGCAGCGGTCACTGTAACCAATCGTGATCTTATCCAAACCACAGGTGAAAAATCTGCTGGTATCTATGCGCAATCTGTCGGCGGCGGTGGCGGTGATGCACAACAGGTGCGCAACATCATTCTAGGCCGTTCTTCAGATGGATCGACTACCAACGCAATCCTGATTGGCGGCACAGGCGGCACAGGCGGTGCGGGCAGCACAGTAGACGTGATCAACACATCCGATGCGACCATCCAGACCACAGGCAAAGACAGCTATGGCATCTTTGCACAGTCCATCGGCGGCGGTGGCGGCAATGGCGGTTCGACCATCTCGGTTGATGGCCGCTATGGCGGATCTGAGGCCTCAACCCGTCGTGCCATTCAGTTTGGTCTTGGCGGGTCTGGTGGTACGGGCGGTATCGGCGGCAATGCGACGGTGACCAACGACGGCGCGATTGTTACCAGAGCCGCAGGGGCGCATGCCATTCTAGCGCAGTCCATTGGCGGCGGTGGTGGCAACGGCGGTATGTCACTCACTGGCACGCTTCGTCTTAAAACCGGCGATAGCAGCTCACCGACCGCACAACTGAACATTGGCGGCGGCGGTGGCGATGGCAATACTGCGGGCAATGTTGCTGTTACCAATACTGGTGACATTCAGGTGGATGGGGCATCAGCCTACGGGATCATGGCGCAATCGGTTGGCGGTGGCGGTGGTAACGGTGGTTTGGCCGTGTCGATGGACGTAAATGACCTCAAAAATACAGTGACTGGAAAATCCTATACCAAGATCGCTATCGGCGGCGCGGGCGGAGACGGAGCCAACGGTGGCAACGTTGAGGTGAACCACAGCGGGATGATTGTGGTCAACAGTGACAACGGCTTTGGCATCTATGCGCAATCGGTCGGTGGCGGCGGTGGCAATGCTGGCTACTCGGTTTCTTCTCCATTGGTGTCGGCAGCGGATTTCGTTATCTCGCAGGTTTTGGGCGCACGTGAAGGGTCGACCGGTACGTCAGGCACAGTAACGGTCAATACCACTGGCGATATCTTTGTAAATGGTGCCGGCAGCGAGGCGGTCTTTGCCCAGTCAGTTAATGGCGGTGGAGGTAATGTCGACACCTTCGTTGATTTCAAGGCACCGGATTTAACAGCAGCTGCGGCTGCAAGTAGTGCTTCTGTGGTTAGCTCAGCAGCAACGTCCACCAGTGCCTCGGTCGGCACAGGTACGGTCGTTTCCAGCGACATCGCTTTGGGTGGCACAGATGTGTCCGGTATGGCGGGTAATGATATCGATCAAAGCCATAGCGGCAACATCGTGACGGCGCTGGACCAATCAACAGGCATGATGCTGCAAAGCATTGGTGGCGGTGGCGGAATGGCGACCACAACAGTTGGCGTGGCTGAGGGCGAAGGTATTGATTTGAGTGCCCGGCTTGGTGCGATAAATACCAGCAATGCGGGTGGCGGTAATGTCACCGGCGGACGGACAGGGGATGTCAGCACGGCTGGCGCGTTCTCTTCTGCAGGATCAGCCCAATCTATTGGTGGCGGTGGGGGCAAGCTTGTCTTGCAAAACACCAGCGATGGCACAGCAGATAGCACACAAAGCGCCAGCGTGATTTTGGGCGCTGACCCCAGCTTTACCAATAATGGTGGTGATGTCGGCCTGACTTTGAATGGAGATGTGAGCACAACCGGCGACAACGCTTTTGGTCAGATTGTCCAGAGTATCGGTGCTGGTGGCGGCGAGGCGATTTTGTCTGGTCTGGGCGCAGCAGCTGTCATGTTGGGTGCGCAAGACGATTCGACTGGCGATGGCGGTGGTATCACTATGACCAATGCCGGGGGAATGATAACAACGGGCGCGGGTTCACACGGGTTTGTATTGCAAAGCATTGGTGGCGGTGGCGGTCTCGTGTCAACAGATTTGGCAGCCGAGAACATTGCCTTGACCTTGTCGACTGCGAATGGCGGTGACGGCGGCGTGATTGATTTCACCCAGACCGGTAATGTCATGACTTTGGGCGACAACGCAATTGGCGTTCTGGCGCAGTCCTTGGGCGGTGGCGGCGGTGCGGTTGATGCGATGTTCCGCGGCAGTGCAGGTGGAGCTGGATCTGGTAACACCATTGATATGGGCCTGAACGGTAATCTTCTGTCTGTTGGTGAAGGCGGCGTTGCTGTTGTGGCGCAATCTGAGGGCCGGGATGGTGCAGATGCCATCACACTTGGCTTTGATGGCGTGGTGATGGGCGGTACCGGTGATAAGGACGACGTGGCTTCGATTATTGTGGAGGGTGGCACTGAGAACAAGCTGACCCTTTCCGGTGACAGTTTGCTAATGGCCCGCAACAGCCAGTTAGTATTGGGTGGAGCCGGAAATGAAAACATCAATCTGTCTGGTGCGGCCTTTGGTAACCTCAATCTGGGTGGCGGCTCCAATGGTCTGAATGTCGAGCAAGGCGGGACATTCTATGCGCAGGACACAATCGATCTGGGCGCAGCTGGCAGAATGCAGGTTGATGGAGATCTGATACTTGGGGCGGTGTCCAGCATGACAGCGCCGTTGTCAGCAGATGTGAAGGTCAGCGACTTTGTGTTCACGGGCAATGTCAGTCAGACAACAGCGTTGAATGGCAGTATTGCATTTGGTGCGACGGCAAATTCGACCTTTGATGTTTATTTCCGCACCACAGGGGCTGCAGGTGGCGATAGCGACCTGATCAATGCCACTGGAAATGCAACAATGGGCGGCACGCTATTGCCACAGCTCAATACGTTGGAACGGGCCTTGCCATTGGCTTTGATCAATGCGGACGGGGTCGTTGCAGATGATGGAACGATCATTGAGGACACTATTGTTCTCGATTATTCGATTCAGGTTACTAATTCGGTGACGAGCGGCGCAAGTCCCCTCGTGGCTGGACGTTCTTTCGCCCTTGGTGCCCTTGCTGCAACATCCGGTGGAGGTGGGGCAATTAATCTGGTCGTGACACCAGACTATTCGACACCAAACATGAACCGCAATCAGGCAGCAGTAGGCGATTACATCAATCAGGTTCTGAACGGGCAGGGCTCTGCCGCGCAGGGGCAATTGTTTGCGTTGATTGGGAACATGACATCTGAGGCAGCGGTGATTGCAGCTATCGATAGCCTCACCATTGGTGATTACGCCTCCAACGTGATTGATAGCTATTATGGGGCGATGCGCTTTGCCGATGCGATGCACAATTGCCAAGATCTGACCGCGCATGCGGTTGGTGCTGATCCACGACAATGTGCCTGGATGTCGATCGCAGGATCTAGTTTTGATCGGTCACAGACAGTGATCGACAATGATCTAAGCATCAACGGTAGCAATCTGTCGACTGGATTCCGCTACGCGATTGGCGAAGATCTCTATGCTGGATTTGCCTTGGGTTATGATCAGGTTAGCCTGACCAATGGACCGCTCTACAATGCCTCAGGCGAGCGGTTCAACTTTGGTGTTTCCGTCACCAAATATTCCGGGCCATGGGAAATCGCCGGAAGCTGGTCTGGTGGGCGCACGCGGTATGATACGCAACGCGCAGGGGGCTTTAGCGGCACCTTGCCGGGCGGTGGCGTTGTTGACACCACAGCGGTGAGCAATATCAGTCACAAAATGCGCCATCAGAACATCCGGCTCAGCTTGGCCTATGACCATCAATTTGAGGGTAGCCAGACGTATCTGAAGCCCGCGCTGGCCTTTGATACAACAATGCTGAAAACCAGTGCTAATGGGCAGGCCTTGTCGTCCGGTGTGACCTTGCAGAACCATAGACAGATGATTTTTTCACTCACTCCTTCGCTAGAGGTTGGTACGCAAAGGCGGATGTCTGCGACCTATGACCTGCGTACCAGTCTACGCGCAGGCGCGATGTTCTCGTCGTCAGATACCGTGTCTGTAGCTGGGGGCTTCGCAGGGGCCAGCGCGGCGGATGGTGGGTTTGTTAATGTCAGCACGATTGACGATCAGCTTGGCTTGATCTCATTTGATTTGGGCCTGTATGAACCGGATGAAAGCAGTTTTGTCGAGGTGGGCGTGGACGGTATGTTTGGTGAATTGAGCGATGGCCTGCAGTTTCGGCTTGGGTTCGGCCTGCAATTCTAGAAAATAAAAAGGACAAGAAAATGAAATATTGGGGCTTTATTGCTGGCGCGGTATTGAGCATGGCGCAGCCTGTCACGGCACAAGAAGAAACCCGGGCGCCGTGGTTGGTGAACTGCAACAATCAGGCGGATACCTCCGTGCTGTTGTGTGAAATGTCGCAAAGCATCGTTCTGGCAGAAAGCAATCAGCGACTGGCGACTGCTGCCTTTGTCAAAGCCAAGGGCACAGATGAGATTGAGGGTCGTTTTACCCTGCCTTTCGGGCTTTATTTGCCTGGCGGGCTGACCGCATCAGTGGACAAGCAGGAAATAGCGAAATTTGATTTCCTCACCTGTGAGGCACAGGGATGCTACGCGATTACCGCAGTTTCGGCTGATTGGTTCGCTGCAATGAAATCAGGAGCAGAAATGACGTTGTCAGGTAATAATCAAAACAACGAGCCAATTTCGTTCGGGTTTGATTTGACGGGGTTCAGTCAGGTCTCCGATTTGTTGCCATAACGTCGGACAGGATACTGTTGATTAAGTTCTGTAGGTTTGACCGGTGTCGCGCTGAGGTTTTCCATCTGGCGCGGCATCGATGTCAGTCAACAACGACAAGGTCGATATCATTCGATTTCAGCATATCAGTTATGGTTTCGGGCGGCTGAGCATCAGTGTAAAAGACGTTGAACTGGATTTTTCCCTTTAGGGAAACAGGCGCGCGTTTGTTGAATTTGTCGCTATCCGCGACGGCAATACGCACTTGAGCGTTTCGTGCGGCGATCTGGGACAGGTTGGCCTCTTGCAGATCATGCAGCATGAAGCCTGCTTCGGCGTTGATGGCCCCGACGGATAAGATCGCAAATTGAACGCTGAGCCGTTGTACAAGGTCGATCGCTTCGGCTCCAAATGCACCACCATCATGAGGACGCAGTTCGCCACCGGCAAGAAACACGCGGTTGTTATTTCTTGAAGCCAGCGTGTGCGCAACAAAGGCCGAATTGGTCACAACAGACAGATCTGAATGATCCCTGAGCGCGGTCGCGACATAAGCTGTGGTTGACCCAATATCCATGAATACTGAATCGCCATTATTGATGTTTTGGGCCACGGCTTGGGCCAGACGTTCCTTAGCTTCTGCATGAGTGTCCATGCGACTGCGTAATGGAGCCTCGTCGAATTCCTCAATCAGATGAACGCCACCGTGCACCTTACGCACGATATGGGCCTCTTCCAGTGTGCGGATGTTACGGCGGATGGTTTCGTAAGACACATCAAGTTGGCTGGCGAGAAAACCAATACGGCACGAGCCACCTGCGCGATGCAGCTCTTGTAAGATTTCTTCTTCACGCTGATTGGTGGTTTTTCGGGGGCTTTGAAGTCGCGCATTCATATCCTTTGGATAGAATAAAAAGCCACATAAAGCAATATTGTGTCACGAATATTGTAGTTTTTTGCGAATATCATTTGTGTATCTTTAAAAATATGTGGCAAATTGTGGTTTTTGTTGACTAAAGCCAAATTTTACCGCACATTTTGAGAAAAAAGATAACAACCGGACAAAACACCACATCTTAGGGAGAGATTTATGACAAATGTAATCAACAAATTAGGCGCGATTGCCTTGATGCTGTCGACGTCGGTCAGCAGCGTTACTGCCGCCGAATCGTCTGATCCAATCAAGCTGACATTGCACGATTGGTCTGGTCAGCTGATCAATACCAAGATCATGGGCAGCATCCTGCAAGAGGCCGGGTACAATGTGGAATATGTGCAAGCCGATTACATTGCACAGTTTGCCGGGCTGAAGACCGGCGATTTGCATCTGGCAATGGAGATCTGGGAAACTACTGGTCGTGAGGCATTAGATGATGCCACGGCATCGGGTAAGGTCGTTAACATTGGCGAAACGGGCCTGATGGCGATCGAAGAGTGGTGGTATCCGCTATACATGAAAGAGCGTTGCCCTGGCTTGCCAAATTGGGAAGCGTTGAGAGATTGCGCCGAAGTATTTGCTACTGCTGAAACCGATCCATACGGCCGCTATGTTGGCGGGCCGGTCACGTGGGGTGGGTTTGACGAAGAGCGGGTTGAAGCGCTTGAGATGGATTTCGAAGTTGTTCATGCAGGTACCGATGCGGCGTTGTTTGCCGAATTGGAATCCGCATATCAACGGCAGGATCCGATTGTTTTATGGGTCTATGTGCCGCATTGGGCACCCGCCAAATACGAGGGTGAGTTTGTGGAATTTCCGACCTTTAGCCCGGAATGCTATTCGGACCCATCGGTTGGGTTGAACCCGAACATGGCGTATGATTGCGGAAAGCCACGCGGCCCGATCTGGAAGGCAGCCTGGAGTGGCCTGCAGGAAAAATGGCCTGGCGCGTACGACGTCATTGAAGCTTACAATATCAACAACGAAGAAATGAGCGCGATGGTCGGCAAGGCCGATCTTGATGGTGTTGATATTGATGATGTGGTTTCGGACTGGATGACCGCCAACAAAGATCGATGGTCCGTCTGGGTGAATTGATCCACACTGTTCGACCGGGGCAGGGCCGTGTGGTTCGCCCCGGACTTTTTCCCACATCAAAATTGTCCAACCGGACCACCCGGAGCTATTTATGACCCCGAGCCCCAAGCTTTCGTGCCGAAATGTGTGGAAACTCTATGGCCCCAACACGCAGACATTGTTGCAAGCCCATCCAGAGCCCAGCGATGAGGACCTAAAGGGCGCGGGCGTGATCGGTGCGGTGCGCCATGCCGATCTCGAGATCGCAGAAGGCGAGATATTCGTCATCATGGGGCTATCGGGTTCGGGCAAGTCGACCTTGGTGCGGTGTTTGTCACGCCTGATCGAGCCAACCAGTGGCGAAATATTGTTTGACGGTATTGATTTGTTGCGCGCAAGCGAGCAAGAGCTGATTGAAATCCGCCGTCACAAAATGGGTATGGTGTTTCAACACTTCGCTCTTTTACCACATTTGACCGTGTTGCAGAATGTGATGTTCCCGCTGACCATTCAGGGCGTTGGAAAAGTGCAAGCTGACGTAAAGGCCCGCGAGGTGGTGGAACTGGTCGGGCTGAGTGGGCGAGAGGATTACTTTCCGCGTGAATTGTCAGGCGGCCAGCAACAGCGGGTGGGCATTGCCCGCTCTTTGGTCAGCGAGCCGGATATCTGGTTTCTGGATGAGCCATTCTCAGCGCTTGATCCACTCATCCGCCGCGAGATGCAGGATGAATTTCTACGTCTGCAGGCGCGATTACACAAAACAATTGTCTTCATTACCCATGATTTCGATGAGGCGGTGCGTCTAGCCGACCGCATCGCGATTATGAAAGACGGCAAGATCATTCAGATTGCCACTCCGGAAGAGCTGCTGATGAACCCGGCCTCGGACTACGTGGCCGAGTTTACTCGACATATTCCACGTTCCAAGGTCTTGACAGTTGGCGGGTTGATGACACCGGGGTCAAGTGGTGTGGGGGAACCGATTGCCCAATCTGCAAAAGTCTCGGATGTGGCTGAACGGATCATCGCCGCCGATGGTCCAATTTCCGTTGCAAACGAATGCGGCCAGGTTGTTGGCAGTATCGACCGTGTGGCAGTGGCGCAGGTTCTTTTTGCCCGTCAGGGGGACGCCTGATGTTTCGTATGAACCGATCAGCGCTAATCACTTGGGGTCTGGTTGCTTTCACCATTATTCTGGGCGTCTATGGTCGGGATTTGGCCAAGGATTTGGATGCGCGATGGTTGGTTAAATTTCCATCAGCTTGGGTGGTGCCATTCAAGACATATATCTCGGACGGAATGCGATGGTTGATCGAAGATGCTGCCATTGGCTCACTGGCATTTACTGACGTCACCCGAGCCATCGCTTGGTTGATTGAGCAGCCCTATCAGTTTGTGCTGTCGCTTCTGGCCAGCGGGTTTGTAAGTGGTCAAGGCGCCAGCGCGCAAATGTTGCTGCCAGCAGTTAGCTGGATCGTAGTGATCGCGGCCATTGTTGCCATGGGGCACTATTGCCGCGATTGGGGGTTAGCGATGCTGGTAGGGGCATGTTTCGCTTATCTGGCAATCTTCGGCCAATGGGAAAGCGCTATGGTCACGCTGGCTTCGGTGCTTATCGCTGTGCCAATCGGCGCTGGGGGTGGCTTGTTGCTCGGGATCTGGGCCTATCGCCGTCCGCTTGGGGAAAAAGTAATTTCACCCGTTTTGGACTTGATGCAAACGATACCGATCTTTGCCTATCTTGTGCCTATCTTGTTCATGTTCGGATTTGGCCCGATCTCGGCGCTGGTGGCGACGATCATCTATGCCACACCTCCGATGGTTCGGATTACGATCATGGCGCTCAAGTCGGTTGACCCGGAGATAGTAGATTTTGGTCGCATGGCCGGATCAACCAACCGCCAGCTAATGTGGCGAGTTCTGGTGCCATCCGCCAGCCGAAGCCTGATGGTTGGTGTCAATCAGGTGATCATGTTGACCCTGAATATGGTGATTATCGCTTCGATGATTGGAGCAGGGGGCCTTGGATTTGATGTGCTGGCCGCCCTGCGCCGCCTGGATATCGGCGCAGGATTCGAGGCAGGTATAGCCATTGTGGTACTGGCTATCGCTGTGGACCGGTTGAGTCAGGCCTTTGCAGTGCACATCGGACAGGTTGAAAAACCAGCAGAAGGGACCTGGGTTTCGCGTCACAAGCGTACGGTTTTGGTATTGGTCTTGCTGGTGGTTACTTGGTGGTTGGGGCGGTTTTCGCCGCTTTTGCTGGAATATCCAGACAGCCAGACCATCACCACCGGGGCATTTTGGGATAACCTAGTTAAGTACCTGAATGTGAACTATTTTGATACGTTTGAAGCAATCAAGATCTTCTTTCTACATTACTTCATGGTTCCCATCAAACGGACGCTTTTGGGTATCCCCTGGCCATGGGCTATTGCGATGCTGACCCTGCTGGGGTGGCGCGTTGGTGGGCTGCGCCTCGCGTTATTGTGTGGTGGTTTGTCCGGCCTAATTGCCATCACTGGCCTGTGGACGAAGGCCATGATCACAGTCTACCTGTGCGGTGCATCTGTTATTTTGGCAACGTTGATCGGGGTGCCCTTGGGGATCCTTGCTGCGTTAAATAGGCGTGCGGGCGTTGTGATCAATCTGCTGATCGATACGCTGCAAACCCTGCCCAGCTTTGTCTATCTTATCCCGGTGGTCATGTTGTTTCGGGTGGGGGATTTCACGGCATTGATCGCCATTGTGCTTTATGCGCTGGCTCCTGCTGTGCGCTACGCGGCACACGGTATCGGATCTGTCAGCACTGAGCTGATTGAAGCGGGTCAGGTTGTGGGATGTACCCGCTCGCAGTTGTTGCGTCACATACGGCTGCCGATGGCGCTGCCGGAAATTCTGTTGGGGATCAATCAAACCATCATGCTGGCGCTGTCGATGTTGGTGATCACGGCCCTCGTTGGGACCCGCGACCTAGGGCAAGAGGTTTATATTGCCCTGACCAAGGCCGATACCGGGCGTGGGTTAGTTGCTGGGCTTGCAATTGCCTTTATCGCCATCATCGCTGACCGTTTGGTCAATGCAGGTGCCCGTCAGGCCCGTATTCGTTTTGGATTGGAGAGCTGATCATGGACCAAGTTGATCTTATGAGCCGCATTCGCGCATTGCCAATTTGGCATGGTGACATCACCGCCACGCCCCTGACTGGTGGTATTACCAACGTCAATTATCTGATTGAGGATTGTAATGGTAAATACGTTGTACGTGCAGGTGATGATATTCCACTACATCAGGTGATGCGCTTTAATGAGCTGGCGGCCAGCCGGGCAGCACATACAGCAGGTCTTTCCCCTGCCGTAGTGCATGCCACAGATGGGCTAACGGTGTTGGAATTTATCGAAAGCCGCACCCTGACCGAATCTGACGTGCGTGCCACAGACATGTTGCCGCGTGTGTTGGAATTGGTCCAATCGTGCCACCGTGAAGTACCCAAGCATCTGCGTGGCCCGGCGCTGGTGTTTTGGGTTTTTCATGTGGTGCGCAATTATGGTGCCACGCTGCGCGAGCGGGACAGCACACATACGGGGCTTGTGCCGGATTTGGTTAATATGGGGAATACGTTGGAACAGGCTGCTGGTCCTTATGACATCGTGTTTGGCCACAATGATCTGTTGTGTGGCAATTTTCTGGATGATGGCAAGCGCCTGTGGCTGATCGATTATGATTATGCCGGATTTAACAGCCCGCTGTTTGATCTTGGCGGACTGGCTTCCAATAACGGATTGAGTGCTGATCAAGAAAGCTGGATGCTGGAAAACTATTTTGAAACACCGGTGACGGATGATCTGCGCCATCGGTATGGCGCGATGAAATGTGCCTCGCTCTTGCGTGAAACCATGTGGAGCATGGTGTCAGAAATCACATCAGAGATCGACTTTGATTATGCCGCTTACACGGCTGAGAACCTCGCGCGGTTTCGCGCGGCCTATGAAGATTTTAAAAACTCCTGAGGACTGACATGACTGAACTTCCCTCAACCGCAAAGGCCGTCATCATTGGCGGCGGCATCATTGGCTGTTCTACTGCGTATCATCTGGCCAAGCTGGGCTGGACCGATACTGTTTTGCTTGAGCGTAAGAAGCTGACATCAGGCACGACATTTCACGCTGCCGGGCTGGTGGGGCAACTGAGGTCAAACGCGAATATTACCCAGCTGCTGGGTTACTCCGTTGATCTGTACAACAAGATCGAAGCGGAAACTGGCCTTGGCACCGGATGGAAAATGAATGGGGGGCTACGCCTTGCCTGTAATGAGGAGCGCTGGACTGAGGTGAAACGCCAAGCCACAACGGCGCATTCCTTTGGTCTGGAAATGGAATTACTGACCCCGAAAGAGGCGCAGGATCTGTGGCCGCTGATGGATATATCAGATGTCATCGGAGCTGCCTTTATGCCCACAGACGGGCAGGCCAACCCCTCGGACATCACGCAGGCTTTGGCCAAGGGCGCCCGCATGGCTGGGGCTAAGATCTTTGAAGACACAAAAGTCACTGACATTGAAATTGAAAATGGCCGAATCAAAGCTGTGATCACCGATCAGGGTCGGATTGAATGCGAAAAGGTGATCTGTTGCGCGGGGCAATGGACCCGCACGTTTGCCGGGCGTTTTGGTGTAAACGTGCCGCTGGTCTCGATGGAGCACCAATATATGGTGACCGAGGCAATCAAAGGTATGCCTGCAAACCTGCCCACGCTGCGCGATCCTGATCGCCTGACCTATTACAAAGAAGAGGTCGGCGGTCTGGTCATGGGTGGCTACGAGCCCAACCCAATCCCTTGGGCCAATGATGGTATACCACAAGGGTTCCACTACACGTTACTGGACAGCAACTTTGACCACTTTGAACAACTCATGGAGCTATCATTAGGCCGGGTGCCTGCGTTGGAACATGCTGGGATCAAAACCCTGACCAATGGACCCGAAAGTTTTACCCCTGATGGTAATTTCATCATTGGAGAGGCCCCAGAGTTGGCCAATTTCTTTGTCGGGGCAGGTTTCAATGCCTTTGGGATTGCCGCAGGTGGCGGTGCGGGCATGGCGTTGGCTGAATGGGCCCACAAAGGTGAGCCGCCGTTTGATCTGTGGTCGGCCGATATCCGGCGCTTTGGTCGCCCGCATTTTGATACCGACTGGGTTCGCACACGTACTGTCGAAGCCTACGGCAAACACTACACCATGGCGTGGCCCTATGAGGAGCACGACTCTGGCCGCCCCTGCCGTAAATCGCCGCTTTATGATGTGTTGCGCGAACAAGGTGCTTGCTTTGGCGAAAAGCTCGGCTGGGAACGGCCGAACTGGTACGCAGATGTATCAAGGGGTGAGGTGCCAGAGGACGAATACAGTTTTGGCCGTCAAAACTGGTTTGATGCAGTTGGGCGCGAACATAAAGCCGCACGTGAAGCAGCGGTACTGTTCGACCAGACGTCATTTGCGAAGTTTTCGCTTAAGGGGCCAGATGCGCTCAAGGCGATGAACTGGATCTGCGCCAACAATGTTGACCGCCCTGTCGGCACGTTGACCTATACGCAGATGCTTAATGACAAGGGTGGAATAGAATGTGACTTGACTGTGGGGCGCGTCAAACATGATGAGTTTTACATCGTCACCGGCACAGGTTTTGCCACCCATGATTTCGACTGGATCCGACGCAACATTCCTGCAGATTTGAATTGCCAGCTGTTTGATATCACATCGTCTAACGCGGTACTGTCACTGATGGGGCCAGAGGCGCGCAATATCCTTGAAAAGATCACCCGAGATGATGTGTCAAACGCTGGTTTTAAATTCGGCACTTTGCGTACCATCGGCATCGCAGGATGCCCGGTTCAAGCCCTGCGCGTAACCTATGTCGGTGAATTGGGGTGGGAGCTCCACCTGCCGGTGGAATATGCGCAAACCGTCTATGCCGCGTTAATGGACGCGGGCCGCAGTCATGGGTTACTCAATGCCGGATACCGGGCCATCGAAACCTTGCGGTTGGAAAAAGGATACCGTGCATGGGGTGGCGATATTGGCCCTGACCATACACCCATTGAATCCGGGCTAGGCTGGGCTGTTAAGCTGAAAAAGAACATCGATTTCAAAGGTCGTGCGGCGGCAGAGGCGCAACAGGCTAACGGTGTGAAAAAGATGTTGGCCGGATTTACCGTTGATCCCAGTGTTGTTTTGCTGGGTCGCGAGACGATTTACCGCAATGGTGAACGGGCGGGGTGGCTGACATCGGGCGGTTATGGCCATACGGTTGGGCAATCCATTGGGTATGGTTATGTTCGGCATTCTGACGGCGTGGATGCGGATTATGTTCTCGGCGGTGACTATGAGCTGGAGGTTGCGACCAAACGTATCAAAGCCAAAGTGCACATGCAGCCGCTTTATGACCCTGAAATGCGACACGTTAAAAGGTGACCACCGGAGGAACGGCAGGGATATCCTACTCTGTCTCAGCAGTTGTCAGGCATATTTGGTCAACTCAGCGAGATACGGTTCAATATCCCCAATATGATCGTGAACCCATTCAGCCTGATAATACGTTTCCAGATATCGCTCGCCGCTGTCACACAGCAATGTCACGATGGACCCTTTGCGACCGGCTGCTATCATTTCGTTCGCAATTTGCAGCGCGCCCCAAAGGTTTGTTCCGGTTGAAGGACCTACTTTGCGGCCAATCAACTCTTCCAGCCAGAGTATTGTGGCCACGCTGGCTGCATCGGGGACTCTGATCATGCGATCAATAACATCGGGCTGGAACGAATGTTCTACTTTTGGGCGGCCGATGCCTTCGATGCGGCTAGAGTAGCTGGATGTCAGGCCACGATCATGAGTGTGAAAGCTGTCATAAAAGACCGAGCGCTCAGGATCGACGACTGTCAGTTCCGTTTCATAGCCCTTGTAGCGAATGTAACGACCTAGCGTGGCAGAGCTCCCTCCGGTTCCGGCGCTCATGACCAGCATCGCGGGAATCGGGTATGCCTCATGTTCCATTTGACGAAAGATGCTTTCGGCTATGTTGTTGTTGCCTCGCCAGTCTGTGGCGCGTTCGGCGAATGTGAACTGGTCCATAAAATACCCACCGATGGACTGAGCTAGATTCACTGCGGCGTCATGCATTTCAGGGGCGGATGCTACAAAATGTGTTTGACCTCCGTAAAATTCAATCTGCCGGATTTTGCTTGGCGCTGTGCTTTTGGGGATCACCGCAATGAACGGTACGCCGATCATGCGCGCGAAATAGGCCTCTGAGACGGCGGTACTGCCAGACGAGGCCTCGATTATTGTGGTGTCCTGTTTGATTTTTCCATTGCACAAAGCATAAAGAAACAGCGAGCGCGCCAACCTGTGCTTCAGGCTACCGGTTGGGTGCGTGCTTTCATCTTTCAAATAGATATCGATCCCTTCAAGACGCGGGAGCGAAATTTTAAACAGATGCGTGTCTGCTGACCTATGAGCATCCGCATTTATTTTTGCAATTGCATTTGAAACCCAACTCTTCACCTGAACCTCCGTCACTTTTAAGTGCCATCATATCGCAATGCGGTGGCACGCAAAGTGGTAATCATGTTGAAGTTAACTGTGTGGCCTTTTCAAATATTATTATTTTGGCCAATCAGTCGCAGACTGGTGTTTTCTGTAAAATCCCCCGACGCCAGTTTCTCGAACGCACTGCGCCATCCCTCGGCCAGGTCAGATAGGTTCGCGAGTGTATGAGCGTCTTGAGACGAAACCTGACGGGTCAACCGGGCTGCGGTCACCCGCTGAACTGTCCAATCCGGTTGGCGGCGCTCAATCAAATTTATGTGGTCGCCTTTGCGGATTTGGCCATGCTCTAGCACCCTGTAGTACCACCCGGTGCGCCCTGTCTTTTGGAACAGATACGCCATGCGTTTGTTTGCGGTATATTCCGAGACTTTCCAACATGGTTGCCGCCCTTGGCTGATTTGCACCACCGCAGTGCCCAGTCGAAGGATGTCGCCAATGCATAGATTGAGTTCAGTCAGCCCATGGGTTGTCAGGTTTTCGCCAAATGCTGCGGGAAGGGTTCCATTCGGCATCTCTCCTTCGGCAATCCAGACGGAATAGTGATCGGCAGGGTAGTGATGAATCGCCTTGTCCCGACCCCCGTGATGTTTGAGATCGGCCTGCGCATCATCTGTAAACCCGTTGGAGTCAATATTAAGGAGCCCAGACGCTGCTGTTTTGTGAATTGCGGACGGATCGCGGCCTTTCCATCGGTGCGTCACCTTACCAATGAACAGCCCTTCGACAGTGGCAGAGATCTTTGGGATGTTCATCTGCGTTCCTGTTCATGGCAAATTTGCGTGGTTTCTTCGGCCTTCAAGGCGATGGACAGTAGGTTGCAATATCCACCAGTTGGTCTTGGTTCGTGATGAACACAGGTATGGCATTGCCCAAAGCTTCGACCATCATTTTGCGCAATAATAGTTTCTAACGCACTTGTAAGGCCTTGTTGAAGACCGTCCAGTTGCTCTGAGTTAAGGGCTGCCAAGCCGTCTTCTAATGGGCTGTCGTGTGTAATTGCATCGATGCCGCGTTTTGTAAGGTCGAAGCTGACAACACGTTTGTCCTGAGCTGAGCGCTTTTCTGTTACATAACCTTTTTGCACAAGTGATTTGAATGTTTGCGATACTGTTCCCCGGGTAGAACCCAGATATTCAGCAACGTGCGATGGACTACGCGAAAAACGGTTGGCACGGGATAGGTAGCCCAGCACAGCCCGTTGCGTGGGATTCAGATCACCAACCCAGGCGCTTGATGCGTCAAGACGGGCCAAGCGATTGATGAGTTCACGGAGGTGGAGGTGTTGTTTCATGAGACATTAGTAGCGATCCGATATTATTATTGCAATAGTTTCGAATCGCTACTATTAATGAGCGTACCAAAGAAGGGCTATACAATGACCAAACCACTCATGATCTTCATCGCCACTATGATCGGTGGCTCCGCGATTGCAGAGGGCGATCACAACCAAAACGCGGCCATCCATCAAGATGGCGCAATTCTGTCTGAAGCTGATGCGGCCAAGACAGCATCTTTTGACATCTTAGGTGCTCATGCGCATCGAAAAGGTAATGTTGTTACCTTCCACATGACCACAAACGGCGTGGCGGGGGCGGATGTACCAGTTGCAACGGGCGCCATTGGAGGGGCGAACGTTTTGTCCTATGTCTGGCCAACATCTCTGGATCCTTCAGCCGTCGGATTTGAAGGTGGAACAGGTATTCTGGCTTTGGCGGCGACAAGCCACCCAGATTTTGACGACACGCCGCTTTACGATGAAAATAGCGACGGTGACCCAACAAATGACGGCATCATCTGGCACAGTCATTGGGTCGTACTGACCCCGACAGAAACTTGTGGCCCCGGCGCGTTGGCCGTCCGGGATATTCCGCAAGGCGAGACCCCACAGTTGCCCGCGACATGGCCGGGATTTCCAATCTTTCTTGATAGCCCTGGGTTTACTCCGTTGTTTGACGGCCCGGAAATCGCCGTTAACGTCGGATTTCGAAGCGATGTCGACCTTGGGGATGTTGCTTATGATGGCGTGACCTCGGCCTTGCGAGTGAATGCAAGCATTCATGCCCCGCTTCTTTGTGTGGTTGACGTTTTTGACATTGCTTCTGGCGATCTCAGCCTGCCCGGAAAATTGAACTAAAATCTATGATGGAGAAATGACATGAAAGCACCAGAGCTTCAGGCCTCTGAATGGTTCAATACAGACAAAGATCTAAAGATATCTGATTTTGAGGGGAAGGTTCTTGTGATTGAAGCTTTCCAGATGTTGTGCCCGGGGTGTGTTTCTCACGGCGTGCCATTGGCGCAGAAGATAGAGCGAACCTTTCCCCACGATCAGGTTGCGGTGATTGGATTACATACTGTTTTCGAACATCACGAGGCGATGACCCCGGTGTCGTTGGCCGCCTTCTTGCATGAATACCGCATTACATTTCCTGTTGGCGTGGATATGGCGTCTGATACGGCAATGCCATTGACGATGCAGGCTTATCATATGCGTGGCACGCCATCATTGGTTCTCATAGATAAGGAGGGACAATTACGCGCGCAGCATCTTGGTGATGTGTCCGAACTTCAGTTGGGTGCTGAGATCGCTAACCTTGTTGGGGAAAGGGTTGCTGTAAGGGTCGATGATGATCCAACCCAAGTCAATCTAGGCCAATGTAATGCGGATGGGTGTACTGTATAATCTGGGGTTTTGTGTTACGGTTGAGGGGTTTTCTTGAGTGCGCGGATCGGGTTGATTTTATGCAATCCGCACAACCCGGTGGGGGGGTATGGCTGCAAGAAGAGTTGGTCAAACTTATCGAAATCGCAGATCGTAACGGTGTGACGATCATCAGTGACGAAATTCATGCCGACATTATCTATAAAGGTCACAGTTTTATCGGCCTGTCGTCGGTTGATGGTGACAAGCATGTTTCAGTTATTAGCTCGCCGGCTAAAACCTTCGGGCTTGAAAGCATCTCGAACGGATACATCTACACCAAAAACAACGATATTTTCCAACGCATGAAGCATATCGAGGATTCGATGTATCAGGGGCACAGCAATGCCTTCACCACATTTGCGACAATTGCTGCATATGAGAATGGCGACGCCTGAGTTGATGAGCTTCTGAGCCACCTTCAAGGCACCATCGACTGGATCGAAGGGTTCCTGAAAGGCGAACTGCCAGAAGTCAGGATGTCACCGGTTGAGGTAACGTATCAGGTATGGCTGGATTGTTCGGAAACCGGATTGTCTGACGATAGCCTGAAGACAGCACTTGGAAAATCTGGTTTTGGGGCGACGCCCGGCAGAGAGGGCTCTTGATGCCGTCCGCAAACACATGTCAGCCTGTTTGTTTAGAGGGTATTCTATCAACTGTTCCGCAGATCAGTTTACTTTCCGGCGCGAGCTTCGCGAACCCAGGCAATGATCGCTTGACGGGATTCAACATCCATTTGGATGGCATTTGGGGGGGGCATCGCGTGGCTTACGCCAGCCTGTAGATAAATTTGGCTGGCGTGTTTTGCGACATCGCCGGGTGTTTCCAAATAAATTCCTTTGGGTGCCCAACGCATATTTGCCCAAGCTGGTTCGCGAGCATGACACATCGAACAATTCCCCACGACCGTATCATAAGCCTTGTCAAATCCATCGGCCGAGGCGAACTTCTGTTCGTATGCTGTCAAAGGGCGGGCTTCTGCCACCTCCCAGGTTTCTGTCGAGCGAACCGACGACAACCACGCGATGACAATCATCAGTAGAACAGTCACTGCCCACGTCCAATGAGGACCGGTGCCCGTGGCATGCATAGTATTGAAGTAATGCCGTATCGTGACGCCTGTCAGGAAGATCAGGCTGGCAATGATCCACGCATATTCGGTGCCAAAGGCCAGTGGATAGTGGTTGGACAGCATCAAAAACACGACCGGCAAGGTCAGATAATTGTTATGGGTTGATCGCAGCTTTGCGATCTTGCCATATTTTGCATCTGGTGTGCGACCCGCCTTGAGGTCGGCAACCACAATGCGTTGGTTTGGCATGATCTGAAAGAACACATTGGCGGTCATGATCGTGGCGGTGAATGCCCCCAGATGTAGCAATGCGGCCCGGCCTGTGAAAATCTGATTATAGCCCCATGACATCACAACCAAGATGACAAACAACAAAAGCATCAGCAGCGTGGGTCGCTCGCCAAGTGTGGATTTGCACATATAGTCATAAGCAAGCCATCCAATTGTCAGGGAGCCAGCTGAAATCAAGATCCCCTGCCACAGTGATAGTTTTGCCTTGCTTGGATCCAGTAAGTAGAGTTCCCCACCAACCCAATAAACGATCATCAATAGAGCAGCACCCGATACCCAAGTGATATAGCTTTGCCATTTATGCCAAATCAGGTGCTCAGGCATATTTTCCGGTGCGACCAGATATTTCTGGATATGGTAAAATCCCCCACCATGCACCTGCCACTCTTCGCCATATGCGCCAACAGGCATGTTGGGGGCTTTGCGCAGGCCCAGATCCAAAGCGATGAAATAGAACGAAGCGCCGATCCACGCCATCGCGGTAATCACATGCAGCCACCGAACTGAAAAGGCGATCCAATCCCACATAACGGCTAGATCATACATGTGTTTTCTCCTTGGATTCGTGTTTAGTGTCACTCTAGTCGATCCGATATTCTTCTGCTACTGTTGCAAAACGCCAAGCAGCATCAAAAAAACAGAAACAATGTCTTATCTCGAAAACATCCGCACATTTGTCCGTATTTATGAACTAGGTAGCATGTCTGCGGCTGGCAGGGATCTGCGTATTTCCCCGGCTGTTACCTCATCACGTATTTCCCAACTGGAAGAGTATCTGAGTGTGCGTCTATTCCAACGCACAACCCGCAGCTTGGCCCCGACAGAACAGGGCAAAGCGTTTTATGATGGGGCGTGCAAAATACTGGAAAGTGTCGAAAGTGCCGAGGCGCAAGTGGTCAATATCACTGAGAATCCTAAAGGATCTTTATATGTTGCTGCCCCGTTGGGGGTTGGCCGTCGGCTGATCGCGCCACATGTGCCTGAGTTTCTAAAGGAGTTCCCTGAGGTCAAAGTGCGGCTGCGGTTGACGGATCGCAAAGTCGAATTGACCACCGAAGGTCTGGACCTGTCGTTTTTTCTTGGGCATCCTGAAGATAGCACCTTGCGTATCCGAAAAATTGCCGATGTCACGCGCGTTTTATGTGCAGCGCCGTCATATATCGCATCGCATGGTATGCCGACATCGGGCGAGGATCTCGCATCAGGACGGCACGAATGCCTGAGCCTCAGGTTTCCCGGTGCGACAGAATTCCAATGGCGGTTGATGACGGGTGATGGCCCAAAGAAATTTCGCGTGTCGGGGCGCTACGAATCCGATGACGGGGATGTCCTGACAGATTGGGCTGTGGCTGGACATGGTATCGTGATGAAGCCAATTTTCGAAGTTGCCGACCACCTGCAGGCTGGCCGCCTTGTTCCGGTGATCGGGGATATGCCGCCAGAACCAATCCAGATGGCTTGTCTCTATACACACCGCAAACGGCAGGATCCGAAAACCCGGCTGTTTATGGAGTTCATGATCGAACGGATAGGCAAGGTGGTTAGCGAAAGCTCTTATCGGGCTTAACTGCCACGATAGGTCGAATACCCAAATGGCGAAAGCAACAGAGGCACGTGATAGTGCGATGCTTCTGACATGCCGAATCGGAGTGGGATCACATCCAGAAACCTTGGGTTTTCTTCGGGTATACCGCAAGCATCCAGATAGGCACCGGCATGAAAGACGAGCTCATACGTGCCCACCGTAAAAGCGTCTGCCGGCAAAATCTGCTCATCCGTACGCCCATCATCATTGGTGATGAGCGTTTTGAGGTGCGTACGCGCTTCCCCTTCAATCTTATAGAGGTCAATTTTGAGACCCTGCGCCGGGCAGCCGCGCGCAGTATCAAGCACATGGGTTGTCAAATATCCGGTCATGTTTGTCTCTTTCCTTGTTTGGGGCTTTATAGAATGAAAATATTCAGATCAGCAAAGCTCTCAGAGCTGAAGGCTCCTTCGCATTTTTTTTGAAAAAGATTTTGATTGATTTGGATTATGATAGCATGAAGTAAAAAAGGAAAGATCCCGTGAACCGCTACCCCCGTGACTTGACTGGCTATGGTGCCAATCCACCATCGGCCAACTGGCCCAATGGCGCAAAAATCGCTGTTCAGATCGTTCTGAATTACGAAGAAGGTGGTGAAAACAATATCCTGCACGGGGATGCCGCATCAGAGGCGTTCTTGTCAGAAATCACTGGCGCACAACCCTGGCCGGGACAGCGCCATTGGAACATGGAATCAATCTATGAATACGGCGCGCGTGCCGGATTTTGGCGGGTACACCGCTTGCTAAGCGATATGCCCATCACGGTTTACGGGGTGGCAACGGCCTTGGCGCGTGCCCCCGAACAGGTTGCTGCGATGAAAGCCTCGAACTGGGAAATCGCCAGCCATGGGCTGAAGTGGATTGAGCATAAAGACATGTCCGAAGACGAGGAGCGGGCGCAGATTGCGGACGCTATCCGTTTGCATGTTGAGGCTACGGGTGACGTCCCGCGGGGTTGGTATACGGGTCGCTGCTCCAACAATACCGTGCGTCTGGTAGCTGAAACCGGACAGTTTGACTACGTCGCCGATAGCTATGCCGATGACCTGCCCTATTGGGAGCAGTATGAAGAACGTGACCAGTTGATCGTGCCCTATACGATGGATTGCAATGATATGCGGTTTGGGATTCAGGCTGGATTCACCAACGGTGATCAGTTTGAAAGCTATCTCAAAGACAGCTTTGACACGTTGTATGAAGAGGGCTGCGCTGGCGCACCGAAAATGTTGTCGATCGGATTGCATTGCCGCCTAATTGGCCGCCCAGGGCGGATTGCGGCTCTGCGCCGCGTCATTGAACATTTCAAATCACATGAAGGGGTCTGGTTCGCAACGCGACTACAGATTGCCCAACATTGGACGCAGGAGAATCCACCCGTGACACAACAACGCCCATCTGCGATGGATCTTGAAACCTTTGTTTCAGAATTTGGCGGCATTTTTGAACATAGCCCTTGGATCGCCGAAGGCGCACATGCGCAGGAACTTGGCCCAACACATGACACAGCGCAGGGCGTGCATCAGATGCTGGCCCGAATTTTCCGCGCGGCACCTGAAGACAAACGGCTCGGCGTGTTAACAGCTCACCCAGATTTGGCTGGCAAACTTGCTGCTGCAAAACGCCTGACCGCTGAATCTACGGCTGAGCAAGCCTCTGTCGGGCTGGACGAGCTGACTGATGAAGAGCGGGAAAACTTCACAAAGCTGAATAACGACTACACCACCAAATTCGGTTTTCCCTTCATCATTGCCGTGCGCGATAACACCAAGGCCTCGATCATGGCCGCCTTTGAACGTCGTATCAGTAATGACCGCGCAACTGAATTTGGCGAGGCCTGTCGTCAGGTTGAACGTATCGCCGAGCTGCGCCTGCAAGAGAAGTTTTCAGCATGACCGTGACGATCAAGACCCAACCCCTCACCGCAGAAGCCCTTGCCCCATACGGCGATGTTATGGAAGCCAGCGGAACCCCCGACAAACTGATCAATCAAGGCAAATGCGGTCGGTTTCACGACAAGGCCAACTTGGACTTTTCCGATGGTAAAGCTGGGATCAGTATCTTCAAAGGTGAGAAAGAAGTCCTGCCTTTGCCGCTCAAAATGGTGGAACGCCACCCCGAGGGCAGTCAGGCCTTTGTGCCGATGTCTGAAAATCCGTTTCTGGTTGTTGTTGCGCGCGATCAAGATGGCACGCCCGTTGACCCCATCGCATTCCTGACAAAGCCGGGCCAGGCGATCAACTTTCACCGTGGCACATGGCATGGGGTTTTAGCCCCTCTGTCCGAGCCGGGAATATTTGCCGTCATTGACCGGATCGGCGACGGCGCGAACCTGAAAGAGCACTGGTTCGACAAGGACTACATCATCGAAGAATGACACGAGCAGCTGGAAGAGGAGCCAGCACTCGGCATCGGTAAGGGAGGAACACCGAAATGTCAGACAGATCCATCGGGACCCCGGAGCAGCTCCGGGATCCAAATTACACGCCTGCGCTGCAGCAAGCGATTCCCTTGGGTATTCAGCATGTTCTGGCGATGTTTGTCTCGAACGTAACGCCGGCCATCATCGTCGCAGGGGCTGCCGGGTTTGGTTTTGGTTCGGATGCTGGGGCCCAAGGCTTTCCGGACATGACCTATCTGATCCAGATGTCCATGCTCTTTGCTGGAATCGCGACCTTGTTTCAAACCGTTGGTATGGGACCAGTTGGGGCCCGTCTACCGATTGTGCAGGGCACCAGTTTTGCCTTTATTCCAATCATGATCCCGTTGGTCGCAGGTAAAGGTGTTGAAGCTTTGCCCGCAGTATTCGGCGGTGTTGTTATCGGCGGCTTTTTCCACGCATTGATCGGGACATTCATCGGGAAAATCCGCTTTGCCCTGCCACCGCTAGTTACCGGTTTGGTTGTCACGATGATCGGCCTCACACTGGTCAAGGTCGGCATTCAATATTCCGCAGGTGGTGTACCAGCGATGGATAAACCCGAATATGGAAGTCTGCTGAATTGGTCGGCTGCCCTAGTGGTTATCTTCGTCACGCTGGCGCTAAAATTCTACGCCAGGGGCATGCTGGCAGTTTCTGCCGTCGTGATCGGTATCATCGTTGGCTACATCTACGCGATGATCATGGGTATGGTCACATTCGAGAGTATCTCAACCAGCTGGGAGCGTGCCGCGCCTATCGCCTTCCCGGTGCCATTCAAATACGGCTTTGAAATCAGCGCGGCCGCGGTCATCGGTTTCTGCCTGATGTCATTTGTCTCGGCAGTCGAAACCGTAGGCGATGTCTCGGGCATCACCAAAGGTGGGGCTGGCCGCGAAGCGACGGACGAAGAGATTGCCGGGGCGACCTATGCTGATGGTGTTGGCACGGCTATTGCCGGGTTCTTTGGTGGTTTCCCCAACACCTCGTTCAGCCAAAACGTCGGCCTGATCGCCATGACTGGCATAATGAGCCGCCACGTGGTCACCATTGGCGCGCTGTTCCTTATCTTTTGCGGTTTGATTCCCAAGTTCGGTGCGGTCATCCGCACCATCCCGATCGAGGTATTGGGTGGCGGCGTCATCGTGATGTTCGGCATGGTTGTCGCTGCGGGTGTATCGATGCTATCCGATGTCGACTGGAATCGCCGTAACATGGTGATCTTTGCAATCGCTTTGACCATCGGTCTGGGACTCAAGCTTGAGCCGAAGGCCGTGCAATATCTGCCTGATACGCTGCGGGCTTTGATGACCAGCGGCTTGTTGCCGTCTGCCTTTATCGCCATCGTGTTGAACTTGATCCTGCCCGAAGAGCTAGCCGGTGAAGCCACCGAGGAAGTTTCGGGTGGCATGTCAGGTCATGGCAAAGGGTCACTGCCCTCAGGCGATTAGGTTACACACTGCCATTGACGTGTAAATGAAAGCGGCGCCATATTGGTGCCGCTTTTGCTTTAGCTGATCAGGTTACGGTTCTTTTGCGAATACATCGAATAGGCCGTGATCTGCCCTGCCACGATGGCCGAAAAGATAAACAAGGCCGACAGGCCGACGCTTTGTGATGACATAAGGGATTCACCATAAAGCGTTTGCGTGGCACCCATCAAAACCCGGCTTCCCGGCACCAGAATAATGATGCCCTGTACGATATAGATCGCGCCCGTCAGGTCCAGCTTTTTGGCAAGCCATGTGCCATAGAAAGTGATGCAAACCGTCGTGATCCAAGTACCCACGATCCAGCCCGCTCCAAGATCCAGATACAGCGGCCCCCACATGCCTAGAACTGTGACCGGAAAGGCCAATAGGATATCAATTGCGCGGGCATTGAAGATGACACCAAGCGCACAAGATAACACAGGCAAAGCGACAAAAGGCATCCAAGGGGCAACCTCACTAACGTTGGCAATAGATTCTGTCTCTCCCCACAGGGTTTCGCCAATGCTAAGCCCAATAAATATCCCGATGAAGAGTTTCATGAAAATGAAGATCGACTGCCCAAAAAGGCTGGTGCCTGACAGGATATCATTAAACGCCAAACATTCGAGCGAGTTTGCTATCGAAAGCCCGGGTACGAACAAAACAATCGCAGCGATACAAAGCCCCCAAACCGGCAACGGGACACCGTGCGAGCTCATCCATGCCACGGTCAAACCGGTCACAAGCGCGCTGAGAAATTCAACAACGATAATCCGCTCGTTGCTGCAGATCAGCTGACACACCCAAACCATAAACCCAAGTACAGCTGCAATACCGATGGCATGCATGGAACTGCCGACCAGCACCAGAAACGCTGGTGGAATGGCAATATTCGCCAGCATGACCAGAAAAGCGGGATAGTTCACAGGCTCGGGCGGGACGCGGTCGTTGGGTTGGTTGATTTGGATGATTGTGTTGGCCAGCAAGGCCAGATTGATCGATGCAGGTTCTAGCCGCTTCATGATCACTTGGTTTTCGTTGTCCGGGAATTGATAGGTGATCGCTGTTGGCGATGCCTGTACAACCACGGTCACACCATGCTTACGGGCATAGTGTTGAACATACTTTTCGATCTTGTACGGCGCGCAGCCACTGCGGTGCAGGGTGGTGCCGATATCACAGATCATTTTTATGCGTGCGCTCGGGGCCAAGAGAACCATCACCAAATTGGAAAACAGATCTGCAAAACAATGCGGAATCGTATAAAGACTGGGCAAAGCTGCCCTGAGGCGGTCTTTATGCGGTTGCGGTAGAATTGACCATCCCTTGTGCTTCGTGTTGACATACAGCGCTCTGGCCAACGTGACAGATATCGTTAACGATGCTCACCAACTGAATTTCGACAAAAGGCGATCTGACGATATGAGTACACTCGATCTGACACTTGATGAAATCTATGCACTGGCGCATGACACGATGGTGGCCAATGGTTGTGATGAAGGCAACGCAAACGCATTGGCTGATATCATTACCCGAGCCGAGCGGGATGGATCACATTCCCACGGCCTGTTCCGTGTGCCCGGCTATGTCAAAGCCCTGCGCAGTGGCAAGGTAGACGGCAAGGCAAAACCAACAGTCATTCGCAAAACCGCATCTGTCATTCAGGTCAATGGTGGCGGGTGTTTCGCCCCATTGGCGCAGGCGGTTGGTCTTCCAGTGCTTGCCGAAGCCGCCGCTGAATCAGGCGCTGCGGCGCTGTCACTGACCAACATCCATCACTTTGCCGCTCTTTGGCCAGAGACTGAATTTCTGGCGGATCGCGGCTTAGTTGGCATCGCTTGTACCGCCTATATGCCCAGCGTGGCACCTGCAGGATCGACCGAAAAACTGTTTGGTACCAACCCGATTTCTTTCGCCTGGCCTCGCCCGGGGAAATCGCCGGTGTGCTATGATATGGCGACTGCCGCAATGGCAATGGGTGATGTTCAGATTGCCGCCCGTGATGGTAAAACCGTCCCGCCGGGTACTGGCCTTGATGCCGATGGTAACCCAACCACTGATCCGGCAAAAATTGCAAAAGGTGTATTGTTGCCATTTGGGGGTTACAAGGGCTCTGCCATTGCCTTGATGGTCGAACTGCTGGCCGCTGGCCTGACCGGAGAGAGCTTTAGCTATGAGGCCGCTGAGAATGACAACAAAGATGGTGGCCCCCCGCGTGGTGGCGAGATGGTCATCGCATTGTCACCAGCGATTATTGCTGGCGACAACTGGGAAAATCATTCGGAGGCTTTCATGGATCGCCTGTCCGGCCTTGAGGGCGTTCGCCTGCCCGGTGCACGACGCCATCAAAACCGTCTGGACACTGGCCCACGCGCGATCAATGCTGCTTTGGTCGAAACCATTCGTGGCCTTGGCTAAAGCTTGAGACCATTTATCATTTCAATGGGCCTGCAACAAAAGTTGCAGACCCAGCCTGGTTAAAAATCAACTTCGATAGCGATGCCTTTTTCGACGGCCAAATCCACAACGGACGCTGCGACCGCGAGGTCTTGCAACCCAACACCGGTGCCGTCGAACAGGGTGATCTGATCATCTGAGGTCCGACCCGGGTTTGTTCCGTTGATCACGGCGCCCAGCTGGGCAACGTCAGACTCCTTGATCAACCCTTCAGTCACGGCGTGTTGCGCCTCACCGATCGAAATCGATTGTGCGACCTCGTCGGTAAAGACGGAGGCTTTCGCCAACAGGGCGGATTCAACCTCTTGCTTGCCCTTGGTATCGGTCCCCATGCAAGCCACATGCGTGCCCGGGGCGACATGATTTGCCATCAAGGATGGCGCAAAGGCCGAGGTGATCGAAATAGTAACATCAGCGCCAATCATGCCATCCAGCTCCACCGCCTCGAATGCTACACCTGCCTCGTTCGCAACCTTCTCGATATTCGGCAGCATCTCAGGGTGATAGTTCCAACCGATGACTTTTTCAAAGCTGCGTTGCTCAAGAGCCGCACGCAACTGGAATGTGGCCTGATGCCCGGCGCCGATCATACCGATTACCTTGGCATCTTTGCGCGCAAGATGTTTGATCGATACGGATGAGGCTGCCGCTGTGCGCAGCGCGGTCAATAGGTTCCCGCCCACCATCGCCTTGGCCTTGCCAGTATCAGGATCAAACAAGAACACGGTCGATTGGTGATTGATCAACTCGCGCTTTTCAAGGTTGTGCGGCCAGTAGCCTCCGGCCTTGAGGCCCAAAGTCAGCCCTGCCTGATCAAAACCACCTTTGAAACCATAAAGCGCGTCTTCGTGGCCAATCGCCTCACGAACGACCGGGAAGTTGTAGGCGTCACCTGCTGCCATGGCAGCAAACACTTTTTCCACGGCGTTAAACGCCGCCTCACGGGTCATCAGATTGGCAATTTCGCGTTCAGGAACGATCAGCATCAGATTATCTTTCGTAAAAAGTGGGGATCGGATGTCCCGACCCCCCAAGTCACCCACCAAAGCGGTGGTTCAGGAAAGCCCCTGCTGGGGAACCGCAGGGGCTGGGGTAATAATAGTTTGCTCAGTAGGCTTTGCCGCGTGCCGATACCGGCCAGAGCGTTTCAACCTCGCCGCCGCGCACACCAACGTACCAGTCATGCACATTGGCGGTTGGATCGCAGTGACCGGGCACAAGCTTGAGCTTGTCATTGACGCTCAAAACGCCATCCGGGTCAGCCACTACGCCATGCTCGTCTGAGCATTTGACGTATTCTACATCAGTGCGTCCAAAGATCACCGGCAGACCAGAGTCGATAGACTGTGCCTTGAGGCCAGCATCGACAATCGCTTTATCCGCTTTGGCATGGGACATCACAGATGTCAGGATGAAGAAGGCATTTTCCCACTCACCTTGGTCGATGCGGTTGCCCTGCTCATCAAGGATGCGACCATAATCGGCATCCATGAAGGCGTATGATCCACACTGCAATTCGTTGAATACGCCAGAGTTGCTCTCAAAATGGTAGGACCCAGTCCCGCCACCGCCAACGATGTCACACTCAATGCCATCAGATTTTAGCGTATCAACCGCGTCTTGCACCTGTGCGATGGCCACGTCGAGTTTTGCTTTGCGATCCGCGTAACTATCCATGTGCTGCATCGCACCTTGATAGGCTTGGATGCCGGTAAATTTCAGCCCCTCCGCTGTATCGATGGCTTTGGCAATCTCGACAACTTTGGCTGTTGTCGTCACACCGCAACGGCCCGCGCCGCAGTCGATCTCAACCAGACATTCGATCTCGGTGCCGTGCTTTTGCGCCGCGGCCGACAGATCAGCGACATTTTCCACATCATCGACACAACAGATCGTGCGTGCACCCAGTTTGGGCAGACGGGCCAGACGGTCAATTTTGGCGGGATCACGGACCTGATTGGACACGAGTACGTCCTTGATCCCGCCACGTGCAAAGACCTCGGCCTCTGACACTTTTTGACAGCAAACGCCGCAGGCGCCACCCTGTTCAACTTGTAGCTTGGCCACATCAACTGACTTGTGCATTTTGCCGTGCACGCGGTGGCGCATGCCGTGGGCCTTAGCGTAATCGCCCATCTTCTTGACGTTGCGCTCTAGCGCATCAAGGTCAAGTACAAGGCTGGGGGTTTGGATGTCAGATGCGTCCATACCAGGCAGTGCAGGCACATCATAGCCAACCTCGAGGCCCTCGAATTTTGTTTGCGCGTTCATTGGAATGGCTCCTTTCATTTTATCCACGGCAAGGCGTCAAGGTCGACATTCCCGCCAGTGATGATGAGACCGACGCGTTTACCTGCGAACCGGTCTTTATGTTTGAGAATACTGGCGAATGGCACAGCCGAGCTGGGCTCCATGACCACCCGCAGATGTTTCCAGATCAACTTCATCGCGTTGATGATTTCATCCTCAGAAACGGTCAGAATGTCGGTCACATGATTGGAAACGAAATGCCAGGTCAGATCCTTGAGCGGCACCAGCAAGCCATCGGCGATGGTTTTGGGCGCATCATCGGCGATGATATGCCCGGCCTTGAAGCTGCGATAGGCATCGTCAGCCTGTTCCGGTTCTGCCGCGATAACTTGCGTTTCCGGGGCTAGGTTCGACAATGTCAGGCAGGTGCCCGAAATCATTCCACCACCACCGATTGGCGCTACAACTGCATCAAGACCGTCGGTCTGTTCAATGAATTCCCTCGCGCAGGTGCCTTGTCCGGCGATCACACGGTGATCATTGTAGGGGTGGATGAAATCACCACCCGTTGCAGCCTGTACCTTGGCAAAAGTTTCCTCACGCGAAGACGTTGATGGCTCACATTCGGTGATCTGACCACCATAACGGCGCACAGTGTCTTTTTTGGCCTGTGGCGCAGTGTGCGGCATGACCACGTTACACGGGATTCCGCGCCGCATGGCCGCGTAAGACAGGCACGACGCATGATTGCCCGACGAATGCGTCGCTACACCCTTGGCGGCTTGGTCTTCATTCAGACCAAAGACCGCGTTAGAGGCACCGCGCACTTTGAATGCACCGGGTTCCTGAAAGTTCTCACATTTGAAGAACAGCTCAGCGCCGACCAGTTCATTGAGGAAATCCGATGTCCGCACCGGGGTGCGCCGGATATGTGGCGCAATCCGTTCATGCGCCGCCAGCATGTCCTCATAAGTGGGGATATACATCGTGTGATCTTTCATCACGCTGCTGCCTTGAGGGCCGCTGCTGGATTGGCACGGTAATATTCCTGAGCCGCAGCCACACCGGACCCCAGCGTGATATCAAGGCCCAGATCAGCCATGCACATTTCAGCCGCTGCAATACCGCTAAGTGTCATCACATCTGTCAGGCTGCCAAGGTGGCCGATACGGAACACTTTTCCGGCAACCTCGCCTAGACCGACGCCAAAGGCGACGCCATAGGTGTTGGCAGCATGGGTCACGATATCGGTGGCGTTGAACCCTTCCGGCGTACGGATGGCACTAACCGTGTCTGAATAAACCTCTGGGCTTGCAGCACAAAGTTCCAGCCCCCAAGCGTTAATAGCTTGGCGTACGCCAGTCGCAATGCGTGTGTGACGGGCAAAGACGTTTTCCAACCCTTCATTGAGCAGCATGGTGCAGGCCTCATTCAGGCCATTCATCAGGCCCACTGAAGGTGTGTAAGGATATGCGTTGGCAGCATAGCCTTTGGCCATGTCGTGCACGTCATAGAACGTACGCGGAAGAGTACCGGATTTTGTGGCTTCCATTGCTTTATCGCTAAAGCCAACAATGGCCAGACCTGCGGGCAGCATGAAGCCTTTTTGAGAGCCAGTCACCGCAACATCCACGCCCCATTCGTCAAAACGGAAGTCCATAGAGCCGATCGACGAGACGCCATCTACAAACAACAATGCCGGGTGGCCTGCGGCATCCAAGGCGCGGCGCACGGCGGCGATGTCAGATTTCACGCCTGTTGCGGTTTCATTGTGTGTGGCCAAAACCGCTTTGATCTCGTGGCTTTTGTCCGCCGTCAGGATCTCTTCGTAACGATCCGCAGGCAGGCCCTGACCCCATGGGGTTTCAACAATCTGAACGTCCAATTCATGGCGCTGACACATATCGATCCAACGATGCGAGAACATGCCATTGCGCGCCGCCAAGATCTTGTCGCCTGCACTCAGGCAATTGGTCAGCGCTGTTTCCCAGCCGCCGGTGCCAGTGGCCGGAAAGATAAAGATCTCTGCCTTGTCGCTTTTGAGGATCTGGCGAACACCTGCTCGGGCCGGGTGCAGGATCTGACCAAACAACGGCGACCGGTGGTCGATTGTTGGCATGTCGCAGGCTTTGCGCAGGGCCTCGGGGATATTGGTAGGTCCCGGAATGAATATAGGATTTTGAAAGCTCATGACCATCTCCTTTGGGTGTTACCCCATTGCTAAGGCAGTGTTCAGAGTTGTTCTATTTTTTTGAAATCATTTTTCATAAATGAATTATTTAAAAAAAATATTTATTGTCAGCTGGTTACATTTTTCATATTGTGAATTGGATTTTCACATAAAATCGGAGGCTTTATATGAATTCTCGAGATAATGAGATATCCAGCACCCGAAAGGCTCGTGGTAGGCCGCGCGGATGGGATGACAAAACCGCGCAAAACACGATTAAATCCCTAGATCGCGCCATGGAGGTCTTAGAGTATCTTAGCGAAACACAGGGCAAAGCGCTTAGCGCGCTTTCGGCTGAAATGGGGCAGGCTCCTGCTACGGTTTACCGTGTTCTTGTCACGCTTGAAGGTCGAGGGTTAGTCGAGTTTGATGCAGGCGAACAAATATGGCGTATCGGCCCGCAGGCCTTTGTCATTGGCGCACGGTTCTTGCGACGGACCAGTCTTGTAGACCGCGCCCGCCCTGTGATGCGCAAGCTGATGGAAGAGACCGGTGAAACTGCCAACCTGGGTATAGAGAAAGAGGGCTTGGTTCTGTTTCTAAGTCAGGTCGAAACCCACGCTACCATACGAGCGTTTTTCCCACCTGGTACATTATCCCCGATGCACGCGTCGGGCATTGGCAAGGCGCTGTTGGCCGAAATGGATGACGAACGACTAACACGAACGCTGGCCAGTCATAACATTCAAGCCTTTACAGATCATACAATTACCGACCTCGCGCAGCTGCGCGAAGACCTTGTGCGTATTCGTTACAGGGGGTTTTCCGTAGACGATGAGGAAAAGAACCTCGGCATGCGTTGTATCGCTGCGCCGATATTTGATGTGAACGGCGAGGCGGTTGCAGGCATTTCTGTATCCGGTCCGGTTAGCCGGGTTGGTTCAGGCGATATCGAACGCCTGAGCGCCCCGGTTGTCGAGGCAGCTCAGGTTTTATCATTGGCCATCGGAGGGCGGGTGCCGACCTAGATCATAAAGGCATGTGACGGTTCACGTCTTTATACAGCAGATAGCGGAACTTGCCCGGACCACCGGCATAACAGGCCTGTGGGCAGAACGCGCGCAGCCACATGTAGTCACCGGCTTCGACCTCGACCCAGTCATTGTTCAACCGGTAGGCGGCTTTGCCCTCAAGCACATAAAGACCATGCTCCATCACATGGGTTTCCAAAAACGGGATGACACCACCGGGTTCAAAGGTAACGATGGTCACATGCATATCGTGGCGCAGATCGGTCGGATCAACAAACCGCGTCGTGGCCCACCGGCCTTCGGTATCTGGCATCACCGTGGGCGCGATGTCTTTCTCATTGGCAATGATCACCTCAGGATGGTCCAGACCTGGCACCTCTTCATAGGCTTTGCGGATCCAATGAAACCGTAGCATATCTTCAGAAGTGTTATGCAAGGTCCACTCTGACGAGGGTGGCAAAAACGCATACCCGCCTTCAGTTAGCTCATGTGTGGCGCCGTTGACGGTCAGGCTTGCCGTGCCTTCGACAATAAACAAGACACCCTCTGCATCCGGGTCACCCTCGGGTTGGTCCGATCCACCCCCGGGCGCGACTTCCATGATGTATTGCGAAAAAGTTTCTGCAAAACCACTCAGAGGGCGTGCCAGAACCCAAAGCCGTGTCTTGTCCCAAAATGGCAGGTAGCTCGTCACGATGTCACGCATCGTACCTTTGGGAATGACGGCATAGGCTTCAGTGAAAATCGCGCGATCAGTCAGCAGTTGATCTTGACCGGGGTGCCCGCCTTTTGGGGCATAATATTTCGCTGACATCTGATTTCCTATCTATACGCTAATTACTCCGATAATGAGCCGTACCGTAGCGAGATGCCACCCCCTCTCTTGCCATCAACACCCTTCATAAATTTTTGAGAATGCAGGCCCCTAGAGGGTGGGTCATGATTTGATACATTGGCTTATGCCGCGGCTTTTCTTTTGCTGGCCACACCACTTACGTAAACTTCTTCCACAGCACGATCATCGCCCATGATCTGCAGGATGAACAGCTCTTCTGACAGGCTTTGCGCCCGCTCCATCCGCAGGGCCATCGCCTCGGTGCTGTGTGAGTTCAGAACGACAATATCGGCCTCGGTTCCAGCATCCAGCGTTCCGATCTTGTCTTCCAGCCCGAGAACACAGGCGTTACCGCGCGTTGCCCAATGGAAGGCCTGCAACGGATGCAGTGATTGGCCTTGAAGCTGCAGAACTTTGTAGCCCTCATTCAGGGTCTGAAGCATGGAATAACTGGTACCTGCGCCGACATCGGTGGCGATTCCGTTGGTGATGCCGCGATCACGCAGCCCGGTATCATCAAACAGCCCGCTGCCTAGAAAGAAGTTTGACGTTGGGCAAAACACCGGATGCGCGCCGGTTTCCGCAAGCGCATCAATTTCGCGCGCTTCAAGGTGGATTGAATGACCCAACAATGTTTTACCGCTGAGCAGCCCGTAAGATTGATAGACATCCAGATAGTCTCGCGCCTCTGGGTACAGCTCTTTGGTAAAAGCAATCTCGTCTTTGTTCTCAGACAGGTGGGTTTGGATATGACACTCGGGGTGTTCTGCCGCCAACGCCTGTGCCATTTCCATCTGTTCCGGGGTTGAAGTGATAGCAAAGCGGGGTGTGATAACATAGCCAACACGCCCTTTGCCATGCCAGCCCGCGATCAACGCTTTGGTATCATCGTACCCCGACTGCGGCGTATCGCGCAGACCATCTGGTGCATTGCGGTCCATCAGGACCTTACCGCCCAGCATCCGCATGTTGCGACTGGCTGCTTCGGTAAAGAATGCATCGACCGATGATTTATGAACTGAACAATAGGCCACTGCCGATGTTGTCCCATTGGCGATCAGCTGATCATGAAACTTGGTCGCCATCGCCGCGCAATGATCAGGATCGGCAAACCGGGTTTCTTCGGGAAAGGTGTAGTTGTTGAGCCAGTCCAGTAATTGCGAACCCCACGAGGCAATCACCTGAACTTGGGGGAAATGGATATGTGTGTCGATGAAACCCGCCATCATCAGATGGGGCCGGTGATCTGTGACTGCAGCATTCGGAGTATTCGCGATTACATCGCTGAACGTGCCTGTCTTTTGGATCACGCCATCGCGGATCAAAACAGCGCCATCTTCCAAATAGGTATAGGCGTCGCCATCATCCCCATTCATAGGCTCACGGTGAAAGGTCAGCAGTCGGCTACGCAATAGTGTCTCGGTCATGGTCTCTTTGTCCGTACGAAGTGTTTGGGGCGGCGTATTCGCCGCCCCTTGTATTAGTGTGGATGATCAGGCTTGCTGGCCTGGCAGGTCATCCATCATATCCGGTTCATCTGGAACGATGATGCGGTTTTCCAGATCCTCTTTCGGGGCAATCAGCGGATATAGATACAAGAACGCACCGATAATCAGATAGCCGCCGGTGATACCGTCAAACTGCGGGGCCTGCATTGTATATGAATGGATGATCCCAATCGAAGACATCACAGACGCAGCAATCGCGAAACCACCCGCCATGCGGAACCGTCCATCAATCACGTCGGCAACAATCGCACCCCAGATTAGACCGGTGACAATCGCACCTTGGCTCAATGCTAGGTGGCCCTCAAAATGTGCGCCTTCCATCAGTAGGGCAGCGGTCAGACCTTCATCGCCAAGCGATGGCAGACCTTCAACGCCCGCACTGCGCAGCGCGTTCATCAGTGATCCCCATTTGACCATCAAGAAGGCCGAGATATGCGGCAGTACAGCAAAGGACACGGCAGCCATATGCATCGGCTTCACTGCCCAGGCGGTGTTGGTGATCAGGCTGACGGCAACAAAAACCAGTACCGGCGCAGCAGCGGCAATTGGGATCAGACCCGCAAGGAAGGACAAGAAGCCCAGAAAGGCAGCGGCGGCAATAACAACGGCAACACCAATGGTATAGCCCGCATGTGCACCCATACGCTTGTAAGCCGGGTGGCCAATGTACACGGTTGTTGGGAAAGGTGAACCAAACAGCGCACCAATCATTGTGCCAGTACCATCGGTGATCTGACACAGACCTACGGGGTATTCGTCACCTGCGGCCTCAGCTGATTCCACGTTGTTCATGGTTTCGATGAAGTTGTAGATTTGCACTGGGATCAGAACCAAAAACAGCTCTGGGTTGGCAAACAAATACTGAATACCGGCAATCATGTCGCCAAAGTAAGGGACTGGTGGGTAGAACCCGATGCCGCTGACGTCAAACTTGGACTCGCCCAGAATGATCGCGATCACAGTACCGGCCCCGATTGCAACCAGACCTGCAGGGATGTTGCCCGGCAACCGGAAACGCCCGATCAGGCCCCACAGAATAAACAGCAGAGAGGTAAAGCCGATGATTGGGTTTTCAAAAATCTCGGCTAATGGAACGGAGCCGATGAAAACCAACGCGATACCGCAAAGTGTACCCAACATGCCCGCACGCGGGGTGATGCGCTTCAGGAATGGGCCGACGATGGCACCAAGGGCCGCAACGATGCCACCCATGAAGCCCGCGCCAATACCGACCTGCCATGCCAGCAGCGGATCTTGTGTTGCCCAGTAGATCGGTCCAATCACGCCAAACAGATAGACAAACATCACTGGGGTCGAAATGCCATACGGCAATGCAGTGACGTCTTTGCCTTGTTTATTGGCAGCCCATTTTGCCAGATAGGTGTAAACCACCACACCCGCCAGAATGGCGATGGCCGCGCCCGGAACGATCCGGCCATAGACGATCTCAGCGGGCATTTGGAACACAAATTGGCAGACCCCGGACAGGATCAACAGGTTGACAAGGTTGTCAGTGAACAGCGCCCAAAAGGCGTTAAAGTCACTGCGCGCAAATAATTTGTAGTTGTAGGTCCCACTGGTCATGGGGATGTCCTCCACTGTTAGGTTGAATTCCGTTCTGACCCTGTCAGAGTGAAATTCCTTTTCTGTTGGTTAGATGACCCGCAGCACGTTCTTTGCGTGCTTTTTTCGGGAGTGATGTTGCCGCGTCAGAGGTCAGTTCAGCCATGACCTCGGCCACCACAAAGGCGGCAATGACGCTGGGTTGTTTGTTTTGACTGCCCTGCGCGCCGATCGGGCAGGTCAGTTGATCGATTGTCATGCCATCGCAATGTTCATGCGCCCAATTGCGAAACTTGATCCGTTTTGTGGCCGATCCGATCAGACCAACGTAAGCCGCATCACCGCAGCCCAGCGCTGTTGAGGCAAGTAAGAAGTCAAGACCGTGATCATGCGTCAGCACAATGAATGCGCTGCCTTCGGGGGCCGACATAATGTCGACTTCTGGCAGGGCACTAACCCGGGTTTCGACATCAGCGGTGCACAGAGCGATTTCTTCGGGGCGGGTATCGATCAATACACATTGCACCGGCAGATGTTGGAACTGATTGGCAAGTGCCCGTCCAACGTGCCCCGCGCCCATCACATAGACATGCGGGCGTTCAATGTCATTTTGATCGGCTTTTGCGACCGCATCGCGTTTGTCCGAAGTGCGCATCCGGTGCAGCGACAATTCAACTCGTCCACCGCAGCATTGTCCGATCTCGGGGCCAAGCGGTACATCCATATCCTTATTCAACACTCCGGTGCTTAGCATTTCCCGGGCTTGTTCAATGACAAGGTATTCCAGCTGCCCGCCTCCAATCGTGCCCCAAAGCGCACGCGTGGTGACAAACATCTCTGTACCTTCATTGCGCGGTGAGGAGCCCCGCACACGGGTCAGGCGGATGTGAATAACCGGTGTTTGATCGCGTAGGAAATCTGCCAGCATGGTTGCCGTGTCCGACATGGCTTAACCCTCCGCCCGCAAACGGGTGACTGCCATCAATACGCGCTCGGGCGTGGCCGGGGCGTCAAGGCGCGGGCAGACGCGGTAATCTGCGACTGATGCAACCGCCATCGACAGGGCCTCAAACACTGAGATACCCAGCATGAAGGGTGGCTCGCCAACAGCTTTGGAACGTTTGATTGTCAGTTCGCGGTTTTCCGACCAGTCGGCCAGCTTCACATTGAATTCACGCGGCCGATCCGACGCCAGCGGGATCTTGTAGGTTGATGGTGCATGCGTCCGCAAACGGCCAGCATCATCCCACCACAATTCTTCGGTGGTCAGCCAGCCCATGCCTTGAATGAACGCGCCTTCGACTTGGCCTTTGTCCAAAACAGGGTTCAGCGAGCGACCCACGTCATGCAAGATATCTGTGCGTTCAACACAATATTCACCGGTGAGGGTATCAATTGTCACTTCCGAGCAGGCCGCGCCATAGGAATAGTAATAGAATGGCCGTCCTTGACCCTTGGTGCGATCCCAGTGGATTTTTGGCGTTTTGTAGAACCCAGCCGCAGACAGTTGTACGCGGGCCATATAGGCCTCTTTGATGAAGGCATCAAAAGACAGCGTTTCCGCACCGATTTGAACCTGATTGGGTAAGAAGGTCACTTCACCTTCTGTAACGCCCCATTTCTCAACAGCGAAATTAACCAGCCGGGCTTTGATCTGCTCAACCGCATTGAGCGCGGCCATGCCGTTCAGATCAGTACCGGACGAGGCCGCAGTGGCCGACGTGTTTGGCACTTTCTCGGTTGTGGTTTTGGTGATCTTGATCCGCTCAAAGTCCACCTGAAATGCCTCGGCGACAACCTGTGCAACCTTTGTGTTCAGACCCTGACCCATCTCTGTACCGCCATGGTTCAGATGTATTGAGCCGTCATTATAAACGTGCACCAATGCGCCGGCCTGATTGTACCAGGTTGCCGTGAACGAGATGCCAAATTTCACTGGCGTGAGGGCGATGCCCTTTTTCAAAACTGGCGAGGTTGCGTTGTAAGCGATGATCTCTTCACGACGTTTTCTGTAGGCCGCCGTTTCCTCCAGCTCGCCAACCAAACGGTCAAGAATGCTGTCTTCAACCTCTTGATGATAAGGTGTCAGTACGCGCCCTTCGCCACCATAAAAGTTAGCCTTGCGCACATCCAATGGATCTTGGCCTGTGGCATAGGCGATTTCTTCGATCATTCGCTCAGCTGCGATCACCCCCTGTGGGCCGCCAAAGCCACGAAACGCTGTATTAGACACTGTATTTGTTTTCATTGGACGACTGTTCAGGCGTACATTGGGGTAGAAATAGGCGTTGTCGGCATGGAATAGCGCGCGGTCAGTTACCGGACCTGACAGGTCCGCTGAGAATCCGCAGCGGGCGGCAAATGTGCTATCGACCGCCTGAATTCGACCCGCATCATCAAAGGCGACGTCGTAGTCGATGACAAAATCATGCCGCTTGCCGGTGGCAGTCATATCCTGATCCCGGTCGGGGCGGATTTTCACGGCACTGTTCCATTTCTTTGCAGCCATAGCTGCAACAACGCAGAACAGGTTCATCTGGCTCTCTTTGCCACCGAACCCACCGCCCATGCGGCGCACGTTAACCGTGACCGCATTTGAGGGGATGCCCATGGCATGGGCGACCATGTGTTGTGCTTCCGAGGGGTGCTGGGTCGAGCATTGCACAACAATGTCGTCATCTTCGCCGGGGATGGCAAAGGCGATATGACCCTCAAGATACATGTGATCCTGCCCGCCGACATTCATTCGCCCTTTGATACGATTGGGTGCGTCCTCGAAAGCCTGATCAATATCGCCACGCTCCAACTTCAATGGGGCTGTGACATGAGGGTAATCAGCATTTTGCGCTGCAATAGGATCTAATGCGTGTGGTAAAACTTCGTAATCCACCTTGGCCAATTCGGCGGCGCGACGCGCAGCTTCACGGGTTTCAGCCACAACTGCAAACAGGGGCTGACCGTGAAACTGGATCGCATCAGTGGGAAACACCGGCTCATCATGCAAGCCAGTGGGGCTGATATCGTTGACGCCCGGAACATCCTTGGCGGTCAAAACGCCAATGACACCCGGTGCGGCCAGAACTTCGCTTAGGTCGATGCTGTTCAATGTCGCATGCGCCACATCAGACACACCCAGGTAGGCATGAAGCGCGCCCTGCGGCAAAACCACGTCATCGGTGTAATCGGCAGTACCTGTGACATGTTTGATGGCACTGTCATGAATGCGGTCTGTATGTGCCGCCCCTGTGATAGAAACGTTCTGTTTCATTGGTACGTCTCCTTACGCCGAAAGCAGTTGAATAGGGGTTGTTGTGGCTGCGTCATTCTCAAGAAAGAAACGCCGCAGCAGGTTTTGCGCTGACAACATCCGATACTCTGAGGATGCGCGCCAATCGCTCAGCGGGGCAAAATCACCAGACAGGGCCTCGGCCGCGGTTTCAAACGCTTGCTCCGACCATGTTTTCCCAACCAGCGCTTGCTCTGCTGCAGTGGCCCGTTTGGGCGTTGCGGCCATGCCACCAAAGGCGATACGGCAACCGGTGATGACCCCATCTCGCACGGTGGCATTGATCCCGACCGCTACCGAGGAGATATCCTCGTCGCGGCGTTTAGAGATTTTGTAGGCGGCATTCAGATCGTCAGAGGCTGGCAATGGAATGTGAATAGATTCGACAAATTCACCCTCTCGCCGATCCTGTTTGCCATAATCAATGAAGTAGTCCTGCAAGAGCAGATTGCGACGGTCAGAGCCACGACGCAGAGTGATTTCAGCGCCCAGAGAGATCAACACAGGTGGCGTATCCCCAATCGGCGATCCGTTTGCGATATTGCCACCAACGGTTCCCATATTGCGTACCTGCCAACCGGCAATCCGGTCCCAGTAGGGGGCAAGATGTGGAAAATGTTGCGTCATGGCATCCTGACATTCGGTATAGCTCGCACCGGCACCGATAATCAGTGAATCACCATGTTTAGAGACTGTTTTCAGCTCATTTAGGTGGCCGGTGAAGATGGCTGGACCGATGTTCCGCAGGAATTTGGTGACCCAAAGCCCGACATCCGTGGCACCAGCAACGATGGTTGCTGACGGATATTCCAAAAGGCACTGCGCAAAATCATCAACATCGGCTGGAAGGATGCAAAGATTGTCGTCAGGGCCTGATACGACCCGTTTGCCGTCTTGCAGGGCTTGCAGACGCGCAGTGACCGCATTGCGTTCGGTATTCAGGTAATCCGCCGCAGGGCTTCCATATTGGCTGATTGCGACTGCGGCTTTGATAATGGGCTCATAACCGGTGCAGCGACATAGGTTGCCCTGAAGTGCGGTTTCGACCTGTGTTTCAGATGGTTCGGGCACTGCCATCCACAGTGCATAAAGCGACATAACAAATCCCGGTGTGCAGAATCCGCATTGGCTGCCGTGATGCTCGACCATGGCCTGCTGCACGGGGTGCAAACGCCCGTCTGGTCCGGAAAGATATTCGACCGTTACAACATGGCAACCATCAACAGAAGCCAGAAATCGAATACAGGCATTTACGGGCATGTAGGTCAGCCCGGTGTCGGAAAGCCGCCCAACCAGAACAGTGCACGCGCCACAATCGCCTTCGGCGCAGCCTTCTTTACTGCCGGTCAGGTGCCGATCCAGGCGAATATAATCTAGTAATGTTTGATCTGCGCCGACGTCGCTCACAGCGATGTCTTTGCCATTTAGAACAAATCGTATGTCACTGCGGTGCGCCATTTTGCCTTCTCCCAAGAATACCGGTTCATTGAGCTATTGGTAATAAGGCAGTTTAGAGCGATCTATTGTGTTCTCAAATAGCGATAAATGGGAAATAGTTTCAACATTCTGTTGAAAATGAAAGGCCCGCAATGCAATGCTTTTTCTAAGTAATCATCTGATCGGATGTGACAATGTCTTATATCGAAAGCCTTCGTGTTTTTGTCAGGGTGTATGAACTTGGCAATATCACATCTGGCGGACGCGATCTGCGGCTGACGCCTGCGATGGCTAGCAAGCGAATCAAAGAGCTTGAAAAACGGCTAGGTGTTCGGCTTTTCAACCGTACAACCCGGTCCATTACCCCGACCGAGGTTGGCACCGTATTCTATGGAGAGGCGAAGAATATACTTCTTTCTCTGGAAACCGCAGAGGCCAAAGTGGCTAATTTTTCTGATCGGCCACGTGGCGTGATACGCGTGACATCCCCGCTTGGCGTGGGGCGCCGTATTGTGGCGCCGCTTGTGCCCGATTTTGTCGATGCGTTTCCTGAAACCGAAATCCAGATGCGTCTGTCCGATCGCAAGGTTGATATTCTTGCAGATGGTATCGATGTTGAGTTTTTTGTAGGCAAGCCTGCGGATTCCAATCTGAAGCTTCGCAAAATCACCGACTGCGACCGTGTCTTGTGTGCTGCGCCCAAATATCTGTCAGAGTTCGGAACCCCAAAGAAGCCTGAAGACCTTTTGCAATCAGGTCACAATTGCCTATTGTTGCGATATCCTCGATCTCCAGAATATTTCTGGACACTTCAGTCGGGCACCGAGACGGTGAAACTGGAAGTGCGCGGCAAGTTTGATGCCGATGATGGTGACGTGCTGACAGATTGGGCATTGGCCGGGCGAGGCATCGTCAACAAACCTCGCTTTGATGTGGCAGAACATCTTGCCGACGGTCAGCTGGTAGAGGTCCTGCCAAGCACCCCGCCGGTTCCGATAGTTTTTGGATGTCTCTACCCGCACAAAAAATTACAGGATCCCAAAATACGCCTGTTCGTCGAACATATCATCGCGCGTAGCAAAGCACTATTTTCATAAGCCGAGATACGACACTCGACAAAGAATTTTGCATGGTCCCGGGCTTACTCAGTTTCAGTAGGGTGCAATGTTGCCCAGTTGTCATCGGCTGGGGGTGGCGGAGGGGTCTGGCACGTCCTGCGGTGAATGTTCACCTTTGCGATGAAATGTGCGGAAACCGGTGCTGTAACAAACAAGAAGGCCATGATCAGGACTTCGTGGATGGAAGGTGTACCTGTGGCAAACGAATTCAGTATCGATGCAAGCAACAGCATGCCGATTCCAACCGTGCCAACTTTGGTCGGGGCATGCATGCGAGACATTGAATCGTTGAATTTCAACAGACCTATCACGCCGACCAGAATAAAGCCCGATCCGATCAGCAACGAGAGCGCAGCACCGTAAGTCGCTATGATTTGGAGCGTCATTCGATAATATCCCCTCGTAACATGAAGCGTGCCAACGCTACTGTTGAAACAAAACCAAGCATGGCGATCAAAAGCGAGACTTCAAAGTAGATCTGTTGGCCCTGATGGATGCCAAGGACAACGACCAGACCCAATGCGTTGATGACCATCGTATCTAGGGCAAGGATCCGGTCAGCAGAGGTTGGCCCCAACAGCAGCCGAACCATCGAAAGGATCTGACCAAGGGCTAAGGCGACAAAGGCGATGATCAGGGCGACATCCATAAGTTCTATAGCAGTGGTCATGAAAAAACCTCCAGCAGGCGACGCTCGTATCGCGTTTTAATCTCGTCGCGCACCGCGTCGGGATCATCTGTATGCAGGACGTGAACAAGCAGGCTATGCCCTTCACTGGACAAGTCGGACGAGACTGTGCCCGGCGTGAGAGTGATTGTACCTGCAAGCACAGTAATAGCCTCGGGTTGACGCAATTCAAGCGGGATCACGATCCAGGCCGGTTTGAGTTTCGAGTTTGGGACGGTGAGAACAATCCAAGCGACCTGTATGTTGGCGATAAGAATGTCGCCCATCACAATCATGCTGTAGCTGATCATTTTGTTCAGGCGAAACCCTTGTGGCGTATCGGGCCACCATCTCACTGTGATCCACGGGATGATGATCCCAAGAATAAGACCGAAAACAACCATTCCGGCCGAAACATCATTTTGCAAAAGGACCCAGACCGTCGTGAGTATGAGCGTCAGGAAAGGGTGTGGCAAAAGCCTACGGAACGCGCGTGTCATATCAGTGGCCCTCCTGTGGTTTGCTAAGTTTGCCGGGGGTCTCGATCACGGTTGCGATATAGGCGTCCGGCTGAAATAGCTGTGCCGCCATGACAGTTGTATAACCATGGACCTTACCAGCAAAGACGGTATGCGCTGTCAGAAGTACAAACAATCCGCCTACAGCAACATATGAAAGTGCAGTCGGGCAGGTTGCGTCGCCAGGTTCTGCGTCGGGTTCAATATTGGGTTCAACACTTTGAGCTTTCCAGAAAATGATGCTACCCGCGCGGGCGAAACCCAGAACACTGATCAGGCTGGATACCAGAACAACCGTCCAGACCCAGACCATCAGATCGGTGTCATATGCGGCATTCAACACCATCATCTTTCCCAAAAACCCTGACAGCGGCGGCAGGCCGGCCATGGCAATAGCACCAGCAAAAAACAACGCGGCGGTTAAGGCGGCGCCTTTGATTGGGGGTTGGGCGGTGATCTGTAGATTGCCCCGCCCGGTGCGTACCAGATCCGAGATCAGGAACAATGCAGCGCCAGCCAATGTTGAATGCACGATATAATACAGTGCCGCGGCGATCCCTGCAGGATTGAACAGCGCAATTGATACCATAACCATGCCCATCGATCCGATGATCGAAAACGCAATAAGCCGGTCTAGTTTTGTTGCCGCAAGCGTGCCGACCATTCCAATCGCAAGCGATACCAATGCGGCGGGCAACAGCCACTGATCATGCAGGCCCGAGGTGACTTCAAGGTCGATCGGAAAGATCATCGTATAAACGCGGATGACTGCGTAGGCCCCAACTTTTGTCATGATCGCAAACAATGCAGCAACTGGAGCGGGGGCCTCTGAATAGCTTGAAGGTAGCCAAAAATGAAGCGGGGCGAGGGCCGCCTTGATGGCAAAGACAAGCAACAGCAAAACTGCCGCAACGCGAATACCAACGGTTTCTTCAGGATCAATCAGTGTCACGCGCTCTGCGAGGTCAGCCATATTCAGCGTGCCTGTTTCTGCGTAAATTGACCCCAGTGCAAACAAAAACAGTGTAGATCCGATCAGGTTGAACAACACATACTGCACGCCCGCGCGTAGCCGCGCATTGCCACCCGCGTGGATCATCAGCCCGTAAGAGGCGATCAGCAGGACCTCGAAGAATACAAAAAGGTTGAACAGGTCACCGGTTAGAAAGGCGCCAATAATCCCCATCAACTGGAACTGAAACAGCGCGTGAAAGTGTCGCCCGCGATTGTCCCAGCCCGATCCAATGGCATAGAGCAGAACAAACAGTGCCAATACGGATGTCAGCAGTACCATCATAGTTGAGAGCCGATCACCGACAAGAACGATGCCAAAGGGCGCAGCCCAATCCCCCAGTTGATAAAGTAGGATTGTTCCGTCTGAGACCTCCCATGCCAACCCGGCGGCTATGGCAATCAGTGCTATAACACCTGCAAGGGAAAATACCCGCTGAATTCCGATATGATAACGTGCGGCCAGCACGATAAACGGCGCAAGCATCGCAGGTAGAACAACGGGGGCGATGATCCAGTGGGTCATGATTGTCCCTCCGCGTCTGTCTTCTGCTCTTTGGGTTGATCATTCACATGGTCATCATTTGCCCCAAGGAATGCCCCAAGCCCGATCATCACCACAACGGCTGTCATGCCAAATGAAATCACGATCGCCGTCAAAACAAGGGCCTGAGGCAATGGATCGGTATAGACAGATACGCCATCTCGTAAAATTGGTGGGGCACCGATACTTAGCCTTCCCGAGGCAAACAAAAAGATATTGACCGAGTAGGTCAGTAATGAGACGCCAAGGATCACGGGAAAGGTTCTGAGCCGTAGAACAAGATACAATCCCGCAGCGGTCAGAATGCCAATGGCGGATGCGACGAGCAGTTCCATATCACACACCCTCCCTTTCTGGCCCGGAGGCATCTGGTGGCGGGTCATCGCGGGATGGATCAATGTCCATCGGATGATCGCTGTCAGGCACATGTGCACGCCGTGCGAGCCGCGAAAAGCTTTCTAGCGACAGCATAACCGCGCCCACAACCGCCAGGAACACACCCAAATCAAAAAGGGCCGCCGTCGCGAGCTCAAACTTCTCAAACGGTGGGATGCGAACATAGGTAAAATCAGATGTCAGGAACGGTTTGCTAACGAACCACGATCCGATACCGGTAAAACCAGCGATCAAAACGCCAGCACCAATCACGCCATGGTAAGGATATGTCAGTCGGGCTGACGTCCATGCAAACCCACTGGCCATATACTGCATAACCACAGCAATAGAGACGATCAAACCGGCGATAAACCCGCCCCCCGGATCATTATGACCGCGCAGGAAGATATAAAAGCCAACCATCAAGACCACAGGCATGATCACCCGCGTCAGCACGACCATCATCATCGGATGCCTATCGCCCGCGCGCGATTGATCTGGTTGTCGGTTCAAAAGCCGTGCGCGGACTGGCCCGTCCAGCAAGGTTTCGGTCAGGGCATAAATCAACAGGGCAGCAATGCCGAGCACGATGATTTCGCCGTAAGTGTCAAACCCCCGGAAGTCGACCAAGATGACGTTAACCACATTCGTGCCTCCGCCACCCTTGTATGAGTTTGCCAGGTGGAACTCAGATATTGGCGTGCTGATCGCGTCGCGCAACAGGTAGTGATAAGCCAGCGTGAACGTCGCCACTCCGCCTGCAATGGCGACACCTGCATCACGCACCCGGCGCAACACAGTGCTTTCCATTGGGGTGCTTTTGGGCAGAAAGTTCAGGGCCAGAAGCAACAAGATAATTGTAACGACTTCGACCGTGAACTGGGTCATGGCCAGATCTGGGGCGCTCATATACACAAACCCGACGGAGACCATCAGGCCAACAATCCCAATCAAGATTAGCGCCAAAAACCTGTTGCGATGCATAAGCACCAGACCACATGTTGCAGCTACCAGCATTATCCAGCCTGCAATTGCAACGGGGGTTGCTGCCTGAATTTCCCGTGTGGGCGCAGCGATTGATCCTGTGGTCCAGGCATGAAAGCCCACCGCTAGTATGGTCACGGCACAAATTGCTGCATAACGAGAGAATGCGCCATTGTGCAAACCTTTGATCAAAGTACGCGCCATTTCAATAGTCGCGTTTAGGATGGCCTCAAAGATCACCTTGGCTTCGGGGCGAGGGGTGTTTTCCCACAAGCGCAGCAGGGGTTTATACATCCCCATCAACAGAAGGCCGCCAAGGGTGGCGGTGATTGACATGAACAACGCAGGTACCAGCCCGTGCCAAATCTTGAAATGGGCCTTTGGCACATCGCCAGCCTCGCCCAGCAGGGACGCGGTGACAAGTTTGACAAACGGCTCGGCCAGAAACGGGGCAAGACCTATCACCACGACCAGCACGACAAGAACCGCAGGCGGCAACCAGAGCCCCGGGCCGGGATCGTGCGGGGTGGAAGGATAATCATCGCGGACAGGGCCAAAGAACACATGCCCAATCAAGCGAAAACAATAGGCGGCTGAAAATAGCGCCCCTATCGTTGCCATAACCGGGACCAGCCAAGGCGTATCAAAGAGTACAGTATGGGTGGTTTCTTCCAGCATCATTTCTTTGGACAAAAACCCATTGAGCAAAGGAATTCCCGCCATTGACAGAGCGGCAAGCGTCGCAATCACAAAGGTCACAGGCATCAGTTTGCGCAGGCCTCCCAAACGGCGGATATCGCGGGTATGGGCCTCGTGATCGATGATCCCTGCAGACATGAAAAGCGCGGCCTTGAAAGTGGCGTGGTTTAGAATGTGGAACACCGCCGCCATCGCACCAAAGGTCGTCCCGGTGCCCAATAGCATTGTGATTAACCCCAAATGGCTGACCGTGGAAAACGCGAGCAATGCTTTTAAGTCGTGTTTGAACAAGGCGATGACCGCGCCCAGCACCATTGTCACCAATCCGGCGGTGGTCACGATTGCAAACCATTCTGGTGTACCCGCAAGTACGGGCCACATCCGGGCCATTAAGAAAATGCCCGCCTTTACCATGGTTGCAGAATGCAGATAGGCCGAAACCGGCGTTGGCGCTGCCATGGCATGCGGCAACCAGAAGTGAAATGGAAACTGTGCAGATTTCGTAAAACAGCCCAGCAAAATGAGTATCAATGCGGGAAGGTAAAGCGGATCAGCTTGAATCAATTCGCGGTTTTGCAAGATGATACTGAGATCATAGCTTCCTGCGATCTGACCCAGAATCAGCATTCCACCAACCATCGCCAGCCCGCCCATGCCTGTTACGGTCAAGGCCATACGTGCCCCTTGCCGCCCTTCTGGCAGATGTTTCCAATAGCCGATCAATAGGAAAGACGAGAGCGAAGTCAGTTCCCAGAAAATCAACAAAAGGAGGATGTTATCGCTGAGTACAATGCCGACCATCGCGCCCTGAAACAAAAGCAGATACGTGAAGAATTCGCCCATATTGTCATCGCGGCTTAGGTAATGCCGCGCATAGGCAATGATCAAAAGACCAATACCAAGGATCAACAGGGCGAAGAAAAATCCAAGCCCGTCCAGCATAAGCGTGAAATTCAACCCCAACGTCGGGATCCAGTCGACCCTTGCTGTGACAACATCACCCGCTAACACAGAGGGCAGGTTGGTCAATAACCCCAAGAACGCAGCAAGAGAGACGATAAAGGTAACGCCGGCACAGGCCGCCCGCCCGGCAGCGTTCATTATACCCGGAAGCAGCGCGCCAAAAAATGGCAAAGCAACGATAAAGAATAGGGACACGTAAAAATCTCACCCAGCTGGACACTTCGAATAACAACCTGCAATGAAATGCACCGGTTTGTAAAACGAGTTTGGATTTGGAGGGCCAAATTTCCTATTCAGGACGGAATATTGGCTATTTGGGGCGTTCCGCATGCCCAAAATCGCGACCAACAGCCTGCATTGACATGATGATTGCTCAGGTTTCAGATTGCCTGTGACGTCAAGAAGGCAAGCAATCTCTGAAATAAACGCAGCTTTCTGCGATTTACATTAAAAGTAAATCTAAAGTGTGTTTGGCTGGGAAGGCAGGACTCGAACCTGCAACCTACAGTACCAAAAACTGGTGCTCTACCAATTGAGCTACTTCCCAACGTGTCGCGCTAATTACTCTGGACTTCCCGGTGGTGCAAGGCCTGTTTTGTAAAAAAATTCACGGGCCAATTTTAGGGCTTTTTCTGGATTTCAGAACGTTACTCTAGAATCTCGTTTGTCCCGACTCCCCAGACAAAAACTTTTTCAGCCCAACCCTTGTAGCCCCCCGCAGACAGACGGCACCAACCCAGTTCACATTCCTCAACGCGGGCGATCACGCCCAGTTCCAGATGGGCTTCGGGTTGGCCGTCCGGGGTGGGTGTTTTGCGCAAGGCCAACATGTCACGCTCGACCAGAACGGTGCGTGTGCCGGACAGCAGCGAATAGTGAATCCAGCCGCCAGCACCGTCGCGGTCTCGTACACGACGCCAGTGGCCGTGTTCGGCGATGATCTGTAGCGGGATGTCTTTTTGTTTGTATACCCAGTCGATCCTGTGAGTCAGACTTGGGCCGCGGCGAATATTGGCCTCAGTGGCTTTCATCGACACGAATCGCGGCAATGGCAAATTGGTTACCTGCCCGCGTCCTTCGGCAGCGGCAAATGTGCCAATGAACAGCACGATAGCGATGACAATTCCAAAGCCTGTTTTCACGGAGGTGCCTCAAATTACTGCACGTTAATTTTATTGGGGTTCTTGTGCCCCGCTCATTCCTGCGTCACTCTGCCACTAACGTCTGCAATATGAAAGAACCAGGAGGGGTTTGATGACAGTTGGCCGTCTAAGTGTTGTCGTAACGCGACGCTTGCCGGAATCCGTCGAGCACAGGATGGGCGAACTTTTTGATGTGACCCTGCGCGAGGGCGATCAGCCAATGTCACGTGCAGAGCTGATTCACGCTGTGAAGACAACCGATGTATTGGTGCCCACATTAAGCGACCAGATCGATGCGGCCCTGATTGCACAGGCTGGTGACCGGCTGAAATTGATTGCGAACTATGGCGCTGGGGTGGATCATATTGATGTCCAGGCCGCGCGCCAGCATGGCATTATGGTGTCAAACACGCCGGGTGTGTCAGCGGACGATACCGCGGACATGACGCTGGCGCTTATTCTTAGTGTCACACGCCGTATTCCCGAAGGGTTAACCGTCATGCGCAAAGGCGACTGGGACGGCTGGGCGCCCACGGCTTTGTTGGGTGGGCGTGTTGCCGGGCGACGTTTGGGTATTTTAGGCATGGGCCGAATCGGGCAGGCGGTTGCACGTCGCGCGGCAGCCTTTGGTATAGATATTAACTATCATAACCGAAATAGGCTGCGTCCTGAGATCGAAGAAGACTTGGATGCCACTTATTGGGAATCACTGGATCAGATGATGGCGCGGATGGATATTATCAGCGTGAATTGCCCGCATACGCCGTCTACCTTTCATCTGGTGAATGACCGTAGGCTAAAACTGATGAAATCTGATGCAGTGATCGTGAACACTTCGCGTGGCGAGGTGATCGATGAACACGCGTTGACGCGCGCTTTGCGCTCAGGTGAAATCGCTGGCGCCGGGTTGGATGTTTACGAGCACGGCGATCAGCTCAACCCGCGGCTGCGTGAATTGCAAAACGTTGTGTTGTTGCCGCATATGGGGTCGGCCACTTTCGAGGGGCGGATTGAGATGGGCGAAAAGGTCTTGGTCAATATCAAAACCTTTGACGATGGCCATCGCCCACCAGATCAGGTGATTCCAGCTCTACCCTAAGATCAACAAAACATTCGGGGTCGATGTTCCATGAGACATTTTACAAAACTCCTGCTGACCTTTCTTTTGCTGCCTCAGTTTATTGTGGCAGAGCAGTCAGCTGATCAATTTGAACCTGAAATCGCAGGGGCTGGCTTGGTGGCGACCACTCCAGAATCGCGCGCGTCAGAGGCAGCGAAACTGGCAGGCCGCCCGGTTGAGGCGCAAAATTGGATGATTTCGGCAGCGCATCCATTGGCCGTAGAGGCGGGTGCGGATGTTTTACGCCGAGGTGGCACCGCTGCTGATGCGATGGTTGCCGTGCAGGTGGTTTTGGGATTGGTTGAGCCGCAAAGCTCGGGTCTTGGTGGTGGGGCATTTCTGGTCTGGTATGATGCAAAGACTGGCGCGCTGACCACATTGGATGGACGTGAAACAGCACCTTTGGTCGCGACACCAACTTTGTTTCAGGACGAAGCCGGGCACCCATTGGAATTTTATGATGCCGTGGTTGGCGGCCGCTCCGTTGGTACACCGGGGACGGTGGCGCTCTTGCAAGCTGCGCATGAGAAATGGGGCATGGCAGAATGGCCGACTTTGTTTGAGGACGGGATCGCACTGGCCGATCAGGGGTTTGCAGTTGGCCCGCGTTTGGCAAAGCTGATCGAAGGGGATGCTGACCGCCTGTCCCGGTTTGATGCGACCCGCGCGTATTTTATGCCGGATGGCGCTGTGCCACCGGTGGGGCATGTTCTACGCAATCCTGAATATGCTGACACCCTTAGGCAGATAGCGGCAAAGGGTGCGCAGGCATTCTACGCCGGAGAGATTGCCAAAGACATCGTTCAAACCGTGCAGTCCGCAGTTGGTAACCCTGGCGTGCTTAACACCTTGGATCTGGCGATCTATCAGGTTAAAGAACGCGCGCCTGTCTGCAGTGGTTACCGTGGTTACCAGATCTGCGGTATGGGGCCACCGTCATCTGGTGCGCTGACGGTGGGGCAAATTTTAGGTATCGTCGATAACTTTGATCTCGCTGCACTTGGTCCGAATGACCCGCAAACTTGGCGCTTGATTGGCGATGCCACGCGTCTGGGGTTTTCCGACCGTGGCCGTTACATGGCCGATAGTGATTTCGTGCCTGTACCGGTGAAGGGCCTGATCGATCCCGCCTATCTCAAAGCGCGCGCCGAGCAGTTAAAGCGAGATAGCGCATTAGAGCAGGCGCTACCGGGCAAACCCGATTATGATCATGCCTTGAACTGGGCTGATGATGTCGCATTAGAGCTACCTTCGACGTCGCACATCTCAATTGTAGATCAATTCGGCAATGCGCTGTCGATGACCACAACTATTGAAAATGCGTTCGGGTCACGCCTGATGGTGCGGGGCTTTTTGCTCAATAATGAACTGACTGATTTTTCCTTTCTTACACATGATGATGGTCGCCCAATTGCCAACGCCATTGCCCCAGGCAAGCGCCCTCGTTCCTCTATGTCGCCAACGATTGTCTTGAAAGAGGGCAAACCGGTTCTGGTGGTTGGCAGTCCAGGCGGCAGCCGGATCATCAGCTATGTCACCAAGGTCATCATTGCCCATCTGGATTGGGGTATGAATGTGCAGCAAGCTGCAAGTTTTCCCAACATGATCAACCGTTTTGGGGTCTACGATCTAGAGGCGGGAACGCAAGCAGTCGAGATGGAAAAGGATCTGCAGGCGATGGGGTTCACGACCGAAAATCGTGACATGACGTCCGGTATCCATGCCATTTCAATCGGACAGCGCTTGTTAGGTGGCGCCGACCCACGGCGTGAGGGAATTGCATTGGGGGATTAATTTCAACCGCTGCCTGATAATCGCCGGACCCCAATCCAAATTTTGCCGAAATTGCAGAACAGATTAGACGCAGATTTTCAGCAAGGGGTTGGGGCCGATATGTCCGTTACAAATATTCTAGGGTTTGCCGTTGTTGCCGGAATTGTTGTTGCCGGTGTTGATTATCATCAACAATCCAAAACGGCGGGCCTTGCATTGGGGCAGCTTTCCCCAGGGGCATATTTCGCGACGTACAAGGAACGATTTGTTGGGGCACAGGAAGAAAAGCGCCTGCAAGCCGAAGCCGAAGAGCGGGCGAAACGCTGGCGTATTGGCGGGAGGCCTTATCTGCCAGAGGCGCCCGAGGGCTGGACTCGGAATGCCCTGAGTGAAGGCGACAACAGTGCCGTTTTACCGCAAGCAGATGAAAGTAATAGCGACAAGGCCAGTGGCTCTATGGTGGCCAATATGGAGGTCCGCGCAGAGGCTGACCGGATCAAGGAACTGGATGGCCGCAGTTGGGTTTATAAGCGTGGTAATGAAGCCGTTTATGTTGAAGTTCGCACGCGGCAAGAAGCGAATGCGAACAGCTTGATCGGTCTGGTTGCCGATACAATCAACGGCATGTCAGCGGGCAGCTCGCAAGAGGGTTATGCCGTCGCAGGGGGTGTCGCCTTTGCCGAACAGGTCGACTGGCAGGGCAATCGCGAACACCATTACCGTGTCCTGAAAGGAATAGTCGGTTTTGGGCAAGAGATAGAATTGCGCGTTCACGCCAATGCGTCACGCAATACGACTCGTGAAATTTTGCAGGCCATCGATTATGATGGCCTGAATGCCATGCTCCCCTATCCCATGAAGACCGTTGGCAATGATGCAGCACTGCCCGAGGGCATACCCGAGGCAGAGTTGGCTGAAAAGATGGTGGATCTGCGCAACGAATTCCTGGGTCTCAAAGCACAAGAAGCACAGTACCGTATGGCAAATATTGATAGTGGCGCATTGATCGTGAATACCTATTTGCAAGGATACACAGGGGTGGACGGCGCGATTGATCTGACTGCTGGTCAAAAGGTCAATATGAAAACGCTGATCAATCTGGGTTATCGCAAGGGACTCAATGCTTTGCTGGAAGGGCGCTCCTCAAAAGATGCGAGCGACGAGATCGAAGCGATGATCCAGTATGCAATGGCACAAATACCAGATGAGACAAGTGATACCGAGGACAACGTGCCCGAAGCACAGCAAATGTCACCAGAACTGGCCAAGGAATTAGGTCTGTATCAAGAGAATGCGTCGGATAATCAGTCCTCGGATTACAGCAATATTAAATCGAGTGGCTTTACAAAGGCTGAAATTGCTTACGTCCACGACAACGCAGACATCGCCAAGTTTTATAATGACGCAGGTGACCAGACTGTCGCGCGTGTAATGGAATATCGCCGGGGACTACCTCCCGGTGACTGTGTTGTCGATCATACAGCTTCAAAAGTCGCCTGTCGGGAAAATGCACAAGCGGTTCGCGAAGCGCGTAAAACCGGATCGTCGGAAGGTGCGGCTTCTGGCGGTCTTGGAAAGCTCTGGGGGGCTGTGTCTTCGGCCTTCAGCGGAGATGGGGCAGATGAACCGGAAGAAACCGCCGCCATCGCCAAACCCAAAGGCGAAAAACCAAAACGCATTCAATTGTCAGGTGGTTCATCTTGCCTGGAAGGCTCTGCCAGCAAGTTCTGCAAAAACTGAAATTTAGGATTCCATGTCGTTTTCGCACGGCTAACTATAGCAAAGGTCGGTTTTGCACGATCTTGGGTCGGCTGGGCTGTGCGCAGAATCCTATTGCTGATAAAACTCCATCAATTGGATTCTGCCCACAGGAGTCGCAGTCTATGAAAACCCAAGTCAAAGCCCTTGTTGTTGGCGGCGGTGCCGTCGGAACGTCGATTGCTTACCATCTGGCCAAAGCTGGCTGGGATGATGTGATGCTGATTGAACGCGATGAGCTGACCTCTGGCAGCACATGGCACGCCGCCGGCCTGCTGCCGCTGTTCAACATGTCCTATGCGACAACACACATTCACAAATATTCAGTCGACTTCTACAAGCAGCTGGAAGAAGAAACCGGCTTGAACGCGGGTTTCGCCGTTGTGGGCAACCTGCGTATGGCGCAGACGCAAGAGCGTATGGACGAATACATGCTTTATGCATCCATCGCAGAAACTTGTGATGTAGGCTATGAATGGCTGACACCCGATCAGATCAAGGAGCGCTGGCCGCTGATCGAGACCTCCGATCTTAAAGGCGCGATCTACCACACCGAAGACGGCTATATTAACCCGGCCGACGTGACACAGGCGATGGCCAAAGGTGCCCGCCAGCGTGGTGTTGAAATCGTTCGCAAACTTCAGGCCGATGCCTTCCATTGGACTGGCACCCACTGGGAAGTCACCTGCACCAAGATGGTGGAAAAGGGCGGAAACCTGATTGAAAGCGATGAGCAGGTGGTCATCACCGCTGAGCACGTCGTGACCGCATCAGGAAACCACGCACAGCGTACTGCCAAAATGCTGGGCATCAAAATGCCGGCCATCCCGGTTGAGCACACCTTTATCGTCATGGACAAAGACCCAGAGCTGGTCAAATGGCGCGAAGCGGGCAACCCAGAGCACCCTGTTGTACGTGACGCCGACAATGAATCCTATGCCCGCGAAGAGCGTGGCGGCTGGATCCTGGGTATCTACGAACACGGCGCGCCAGCACGTTTTGAACACGGCGTTCCTGACAGCTTCCGGGCCGATCTGTTCCCGCTGGATCTGGACCGGATCGCAGACCAGTACATGGCGATGGCGGAACGTGTGCCATCCTGTGCTGAATCAGGCCTCAAGGATGATTTCAACGGCCCGATCTGTTATACACCTGACGGCAACCCACTGGTTGGCCCGGCTCCGGGTCTGCGCAACATGTGGTTGGCCGAAGGCTTCTCATTTGGGATCACCGCTGGTGGCGGTACAGGTTACTATCTGGCGCAGATGATGGTCGATGGCGAAGCCGAGATCGACATGGCATCACTTGACCCCAAACGTTACAGCTCAAACTGGATGACAACCGAGTTTGCAGCCCGCAAAAACGAAGAGTGCTACGAGCACGTCTACATCCTGCACCACCCTGACGAAGAGCGCCCAGCGGCACGCCCACTGCGGACGGCACCGGCGTATGACCGTCAAAAAGCACGTGGCGCGCAATTTGGTTGGGTTAACGGCTGGGAACGCCCCAACTACTTTGGTCCGCTGGATGCACCAGAAACTTTTGACCACGATGCCCGTAGCTTCCGTCGTGGCGGCTGGTGGCAACATGCTGTGGATGAGGCAAAGGCGATCCGTGAAGGCGTTGGCCTGATCGATGCGACCGCCTTTACCAAGCACGTTGTCAAAGGACCCGGCGCAACCGCCTTCCTCGATTGGCTGACCTGTAACAAGCTGCCAAAGATTGGCCGAATCAACCTGACCTATGCGCTGACCTCGCATGGCACCACCCGCACGGAATACACCATCGTGCGCAACGGCGAAAACAACTACTACCTCGTGTCTGCCGGCGCCTGGACCGAGTACGACGCCGACTTCATGCGCAAGGCGGCCGAGGACAAGATGGAAGAGTTCGGCTACATCGAAATCCAAGATGTTACCACGCAGTGGGGTGTTTTCGCCATCGCCGGTCCAAAGTCGCGCGACGTTCTGAAAGAAGTGATCAACGACGCGAATCCTGAAACAGCCTTGTCAAACAAGCGCTTCCCATGGTTGTCGGCCAAGCAGATCGAACTGGGCATGTGCCCGGTCAATGCGATCCGCGTGGCCTACACTGGTGAACTGGGTTGGGAATTGCACCACCCGATGGAAATGCAGAACTACCTCTTTGATTTGCTCGAAAAAGCAGGCGAGAAGCACGGCATGAAACTGGTTGGTGCCCGCGCTCAAAACTGGTTGCGTCAGGAGAAATCCTACCGTGCGTTTGGCAACGAATTGGGCCGTGATGCGAACCCGCTTGAGGCCGATCTGCCACGCTTTGTTGATCTGGAAAAAGATTTCCAAGGCAAGGATAAGATGGTCGAAACCGGTGTGCGCTTCAAATGCTGCACATTGCTGATCGACGGCCCATCCGATGCCGATCCATGGGGTCGCGAAGCGCTCTATACACTTGATGGAACCCGCGTTGGTCGTTTGACGTCTGGCGGCTATTCGGTGGCGTTCAAAAAATCCATCGGCATGGGCTATGTCTCACCTGATCTGGCCGTCGAAGGCACCAAGCTGCAGGTCAAAATCCAAGACAAACTGTGGGATGCAGTTGTCACCTGTGATAGCCCTTATGACCCGAAAAACGCAGTAATTCGTATCGACGGTTAAGCAATATCAGTTAACACCAAAAGAAGTGGGCGACCCAACAAGGGCCGCCCGTTTTGCTTTGTGAGTGATCATTACTTTGAGAAGGCAATGAGTGTCTGAAGTAATACTAGCGTGGCGCAAAGATATTAATAAACTCTTACGCCACACAAAGCTTAACGCATTAATTTTCCCAGAACGTCATCCAAAACCGATCCATCACCATCAGCGTCCAGCATGTCGTTCAACATCGACAGATCCATGCCGCCGCCTTGTGAACCGCTGCCGCCAACCAGACTACCGATCATACCCATCAGGCCACCGCCGCTGTCGCTTGATGCATTGCTCAGGCTGGACATCATGTTGTCGATTTGACTGTCTGGCATCTGCTTTTGCAAACCACCCTGCACCATGGCGGCAAGGGCTGGCAGAAACTGTTGGACAAGGCTTTGGTCAACGCCGGAACGTTGCGCTGCCTCGTTGGCCAGATCCTGTGCTTCATTACGGCCGCCCATCAGGCGTTCCAGGAAATCAAGACCTTGTGCCTGACCGGTTTGGCTGGCTGCTGCTGGGGCATCATCAAACATACTGGCTTGGTTTTCGCCGCGCAGGGCACCAAGAACGTCTTCCAATCCGCCAGATTCGGCGCGTTTGCGTGCCGCAGAACCGATTGCCGGGGCCAGCATTTCTGTCAGGCTATCAGCTTGGCCTTTATCCAGTCCAAGTTGCTGGGCCAATTGCCCTAATCCCTGACCACCTTGTGCTTGTTTTAATAGATTCAACAGCGACATCATTACTCTCCCATGTCAGTATTTCGTGCAAAACTGGCGCAAATGCACCACAGATTGGATCCAGAATTAAGGGGAATAATCCATGGGCTGCCACAGTTCTGACGTAAGGTAAGATTTTCCGCCGCTACCTCTGGCGCGCTTTTAACCATTTTTTCCAATCGGCCTTGCTGCCGACAAAGGCATTCAGATCAACATCGCCTTCGATCCCGGAAATGACCCCCGTGGCGGAATATTGCCAGAAGCTCCACTTCTGACCCGGAAAGGCCTTGTCCAGTGTCTTTGCGGTAGAGCGCAACCAGTATTCTTCGTTTTTCATCTGATGCAGACCGGCATCTCGGTAAAATTGCGGCGTGGTGTAAATGATTGGACGTTGACCATAACCGCGTTCGACAATTTTCAAGAATGTTTTCATCTGCTTTTGAACTTCGGCGGCGGGCGGGCGTTTCTTGCAGGTGGGGGAAAACGGGTTCCACTCCATATCCAACACCGGCGGCAAGCTGCCCTTGTCTTTCTTGGCATTTTTCAAAAACCAGCGGGCTTGCACTTCGGGTTTGGTGCAAAAATAGTAAAAGTGATATGCGCCACGCGCGACGCCAGCTTTTTTCGCCCCGCGCCAATGATCGGCGTACATCGGGTCAAGCAGATCACCACCTTCGGTTACCTTGATAAAGGCAAAGTTTACCCCGGCTTTGCGCGCGGATTTCCAATCAATCTGTTCCTGAAACCGGGCCACATCTATCCCGTGCACGGGATAGGTCGAGGGCGCGCGCCCCTTCCAATTGACCGGCTTACTGTCACCAAACTGGGCCTTTTTGACGTTTTCCGCTTGTGCGGGTGTTGCTGCTGACCATATCGAAACCGAGGTAATCAGGGATAAAATCAAAACGCGCAGCACGGGGAGACCCTCCGGGAAAATACAGGTGAACTTTGCATTAGCCTAGCAACCGTGGGCATAAACACAACCGCTCAGATGGCAGGTTTTTGCCAGGTCAGGAACAGGTTGTTGGCGGGCATCTCGACCATATTACAAGACTGCAGGCCGACGTGCCGTCCCCAGTCGTCGACATCCACGTGGTCTTTGTACCCAGTTTCGGGATCGTGCGCCTGCAGGCGGCTGTGAAAAATCTGGTCGCCGTCGCTGGTGGTTTTGCCACCCCGTAAAAATGGGCCATAGATCATTAACATGCCCCCGGGGGCCAGAGCCTGTCCAGCTTCTTGCACAATGCATTGCGCTTCATTCGCGCTGATCAGATGAAGCAGATTAATCAACAGCACGGCATTTTGCCCTGCGTGCACTTGACCCCAACCAGACGAGGCGGCGTCCAACGGTCGCGCTGTGTTGAGGTTGGGCAGTTGTGCTTCTTTGGCCCAGGCATCAATGCTCTGACGGCGGGACGGATCAATGTCCGTGGGTTGCCAAATCAAATTCGGAAATGCCTCAGCAAAGGCGATAATATGCTGTCCTGTACCGCTGGCCAGTTCCAAAACAATGCCTGACGACGGTAGGAACCTGTGCAATATCTGAATGATGGCATCCCGGTTCCGCTCGGCTGCTGGGGCAGACAGTTTGCTGCCCTCAACGGGTTTGGCAACAGAGGCCACACCTGACAATGGTTTGCGCATCGGGTTGAATAGTCCTTGAATAAAACCGTTGATCAGATGTTAAAGCGCAAATTTGAATTATCAAAATAAAAAGCCCCACCATTTGGCGGAGCTTTAAAAAGGTTAACAGTCTGGCTTACTGCGGGATGTCGCCGGTCAGACCTTCGACGTAGAAGTTCATGCCTGCCAATGTACCATCATCAGCCATGTCGCCCTCGGCCAGCCAATCAGAACCATCCTGCTTTTTCAACGGGCCAGTGAAAGGGTGGTAGTCGCCAGATGCGATGGCATCCTTCAACGCCAGTGCTTCGGCTTTGACATCTTCTGGCACCTTGTCGGTGATTTCGCCGATCTCAACCATGCCCGGCGCAATGCCATCCCATGTGGCAACACTTTCCCATGTGCCATCAATCACGGCCTGTGTGCGTTCGATATAGTAAGGCGACCAGTTGTCGATGATCGAGCTGACCCGTGGCCCGTCTTTGTATTCGGCCATGTCTGACGCTTGGCCAAAGCCGATGACGTTACCAGCCTCTGCAGCGGCGGCCAACGGTGCGGTGGAATCTGTGTGTTGCAAGATCACGTCAGCACCCTGATCGATCAGGGCTTTGGCGGCATCGGCTTCTTTTGCAGGATCAAACCAGTCAAACACCCAGACGATTTTAAACTCGACATCAGGGTTGACCTTTTTGGCGTGAATATAGGCCGAATTGATGCCGCGGATCACTTCGGGGATCGGGATAGAACCGATGTAGCCGACCACGTTGGTTTTGGTCATCTTGCCCGCAATGTGGCCCTGTACTGCTCGGCCTTCATAGAAACGCGCGGAATAGTTCGACATGTTATCAGCGGTTTTGTAACCGGTGGCATGTTCAAACTTCACGTTCGGGAATTTCGCGGCCACATTCAGGGTCGGCTCCATATAGCCGAACGAGGTGGTGAAAATCAGATCGGCACCTTGCAGGGCCATCTGGGTGATCACACGCTCGGCATCCGGACCTTCTGGCACGCTTTCTTGATAAACGGTTTCGACTTTGTCGCCAAAATGTTCTTCGACAGCCAAGCGACCCTTGTTATGCTCATAGGTCCAGCCGCCATCGCCGACTGGGCCGACAAAGACGAACCCGACTTTGGTTTTGTCTTCGGCCACTGCCGCACCTGCGGTGCCAAGTGCAAGCACGACGCTGGCAATCAGATTGGTGAACTTCATTGATATTTCTCCCTGTTGGTTGGCAGCATGCCCTTAAGATGAGGCATGGAATATTTTCCCCAGTGAAGCTGGGGCTTTGTTTTTGTCTGATGACATGATGACCAGTACGACGATGGTGATCAAGTAGGGCGACATTGCGAGATACTCAACCGGAATGGCAACACCGGCGGCCTGCAGGTTCAACTGCAAAACTGTGACCCCGCCAAACAACCAAGCCCCCAGCAATACGCGCCCGGCGCGCCAAGAGGCAAAGACCACCAGCGCCAGCGCGATCCAGCCCGCACCCGCGGTCATACCTTCGGTCCATTGTGGGACGCGTACAAGGCTGATGTAGGCCCCGCCAAGACCGGCGCAGGCACCACCAAACATGATGGCCAGAACACGTACACGTGTCACCTTGTAGCCCAACGCATGGGCGGCTTCGTGGTTTTCTCCTACCGCGCGCAAAATCAACCCGGCACGGGTGTATTTCAACACTGCCCAAACAGCTGCGACCAGCAATAAGCCGAGGTAAATCATGATGTCATGGGCTGACAGTATCGTCCCGATCACCGGCAAGTCAGACAGGAACGGCAGGTCCAGCTTTGGCATGCTCGGCGGTTTGATCCCGACATAACCCTGCCCCAAAAGAGAGCTAAGCCCTAATCCAAACAGTGTCAGCGCCAGACCACTGGCAACCTGATTGGCCAGCGCATATTGCGTCAGCACGGCAAACAGCAAGGATAGCGCCGCACCACCCACGGCAGCAGCCAAAAATCCCAGCATCGGCGATCCGGTCTGCACGGCTGCAATAAATCCGCAAATCGCCCCGGTGATCATCATTCCCTCAACGCCCAGATTCAGCACGCCAGAACGCTCGGTCACCAGCTCTCCGATGGCGGCGTAAATCACCGGCGTGGCGGCGACCATCAATGACGCCAGCAACAGGACCGGATTGATTGAAGACAGATCCATCACGATACCTCCGCTCGGGTCAGGCGCAGGCGATAGTTGGCCATCAGATCAACCGCCAGCAGGAAAAACAGCATCATGCCCTGAAACATCTGAATGGCCGCGGCTGGCAGGTTCATATTGGCCTGCGCGATTTCGCCACCAATATAAGTCAGCGCCATCAACAACCCGGCCAGCAATATGCCCACGGGATGCAACCGGCCCAAAAAGGCAACGATAATTGCGGTAAAGCCATAGCCAACATTGAAATCAATGCTGATCTGACCAGCGGGACCTGCCGCCTCATAAAGGCCCGCAAGCCCGGCCAATGCGCCCGAGGCACCAAGGCAGAAAATCGTCAAACGACTTGGGTTCACCCCGGAGAAACGCGCCGCGCGTGGGGCTTGGCCCAGCAGGCGGATGTTGAAGCCCAAAATGTGTCGGTTAAGCAGGATATAGGCGCAGATCACCGCCAACAGGGCCGTTACACCACCCCAATGCAGGCCAGATCCGGCAAACAGCTCGGCATTATGCGCAGATTCGTATTGTTGCAGGCTACGACTTCCGGGAAATCCATGACCTTCGGGGTTGCGCAAAGGGCCCAGCGACATCGCCGCCAGCAGCTTTTCCGCCACATAGACCAGCATCAACGAGACCAGAATTTCATTGGTTCCAAAGCGCACTTTCAGCAGGGCCGGGATCATGGCCCAGGCCCAACCGCCTAACGCACCCGCCATGATCATCAGCGGAAAGATGTACCAGGCCTCCAACGGGTAGAATGCCAACCCGACACCCGCGCCACATAAGGCCCCGATAATATATTGCCCCTCGGCCCCAATGTTCCAGATCCCGGCACGAAACCCAAGGCTCAGCCCGATGGCGATCAAAATCAACGGCCCGGCTTTGATCAACAACTGCGGGCGGTAATAAAATGCAAATTCACCAAACAGTGGATCCCAGAAAATGGTGCGAATCACCTCAAACGGGTCCTTGCCCAACAGTGCAAACATCGCACCACCAGCAACCATGGTGATAAGCACGGCCAATACCGGTGCCAGCGCGGCCCATTCCTTGGATGGCTGTGCGCGTTTCTCAAGTTTCAGCATGCGTTGCCTCCATCCCGTGCGCCCCACCCATCATCAGGCCGATCTGTTCCATATTCAGGGTTTCAGTTTCACGAATATCCGACAAGCACCCTTCGTTAAGGGCGGCAAAATGGTCTGAAATCTCGATCAATTCATCTAGATCTTGACTGATGCAAAGAATGGCGACGCCTTCGGCTGCCAGATCCAACAAAGACTGCCGGATCGAAGCTGCAGCAGCGGCATCAACGCCCCAGGTTGGCTGGTTCACGACAAGAACGCGAGGGCGCTGCAGCACCTCACGACCAATTACAAACTTCTGCAGGTTGCCACCAGACAAGGCGCGGGCGGCTGTTTCGGTGCCTGGTGTGCGCACGTCAAAGCCATCGATCACTGATTGCGCAAACGCGCGCGCTGCACTCCATTTTATAAACCCGCGGTTGGTTAGGCTTTCCCGTTCTGCTCCGGTTAAAAGGGCATTTTCCGTCAGGCTCATATCAGGGGCGGCCGCATGGCCCAGTCGTTCTTCAGGCGCTGTAAGAACACCCATTTTTCGTCGCGCAGCCGGGGCCAGTTGCCCAATCGCCGTGCCCTCAAAAACAATCGCGCCGGGTGTAGTGCGCATTTCACCCGACAGGGCCGCCAGCAGTTCATCTTGACCGTTGCCAGCCACGCCGCCGATGCCCAGAATTTCCCCGGCATGCAGATTCAGTGAGATATCACGTAGCGCCGTACCAAATTCATTGGGTGAGGGGGCTGATAGCTGGTCAATCTTTAACGCCATGGCACCCAGCTCATGGCGGCTGCGCTCAGGGGTTTGAAAAGACGAACCGACCATCAATTCAGCCATCTCGCGCGCACTGCTTTCGGCTGGTACGCAGCTTCCTACATTGCGCCCGCGCCGCAGTACCGTCGCGTGTTGGCACAGCTCGCGAATTTCATCCAGCTTGTGCGAAATGTATAAAATCCCCACGCCCTGTGCCGTTAGTTTGCGCAACGTATCAAATAGGATCGTCACCTCTTGCGGGGTCAAAACGCTGGTGGGTTCGTCCATGATCAGCAGTCTGGGATCCTGCAACAGGCAGCGAATGATCTCGACCCTCTGGCGTTCGCCCGCAGACAAATCACCGACAATATGATCAGGCTGTAAAGGCAATCCATAGGTCTCGCTGACAGCGCGGATCTGTTCGGATAAGTCGTGCATAGGCGGTGGGTTTTCCATCCCAAGGGCGATGTTTTCTGCCACGCTCATCGCATCAAACAATGAAAAATGCTGGAATACCATCGCGACACCAGCGGTGCGCGCCGCATGCGGGTTTGTCGGTGCGAAAGCCTGCCCCATAAACTGCATTGATCCGCTGTCTGGCTTGACCAGACCATATATCATTTTGACCAGTGTTGATTTGCCAGCCCCGTTTTCGCCCAGCAAAGCATGTACTTCACCGGTGTTTAGGGTCATTGACACGGAATCATTCGCGACGACGCCGGGATAGGCTTTTGTCAGCTCAGATATGGTCAATAAGGTTTCTGTCATGAACTACCTCTCCCCAAAGGCGTTTTTTGTCCAGATCTTTGATCCGATATTTTTATCTGCAATCCACACCCTAGCAGCTATTTGCAGGGGCCGCATAGTCGGTTTTTAGATGCGGTGCCGCTCGCGACCTGAGTGTCCTATTCGTGAGCGTCCCGTTGTCGTATTTGTCAGTTTCCTGACGTGACCGCGGTCAGTATTATCCGTGAGTGGATTGGATGACCGTAAGCGCAAGTTTAGGGAGCGACAGCCGTATCGAGCAATAGTACTGATCCGAAACAGTTCAGGGGTTGGCGAAATGGGTGTTTTGGGTTGTGGGCGCGTTTGATTTTTAAAGCACTGATTATTAATATTTTTACTGAAATGAAATTATAAGTATGGCGCCGTTTATCAAATTTAATGCGAAAGAGCTTCTCTCGCTGGCTTCAACTGTGCCGACGTTCAGCACCCGAATCCCCTTGAAATTTTTGCTTCAAACATGATCTGCGGTCAGGCGCAGGCAAGCTGCTCCAGTCCGGTAATTCCATAATGCTCACACGCAGTGGTGCCTGACCCTACGCCGCATCATGAATCTTGCGTGACTGTTGGACAGCATCATGATTTTGCATGGCCCAAGCGGCCAGTGGCTTCATTAGCGCCGTCAGTTCTTGTCCCATATCGGTCAGCTCATAATGCACCGCGACAGGCGGCCCGGGGTCAACGGTACGCGTCAGATATCCATCGCGCTCAAGGCTGCGCAGGTTCTCGGTCAGAACCCGCTGCGTGATGTCACCGATGGTGCGTTTGAGTGCGCCAAACCTCAGCGACCCATCCTCAAGCGCAAACAACAGCAATAGCTGCCACTTGCCGGTGACTTTCGACAAAACCTGCCGAACCGGACATTGTTCTGCCTGCTCTTTTGTCAGGGCGGTTACTGGAAGCATACTATGTTCCTAAATGGTGTGTAATTGATACTTGGTATTAAATTGATACTTGTGTGTCATCAAATTTTCAACCTGATTCGAAGGATCAAAAAATGACACCTCAGGAACTTGTCCTAAACACCATCGCGGCCCTCTTTGTGGATTATGATGCAGAGGCCGCCAAAGAATTACTTGCGCACGACTACATTCAACACAATGTTGCCGTACCAACCGGCGCCGATCCGATCTTGGGGTTCATTCCCGCGCTAAAAGACAGTGGCATCGCGGTAACCACACATCGCGTCATCAACGAAGGCGACTTGGTCGTCCTGCACAACACTTATGACAATGCGCAGCTTTTCGGCGCTAATGCATTCGTGGCCTTTGATGTCTTTCGCGTCGAAAATGGCAAAGTGGCTGAACATTGGGACAACCTGCAAATTCCCGTCACAGAAACCGCCTCGGGTCGCTCTATGACCGATGGCCCGACTGAAGTGACCGACCTGGACAAGACGGCCGAAAACAAGGCGCTGGTTCAGGCGTTTGTGGCCGATGTTTTGCACGGTGCCGCGCCTGAAAAGATCACTGACTACATCTCGACCGAAACGTATCACCAGCATAATCCCATGGTTGCTGATGGGCTTGAGGGGTTGGGCGCTGCATTGCAGGAAATGGCCGAAGCAGGCCAGGATATGCGGTATTCCGATACGCCGATTGTTGTGGCCGAAGGCAACTTTGTTTTCACCGCCTCCGAGGGGGTGCTTGGGGATACCCCAACCGCATTCTTTGACTTGTTTCGTGTCGAGGACGGCAAAATCGTAGAGCACTGGGATACTATGTCCGGAATCCCGGACGAGATGCCACACGACAACGGAAAGTTTTGATAACCAAAAAGGGAACGGCGGCAATCATGCTGCCGTTTCCGGTACGGCAACGGTGGAAAGTTGCGACAACGGGTTTTACCCCTTAGCGGGCCGGGCTAAGGTGCGGCCATGACCAATTTTCCACGATTCATCCACCTGCGCGTTCACACCGAATACTCCCTGCTCGAAGGGGCGATGCGGATGAAAAAGCTGCCCGGCCTTTGCGCCGATATGGGCATGCCCGCCATTGCGGTGACCGATACCAACAATATGTTTTCAGCGCTGGAATTTTCTGTGTCCACACAGGGCGCTGGGCTGCAGCCGATCATGGGCTGCCAGATGAGCCTGGCCTATGTCGCGGCAGCCACCGGGGAACGCCCGACACCACCTGCGCCCATCGTTTTGCTGGCTCAGAATGAACAGGGTTATGAAAACCTGATGAAGCTGAACTCTTGCCTGTATTTGCGTGGCAGTGATCAGCTCCCACACATCACGCTGGATGAGCTCGAGCAATACGGAAGTGATTTGATATGTCTGACCGGCGGTCCCGATGGGCCATTGGGGCGGCTTTTGCGCAATGGTCAACATCCTGCGGCTGAAACCCTGATGCGTCGATTTGCGTCTACCTTTGGTGACCGGCTTTATGCCGAGCTGCAGCGCCACCCCGAAGAGGGCGGATTGCCCGAGGCGGAAAAACTGTCAGAGCGCGGCACGATTGAACTGGCCTATGCCATGGAAATCCCACTGGTGGCCACCAATGACGTGTATTTCCCCAAGGCCGATATGTTCGAGGCGCACGATGCCATGCTTTGCGTCGCCGAAGGCGCGTATGTGGATCAGTCCGAGCCGCGCCGCCGGTTAACCGCACAGCACTATTTTAAATCACCACAGGAAATGGCCACGCTGTTTGCCGACCTGCCCGAGGCGATAGAAAACACCGTTGAAATTGCGCAGCGCTGTGCCTTTGGTACGTATCGACGTGACCCGATCCTGCCCAAATTTGCGGATGATGAAGTCGACGAACTGCGTCGTCAGGCGCAAGAGGGGCTCAAAGCACGGTTGGCCGTGATCCCCCACGCTGCCAGCGTGGAAGAATACGAAGCACGGCTAGAGTTCGAGCTTGGCATTATTGAGGGCATGGGCTTCCCCGGCTACTTCCTGATCGTTGCGGACTTTATCAAATGGGCCAAGGATGAAGACATTCCCGTTGGACCGGGCCGGGGTTCGGGCGCGGGCTCACTGGTGGCCTACGCCCTGACCGTCACCGACCTTGATCCACTGCGTTACAGTCTGCTGTTTGAACGATTCCTGAACCCCGAACGGGTTTCGATGCCTGACTTCGATATCGACTTTTGTATGGACCGCCGCGAAGAGGTGATCCAATACGTGCAGGAAAAATATGGCCGCGACAAAGTGGGTCAAATCATCACCTTTGGCGCGCTTTTATCCAAGGCCGCCGTGCGTGACATCGGCCGCGTGTTGCAGATGCCCTATGGACAGGTCGATCGCCTATCCAAGATGATCCCGGTAGAGGGGGTCAAACCTGTCAGCATCGAAAAAGCGCTGGAGCAAGAAGAGCGCCTTCGCACCGAGGCGAAGTCAGAAGAAGTTGTCGACCGCCTGCTAAAATACGGGATGAAAGTCGAAGGCCTGCTCAGAAACGCCTCCACCCACGCCGCTGGTGTGGTCATTGGCGATCGTCCCTTGGATGCGTTGGTGCCGCTTTACCGAGATCCGCGCTCGGATATGCCGGCCACCCAGTTCAATATGAAATGGGTTGAACAGGCTGGATTGGTCAAGTTTGACTTCTTGGGGCTGAAAACCCTGACCGTGATTGAAAATGCCATCAAACAGATCCGCGCGGGTGGGCGGCAGCTCCACGAATCTGCGGATGGTTCAATCATCTACGAGCCGAAAGAGGGCGCCGCCAATGACATCGGGCATATCCCCCTTGATGATGAGCTGACCTACAAGCTCTATGCCTCGGCCAAAACCGTCGCCGTGTTCCAGGTTGAAAGTGCGGGCATGATGGATGCGCTCAAGCGCATGAAACCGACCTGTATTGAAGACATCGTTGCCCTTGTGGCGCTGTATCGCCCCGGCCCGATGGAAAACATCCCGACCTACTGCGAGGTGAAAAACGGGCTCAAGGAACGCGAGTCGGTGCACCCGTTGATCGACCATATCTTGGAAGAAACCCAAGGCATCATCGTTTATCAGGAACAGGTGATGCAAATCGCGCAGGTCATGGCGGGGTATTCGCTGGGCGGCGCTGACCTGCTGCGCCGTGCGATGGGTAAAAAGATTAAAGAGGCAATGGACGCCGAACGCCCGAAATTCGAAAAGGGCGCGGCTGAAAACGGCGTTGAAAAGAAAAAGGCCTCTGAGGTTTTCGACCTTCTGGAAAAATTCGCCAACTACGGATTTAACAAATCCCACGCTGCTGCCTATGCCGTGGTTAGCTATCAAACTGCATGGTTAAAAGCGAACCACCCGGTTGAATTTATGGCCGGGGTGATGAACTGCGATATGCACCTGACTGATAAGTTGGCGGTTTATTTCGAAGAGGTTAAAAAGCAACTAGACCTGCCCTATGCGCCGCCTTGCGTGAACCGGTCCGAGGCCACTTTTGTCGTGCGCGACGGCACGCTGCATTATGCGCTGGGCGCGCTGAAAAACGTCGGTGTCGAAGCGATGCGCTTGATCACCGATGCGCGCGAAGACAGCCCCTTTGTCACGCTGTTCGATTTTGCCCGCCGGGTGGACCTCAAACGTGTTGGCAAACGTCCCTTGGAAATGCTGGCCCGCGCCGGGGCGTTCGACCAACTTGACCGTAACCGCCGCCGGGTGTTCGACAGCATCGAGGCGCTGACCAACTATTCGGCCGCTGTGCATGAGCAGCGCAATTCTAATCAGGTTTCGCTCTTTGGTGAGGCGGGCGACGACCTACCCGAGCCACGCCTGATGTCGATGGACGACTGGCTGCCTGCTGAACGCCTGACCGAAGAGTTCCGCGCCATCGGATTTTACCTTTCAGGGCATCCGCTGGATGATTATCTAGCCACTTTGAAACGCCAAAGAGTCAAAACATTGGACGAGGTAGTACGCCATGTTGAACACTCTCCTGATATCGTGAAAATCGCTGGCGTTGTTGCTGGTCGGCAAGAACGTAAATCCGCCCGTGGTAACCGCTTTGCCTTTGCCCAGCTTAGTGACACCACTGGCGGCTATGAGGTGACACTGTTTTCTGAGGCATTGGAAAAATCCCGCGACTTTCTGGAAACCGGTGCGCTGGTTGTTCTGACAGTCGAGGCGGCGATGGAAAGCGATCAGCTCAAACTGCTGGGCCGCTCGGTTGCGCCGATCGATGACGTTGTTGCGGGGGCAGGCACCGCCGGCCTGAAAATCCTCATCGATGATGCCGCAGCCGTGTCTTCCGTTGCCTCGGTTTTGGAAGGCGCTGCCAAATCAGTCAAAAGCGGCGGCCGCGGCCCGGTCCAGTTCTGTCTGCTTGACCCCACCCTTCCCGGAGAGGTCGAGATCGACACAGGACGGGAATATCCGGTCAATCCACAAATCAAAGGAGCGATTAAAAGCCTCGCTGGAGTGATGGCGGTTGAGGAATTTTAGGAGGGCAGGGCCCGACCGCGGGTGGGCATCGTAACGTTCTGTAAACTGCGCTTTATCGTGCAAAACACATCCCACACCGCGCTATCTTCATCCTTTGCAAGAGAGCCCGCCCATGGGGTGGTCGGGCCCTGCCCGGCGTCGCTACGCTCCTTGATGCCGAGCGGGATAAGTACTGTAAGATTTACTCGGTATCGAAGCGTCTGGCGGACTTCGGAAACACCCCCAGTTTGGTCCCTTTGCCGACGACGACAATCTTATCACTCGCTTTGAATTTACCGCCAAATTCCGCCGAAAAATTACAAAGCTCATTGTGTACGAAAGGTAAGCGTTCAAGGGTGATCGGGTTCGAGCAACTTCGGTTGCGCCGTTTTTCGAATTTGGTAACTGTATAGGTTACCTCAGTGTTGCCCCCCACAATGACAGCCCCCAACATCGGGAGACCTAGCGCTACGATAGTGAAGCCAATGTAATAACCGAAGAACGGTGCGAACAAGTATGTAAGGCCTTTGACGAACTTGCTTTTGTTCTGGCCCCTGATCTTCATGCCTTTGATCGTAAGCCAAAGCAGCAAAACAGAAAAACCGCACGCAAATCCCATTGCAATAATCCGCGTTTGGCTCAACCAATCTGGCGATGCAAGGAACTGGTGCCCGAATTTCTGGGCGATAGCCGGGCAACACCCTAGGATAAAAAGGAAACCAAAAGAGTATCCCAGCCATTTGGGTAAAGTCTTGCTCGGGGGTATAGATATATTCTCGCTCATGGCCAGCTAGGTGCAATGAGAGTTTGTTTTAATTGTGGCAATCTATGGTAGAGTGACTCCTTTTTTTGAGGGATATTCCAGCAACCTCCAGCCGGAATCCATCCCCGGCAAACACCCCCCCATAGACCTGACACCCCGTTTTCGTGTAAAGCCTCACCAACCTATAAGGGGAATCTTTTGAAGCTGCCGTTTTTCATTCTGGTCTCGATGTCTCTGGTCGCCTGTAGTGAACCGATCAGCGATATGCCGCGTTTTGCCTCGGAAGACGTGGCCGAGGGTGCGCCGCTGCTAGAAATTGCGCCTAAAGCCAGCAAAAATACCCCACCGCTCGCGGCACTTTCTGGCCCGGTCCCGTTTGGCAAAGTGGTTAAGAACTGCAGCGTCAGCCGTAAGCAATTGGGCAAGGCGGTGGAAAAGCACCCTGAGAAGTCACCAAAATACCGGCTATACGATAGCAAACCGGGTTCAACCGGTCTGCGCACGTTTTACCTGACTGGTTTTGGCGACGGTTGTGCGCGGCAATTTACGGCGGCGCTGGCGGTGTTTGGATCTGTTACCATGCATGAACAGATCCGCTATGGATTGCCCGCCGACGTGCACCCTTACAGCGACACCGACAAAGCTTATGATCGACTGAAATCCAAAGCTTGCGGCGTGCCCAAGCGCAAACCTTGTGGCAAAAAGGTCAAACGGTTAGAGCGCGGTACTGTTTTCCTGAGTATTTATGAACGCTTTGGCGGCAATGCGCGTTGGAATAATGTTCTCTTACACAATGGCCGGGTTGCCGCACAGGACCGCAAGGGCGTCTGAACAGCCTCACCAGTGTGGCGGGCGTTCATTTCCCAGTACAATCTGACTGCCCTCATCGGCCTCACGCCCGGCCTCGCGCTCCATCAACAACTGGACCCTCCGCGTCAGCATTGCGATCTCGGTCTGTTGGCGGGCCACTTCCTGTGACAGTTCATCAACCGTGTGGGTCAGATGGGCGATATGTTCTTCAACGGTGCTCATGTGTGACGGATTAATGAAACAAGGGATCACACGCAACAGTGCACCTTGCTCCTGTGGTCCCCATCGGCTACATCCCGCCTCAAGTTTTCAGAGCGCTGAAGGACCACCCAAAATGGCCAAGATCAAAAAGCAGCCCCGGCCCAAGGCGGAAACGCCCAAGGGTTTTCGTGATTACTTCGGAACCGAGGTAACCGAGCGTACGCAGATGCTGCGTGCGATTGCTGAGGTCTATCATCGTTATGGATTCGAAGCATTGGAATCGAGTGCCGTGGAAACGGTCGAGGCGCTGGGCAAGTTCCTGCCCGATGTTGACCGGCCCAACGAGGGTGTCTTTGCTTGGCAAGAAGCCGATGACGAAGACAAAGGCGACTGGATGGCGCTGCGCTATGATCTGACCGCGCCTTTGGCCCGCGTTTACGCCCAGTACCGCAACGATCTGCCAACTCCTTATCGCCGCTATGCGATGGGGCCGGTCTGGCGCAACGAAAAACCTGGCCCTGGCCGGTTCCGCCAGTTTTATCAATGTGATGCCGACACCGTTGGTACGGCATCAATGGCTGCGGATGCTGAGATCTGCGCGATGCTGTCTGACACGCTGGAAACCGTCGGCATTCCACGCGGTGACTATCTTGTGCGCATCAATAACCGCAAGGTTCTCAATGGCGTGCTCGAGGCGATGGGTCTCTCTGATGATGCCGCGGCGCGTGACAACGTTCTGCGCACCATCGACAAGTTCGACAAGGTCGGCACCAACGGCGTGCGCGAACTGCTGACCAAAGGACGCCTTGATACGTCTGGTGCGTTCATCGATGGCATCGGCCTCAGCAATGATCAAGCCGAGCCTGTTTTGGCCTTCCTGACCTCTCGTGCGGATGACGCGGCGGCCACGCTCAGTAACCTGCGCGCGGCTGTTGGCGCCTCAACCGTTGGCGCCGAGGGCGTGCAGGAGTTGGAAACCATTGCGACATTGATGGATGCCCAAGGCTACGGCGCGGACCGCGTTGTCATTGACCCCAGCGTTGTACGCGGTTTGGGCTATTATACCGGTCCGGTTTACGAGGCGGAATTGACCTTTGAGATCTTTGACGAAAAAGGTCGCAAACGCCAATTTGGCTCGGTCTCAGGCGGCGGGCGCTATGACGATCTGGTCAAACGCTTCACCGGTCAGTCGGTCCCGGCGACGGGTGTGTCTATCGGTGTTGATCGATTGCTGGCGGCTTTGCATGCCAAAGGCCGGATGGGTGGCGATGTGACCGGCCCTGTTGTGGTCACCGTGATGGATCGCGATCGCATGGCAGATTATCAGGCCATGGTGTCTGAGCTGCGCAATGCTGGCATCCGGGCCGAGGTGTATCTTGGCAATCCCAAGAACTTTGGTAACCAGCTAAAGTATGCCGACAAACGCAATTCCCCCATCGCCGTGATCGAAGGCGGCGATGAAAAGGCCAATGGGATTATCCAGATCAAGGATCTGATTTTGGGTGCAAAGATTGCTGAAAGCGCCACGCTAGAGGAATGGAAAGAACGTCCCAGTCAGTTCGAAGTGCCGCGCGATCAACTGGTTGCCAAGGTCAAAGAAATTCTTGACGGGCAAAACGCATGACACCCCGCGCCAGCATCCGGGCTGAAATGTACCGCCTGCGCGGTTTGTTTGAGCAGGCCGGCGCACAGCCAGTCGAAACTGAAGTCCTGCAACCCGCTGACGTGCTGCTGGATCTTTACGGCGAAGATATCCGCGCGCGCGCCTACGTGACCTCTGACGCCCTGCGTGGCGAACAGATGCTGCGTCCTGACTTCACCGTGCCCGTGGTACAGATGCACATGGAACACGGCGCAGAACCAGCGTGTTATACCTATTCGGGTGAGGTTTTTCGCCGCCAGGAAGATGATCCGGATCGTGCCAATGAATACATGCAAGTCGGGTTTGAGCTGTTCGACCGCACCAATCCGGCTGAGGCCGACGCCCGCGTCTTTGCGCTGATCTTTGATATTCTTAAGCCGATGAACCTGCGGGCCGCCACGGGTGACATCGGTATCTTGATGGCAGCTGTTGACGGATTGAACACGACCGAGCGCCGCAAACAGGCCCTGCGCCGCCACATCTGGCGCCCAAAACGATTCCGCGCGTTGATTGATCGGTTCTCGGGCAAAATCCCTGCTCCGGAAAGTCGCGTCAATTTGTTGGCTGCCAAGGACCCGATGGCCAACATTGGCCCGATGACCGGCCTGCGTTCTGTGGCTGAGATTTTTCAACGGATCAGCGCCCTCAAAGAAGATGCCGCCGCTGCGCCCATCTCAGAAAATGAAGTAGCCCTGCTTGACGCCATACTCGCCGTGCGTGAAACCAGCCCTTATGCACTGCAACGTTTACTCGACATTGCCGTCGATCTGCCCGCCATTCGCCCTGCCGTTGAGCGGCTGGAAAAACGGCTCGAAGCACTGGCTCAGAATGGCATCAATGTCGACCAACTGGACTTCGAGGCCAGCTATGGCCGCACCCAGATGGAATATTACGACGGTTTTGTCTTTGGCTTTTACGCTGAAAGCCGCCCCGATCTGCCGCCGGTGGCTTCGGGCGGTCGTTACGATGCGTTAACCCGTCAGCTGGGTCAGGGTCGCGAAATTCCCGCCGTCGGCGGCGTTATTCGCCCCGGTCTGGTCGTCAAACTGGGGGGCGTAGCATGAGCCTGAAACTCGGGGTGCCCTCCAAGGGCCGCTTGATGGAAAAGACCTTCGACTGGTTTGCCAAACGCGGCATTGAACTGGGCCGTTCCGGCTCAGACCGTGAATATGCCGGTTATGTGCAGGGTATCGACAATGTCGAACTGGTGCTGCTCTCTGCTGGTGAAATTCCGCGCGAGCTCTCTGCCGGGCGCATTCACCTTGGTGTCACCGGCACGGACCTGATCCGTGAAAAACTGGCCTTGTGGGAACAACAAGTACAGGAACTGGCCCCGCTGGGCTTTGGTCAAGCCGATCTGGTGCTGGCCGTGCCCGCCTGCTGGGTCGATGTCGGCACTATGGATGATCTCGACGCCGCCGCCGCCGCCTTTCGCGCGACCCACGGTTTCCGCCTGCGCATTGCGACCAAATACCATCGCTTGGTGCGGGACTTCCTGCGCGAAAAAGGCGTGGCCGACTACCAACTTGTCGATAGCCAAGGTGCAACCGAAGGTACGGTCAAGAACGAAACCGCCGAAGCTGTCGCCGACATCACCTCCAGTGGCGACACCCTGCGTGCCAACCATCTCAAGATTTTGGACGATGGTTTGATGCTGCGCAGTCAGGCCACCCTGTTTCGGTCGCGCAATGCAAACATGTCTCAGGCCGATTCTGAAACGCTGAAGCAACTGAAAAGCCTGCTCCAGATCTGAGGTTTACTGGCAAGTGAATGATAAACAAAACCCCCTCAAGACGATTGAGGGGGTTTCTTTGTTTGGCGAAGCATGCATGGATTGGTGAAGCGGCATCTCAAGGCAAAAAGAGGGTTCACCAGTGAAAATCGAACGCATCAATCTGTATCAGGTCAGCCTTCCCATGAAGGAAGGTGCCTATGCTTGGGCCAACCAAAGCTTTGCTGCCTTTGATAGCACCATTGTCGAAATCAAGACCGACGAAGGCGTGACCGGAGTAGGGGAGATTTGTCCCTTGGGCCCAGCCTATCTGCCAGCCTATGCCGAAGGCGCGCGCACCGGGATCGTGACAATGGCCCCCGGCCTGATTGGCAAAGATCCAACCAATATTGGCGCGATTAACCTGCTGATGGACCAACTGCTCAAAGGGCACCCCTATGTGAAGTCCGCAATTGATGTCGCCTGCTATGATATTCTGGGCAAGGTCGCAGGCCGCCCGGTGTGTGATCTTCTGGGTGGGCGTGTGCAGGATGAAGTGCGCCTGTTCAAAGTGGTGTCGCGGGCTGATCCTGAGGCCATGGCCGAACGCATCACCGCCTATCAAGAGCAGGGGTTCAATCAGTTTCAGATGAAAGTTGGCGAAAACGCCGATGTCGATATCGTTCGGATCCACAAAGTTGTCGACAAGCTGTGGGAGGGCAACCGGCTGGGCGCTGACGCGAACTGCGGCTGGCGCCAACATGATGCGGTGCGCGTCGCTTCGGCTGTGGCAGACCTCAGCTTCTATCTCGAACAACCCTGCGAAACCTATGAGGAATGCCGTGTTGTGCGTGAACACGCCCGCCAGCCGATGATTTTGGACGAATGTATGGATAGCCTGCAAATGGTGCTGCGTGGCCACCGCGAACGCGCGATGGATGCGATCAACCTCAAGATCAGCCGCATGGGTGGGCTCACCAAATCCCGCGTGATCCGCGATGTTTGCGCCAGCCTCGGCATCATCATGACGATCGAAGACACTTGGTGCGGCGAAATCGGCGATGCTGCAATCGCCCACCTGGCCCATGCCACCCCGCGCGATCTGCACTTTCAATCCTCCACCTTCCACGAATACCACACCCACGCCATCGCCGAGGGTGGCCCGGTTATCAAGGATGGCTTCATGTCTGTCTCAGATCGGCCCGGACTTGGTGTCACCCCCGATTGGGACCTGCTCGGCGCGCCGATTGCCTCTGTCGGAGCAGAATGAGTGCGGCCCTCTATTGAGAGCATTGTCCTATTCAGTATTGCTGTCGAACATGAAACTCACTGTAGCCACTTCCACCTCTAGGGGGTGGCTTCGGTGTTCAGTTTCAGCCTGTATTGGACTTTCAGTCAGCACTAGTCGAATTGGCGAATTGCGGACAAAGCTACCGTATAGAGTTTAGTCATGACGGTCAGCTCTCCCAATTTCTCCATTAAATTTCTGCGAACCATTTCTGGCTCATTTGCTTTGCAAAAGTGGCCGACTAAGCGCAAATGAATCTCAATTAATGCCCCACCAACGCAGTGTCTGCTCATAGTGGTATTGGATCGCATCGACCACGATGCCAACGTTGCAGTTTTCAATGGCATCGATGATTGCAAGATGTTCCTCCATGGCGGAAACGATCCTATCTTGCAAAAACGGACGTGCATTCTGGATGATCGCCATACGTATCCGGTTGGCATTATAAGTGGCCATAAGTTGCGAGTTATTGAGACCCTCAGCCAAGTAATTGTGCAGTGACAGGTCAACTTCAATAGCCTTCGGCGGAAGGTTCCGGGCAGAATTATTTTGGGCGGCGAGTCGCATCTCGTCGTGCTGCACTCGCAGAGCATTCAATTCCGAAAACGCATTGCCAGCGATGCGCCGTCGCGCGCCTTCTTGATCTAACACCTTCCTAAAATCTAGACAGTTCCGAATGGTTTCAGGGCGCGCTTCCATCACTTGCACACCGCGTTTCGGCAATGTGGATACCAAACCCAGTGCACTGGCCTGCTTCACCGCTTCGCGGACGGCCGCAATCGGACATTCAAGGATACCAACAAGTTGTGACATTGATAAGAACTGACCGTCCCGCAATTCTCCAGATTGAAGCGCGGACCAAAGCGCATGTTGGGCTTTTTCCGCTGATAGTATACTTTCGGTTGGTTGGCTCATTGCTACTCCGTTCGTGTTATTATCAACTGAAACCGTAAAGTGCTTATTAAAATTACTAATAGTATATTGATTAATATATCTACTAAAATGTTAGTTACAAGTTCAATTGCGTGCAAGAATTAGCAGGGAATGGGATTTCCGCCCGACTAACGGGCACAGGGAGGAAAAAATGGCTTCAATTGACGACGTGAACGTCGCGCATGGCGGAACGATGGACCCGGAAGGAAATACACTTAATCCAGCCGGTGCCGACGAAAAAACCTGGGGATGGTTCGCCATCTTCAATATCTGGGCAAACGACGTGCAGTCACTCTTCGGGTATTCCCTTGTGGCATCTCTGTTCATTTCATTTGGCGTTGGTGGATGGACGGCTTTTGCCGCTTTGATCACGGCAGGGCTTTTTGTTATGTGGATGGTCAACTTGTCAGGCGCCGCCGGTGAAAAATATGGTATCCCCTATCCGGTCTTCGCCCGCGCAAGTCTTGGAACTCAAGGCGCAAAACTCCCTGCTATTCTTCGCGCGATTGTGGCGGTGTTTTGGTACGGTGTTCAGGTCTATTTTGCATCAACGGCCGTTGCCCTTTTGATCCGTTCAATCACAGGTGCAAGTGGCGGAGAAGAAATTCTCGGCCTGACGAGCATCGATTGGATCTCCTTTCTTGTCGTCTGGGGCTTTCACATTGTCATCTTCTGGCGTGGTATGAACTGGGTCGAGACCTTTCTGAACATCGCAGGTCCCTTCGTCTATTTGGTTATGATCGGTCTTGTTATCGTCCTATGGCAGCGGTCAGACGGCCAACTCCTTTCAGCCACAGCTACGATCTTTGCCAATCCCGAAGGCACCGTATGGACTGAACTAAAAGGATTTGTCGCGATCGTAGGCACTATGGTGGCCTATTTCGCTGCTGTAATGATCAACTTCAGCGACTTCTCACGCTATGCCAAAGATAAACGGACCATGGTTATGGGCAACCTTGCGGGCTTACCGTTCAATATGATCCTGTTCTCGGCACTGGCACTTTTGACAACGGGTGGCGCGGCTGTGGTCTTTGGTGAAGAGATCATCAACCCGACCGAGATTGTCGAGCGCACAGACAGCGTCCTGCTCGGCGTCATTGCAGCGATCACATTCTTCGCCGCAACAGTTGGCATCAACCTAGTGGCAAACTTCATCCCTGCGGTAAACGGTATCGCCAATCTGGCACCTGAGAAAATTAGCTTCCGTAAAGCAGGTATGATCACATCACTGTTTGCCTTAGTAATCGGCGGTTTGTGGGTCAGCTTTATCAGCCAAGTCGGGATCGGCGGTTTTGTGAACACGCTCGGCGCGGTACTCGCACCCATCTTTGGTATCATGATCGTTGACTATTACGCGCATCGCAAAGAACAATTAAGCGAAGCTGACCTCTACAACATGGAAGGTGGCATTTATCACTATGAAAATGGCTGGAACAGCGCTGCGGTCAAGGCATTCGGTGCGGCAGCAATCTTCTCTGTCGCGACGGTTTGGGTTCCATGGTTCTCCGTCCTCTCTGGTTTTAACTGGGTAATCGGTGCACTCCTTGGCGGTATGATCTATAATGCCTTGGCAAAGGACAATGTGAGGGTCTGACATTGGCCTGACCGGTGGAGTTTTGGGCGCCACCGGTCTTACTTCTGGGTGGGTTCCAGACCATTTTATGATTTGGCAACGCCGCGGTCTGATACTTGTGTTGCTACAACGAAGACATTCACTGCGGTGCAATAGCCCATTCGATTGGGTCCAAAGCGGCCTTTCATCTCGAAGAATTCCAATGTCTGCTTTCGAGAAACATCTTTGATTTTACAACGCGCGCGATCTGCGCTTTGATGTCATTTGTTGATTGAGCGATTGATCAACCCCTATCCAAACCAGAGGTTAAGATTTGAAAACCCGACCGTTCGGCAGATGGGAGGGCATAGTTTCCGCTGCTTGAGCGGGATGGGGATGCCTTTGAAAAGGGCAGGAACGACCTGCGTGTTTCGATATCGATTTGTGTACATAATGCGCGTACATCCTGTACAACCTGTACGCAAATTGGACGTTTGGATCTTATGCCGTCGCTCTGTCGTGATTGTCTGGAAACGTTTGAAACTGCCCGGCGGTGCCCCGTCTGTGGCAGCCCCAGAATCGTGACACATGAAGAGCTGTTTGATCTCAGCATTGCCCATATGGATTGCGATGCGTTTTATGCCAGTGTTGAAAAGCGCGACAATCCTGCGCTAGCAGACAAGCCAGTGATCATTGGTGGTGGGCGTCGCGGGGTTGTGTCAACGGCTTGTTATATCGCCAGAATTCGTGGTGTACGCTCGGCCATGCCGATGTTCAAGGCGCTCAAGCTGTGCCCCGAGGCGGTGGTGCTTCCCCCCCGGATGGAGGCCTATAGCGAAGCCTCGCGCCAAATTCGCGCGATGATGGAAGAGCTTTCTCCGGCGATCGAACCGCTTTCTCTGGATGAGGCCTTCATCGACCTCACCGGCACCGCCCGCCTGCACGGCGCACCGCCTGCTGTGATGCTCGCCCACCTCATCCGCCGCATGCGAAGTGAATTGGGCCTGACAGGGTCTATCGGCTTGAGTCATAACAAGTTTTTGGCGAAAGTGGCCTCAGATCTTGATAAACCGCATGGATTTTCTGTGATCGGAAAGGCCGAGACGCCAGCCTTCCTCAAAGACAAATCCGTCAGCCTGATCTGGGGGGTTGGACGGGTCGGCGTCGCGTCGTTGAATGCAGCGGGTATCAGTACTTTCAACGACTTGCTGCGGTGGGAGCATAAAGATCTGATCGCCCGATTTGGCAGTATGGGTGACCGCCTGTGGTATCTGGCTCGGGGGCAGGACCGTCGCAGGGTATCTTCTGACGGGCCGATGAAGTCTATTTCCAGCGAAACCACCTTTTCTGAAGACACAGCAAACGCTGATATCCTTGATGGTCATATCTGGCGGTTGTCAGAAAAAGTTGCGGATCGAATAAAGGCTAAATCCATCGCAGGTCGGGTGGTGACACTCAAGCTCAAGCGTGCGGATCATTCGCAGATCAGCCGACGTATTGCCCTGCGCCACGCCACGCAGATGGCGGACAAGATTTACCAGAATGCTCGAAATCTATTGGATCAGACCGAAAACGATACAGCATACCGGCTGATTGGTGTCGGTCTTTCTGAGCTGTGTCCCGAGAGTGAGGCAGATCCTTCTGCTGATTTGCTTGATCCGCAAGCGAGTCTGCGCGCAGATGCTGAGCGGGCGACAGATAAGATCAGACAAAAGTTCGGGCGTGATTCGATCAAGAAGGGCCGCGCTTTGCGCTGATCCTACTCAGCAGCTAGTGTGCTTTCGCCTGGCTGGCCGATATCAGCAATCTCGGCCACGATGTTTTCTAACATGTGTTTGAATGCCTGAAAGTTGCCATTGGGTCGAATCAGGCGCTCATTCATATAGAGAGAGCGGTCAATCTCGATTTGTAATGCGTGGTGACCTTTTGAAGGTTGTCCGTAAGCCTGCGTGATGTAAGCCCCTGCGAAAGGAACATTGCGCGTGACAACCAGTCCGGCTTCGATAAAGGCGGCTTCGACCTGACTGACAATTTCATCGCTGGCGGTGGTACCGAACCGATCGCCCAACACGATTTCTGGTCGGCGTATGCCAGAACGGGCCAATGCATCCATGGCTTCGTGTGGCATTGAATGGCAATCAATCAAAATCGCCTCGCCAAACATCAAAAAGGCCTGATCCAATTGCCCCTTAAGGATTTCGTGATAGGGGTGCCAGTAGCCATCGATTCTCTTCTGGGCATCTGACATGCTGATTTTTCCGCGGTAAATTGCTTTCCCGTTAGCAACAACACGCGGCACCACACCAAGGCCTGAGGCCACGCGCGGATTATGTCCAATGGCCCTCACACCTTCGATCAGTGCAGGATCCAATTCATCTGGGGCACGATTGAGGTCGACAAAGGCACGTGGTGCCCCCGCCTTTACAAACGGGGCGCCATATTTGGTGGCACATTCGAAAAGCTCATCGACAAAGGCGTCCTCTGAGCTGCGCACAGAGTATTCGTTCAATTGCGTCCGGCGCAGAAATGTCCAAGGGTAATCACGGCCACTATGAGGTGAGGCAAACACAACAGATGTTGTGCGCCGTTCAGGGTAACTCAGATGATACGCGGCCTTTGGCATGTGTTCTCCTGCTAAATATTATCATAGACTGAATTTGTCGTTCTAAAAGCCCTTGATCCCTCCTCCGACTCCTTTTATAGACCCAGCACACCGGCGCGGGATTCCGCGCCCCAATTTATTGGGGCATGTCTCGTTAAGGTATTCATGGGCGATTAGCTCAGCGGTAGAGCACTTCGTTGACATCGAAGGGGTCACAAGTTCGATCCTTGTATCGCCCACCATGAATTCACTGCCGCACATCAACGTGTGGCACCCGTAACCCAGGCGCTGGCCCGCGCCGCGACAAATGAGGAGAGGACCATGAAGGTCAAAAACTCGCTTCGTTCTTTGAAGAACCGGCACCGTGATTGCCGTGTCGTGCGCCGCAAAGGCCGCGTCTACGTGATCAACAAAACACAGCCGAAGTTCAAAGCCCGTCAAGGCTAAGAACGCTTTCAGCTAGATACTAAAAAGCCCCGCTGTTCAGCGGGGTTTTTTGTTTGTGCGGTTTTTAATGCTTTGCCTGCTCGATCTGATGGGCAAACTGCAGCAAACGCGCATCAGATCCCTTTGGTCCAGTGATATGCAGCCCAACCGGCATGCCATCTGAAGAGGTGCCAAACGGAATGGAAATCGAAGGTAGCTCCAGAATAGGTGTCAGCGTAACAGTGCGCCAGTCCTCATCAATTTCGTGATCTCTTGCATCCGCATCAAACGCCAATCCTGTTGTTGTTGGCCAGATCGCAAAGTCATATCGCTCAAAAAACGCCACAACGTCCTGCCAGACGTTTCCGCGTACCGCCTGATAGGTGGCGTAATCAGTCAGATTAAATTCGGCTCCCTGTTGGCAAGCCGTGACGAAATTCTCGGCAGCCAAGGCCATATCCGGATGAAATACTGATTTTAACCCAAGCGCCGACAGTGTTCTAACCATTGGGACAAAGGGTGTGAATGGCTCGAGCGTTGGTGCGGTATCCTCAACCTGCCATCCTAAATCACGGCATAAAGCCGTGATCGGATCAAGCGCGGTGCATATGGATGGGTCTGTTTGTGTCCCAAAGGGGTTGAGGTTAATGGCGAGCCTCCCAGTGGGAAAAGGCATATTGAGGAGCCCGACTGAGGGAAGGTCTTTCCAAAATCCAAGCGCTTGTGTCTGGGAATTTCCCTGCATGACCTCAAGCATCATAGCGAGGTCTTTGACGCTTCTGGCCATCGGACCGGGAATGCTCAGCCCGTCGAAAGGGACCGGGTTGGGATGATAAGGCACTAAGCCCGAACTTGGTCTGAATCCAACGACACCGCACCATGCCGCCGGGCTGCGGAGCGACCCGCCCAGATCGGATCCATCTGCCAAGGCAACCATGTTCGCGGCCAATGCTGCCGCCGCTCCGCCCGAGCTGCCGGCAACGGTTTTATTCAGATCATGCGGATTGCGTGTGGTGCCGGAGACCAAATTGGTGGTCTGTCCGGAAAAGGCAAACTCTGGCGTGTTGGATTTACCGATGATGACCGCACCAGCCGCGCGCAGGCGGGCGACGTGCAGGGCGTCATAGTCTGGGATGTGGTGTTCGTAACTTCGTGACCCCCATGTGGTGCGCAAACCTTTGGTTTCAAACACATCCTTGATCGCAATCGGCAGGCCATGCAGCGGCCCGACAGGGCGGGCCATCCTGTCCAGTTCGTTCGCGCGATCATAGGCGGCCTGCCAATCGAGCGTGACAAAGGCATTCACATCGCTTTCAACCTTATCCACTTGCGCCTGATAGGCTGACAATGCCTCTTGCGCGCTCAACTGTCTGCTCTGAAGTCTGCCTGCCAGATCAGTGGCCGAAAGCTTGATGATGTCCATGGCATGTCTCGCTGTGAATGGTTTTGATCGTGATACCGACGTCGTTCCCCTGCGGACCTGCCAAACCCGACATGCGTTTGTCTGAAATGGAAGGATCTTAAGACCAGTTCAAATCTTCGCTTGCTGTTTGAGGAGCAAAGCCCTTAGCTGGCGCAAAGTCATGCAAAAGTAGGATGACGGCAATGAGCACGTCCTTGAAAATTATTGTTATCGGCGCAGGTATCTGCGGCCTCAGTTCGGCGATCTGGTTGCAACGGTCGGGGCATCAGGTAACCCTGATTGACCGCGAGGGGCCAGGGGCCGGTGCCTCCTATGGTAATGCGGGATTGATGGCGCAGTGGGCATTTATTCCAGTCAATACACCGGGGTTGATCAAGGACAGCATCAAATACCTCACCGATCCATCATCACCTTTGTTTATGCAATGGGATCAAGTGCCTAGGCTGACCCCGTGGCTGTGGCAATTTGTTAAGCGCGCCAATGCAAAAGATGCGCGATTCACGGCGCAGGCCCTGATTGATATCATCGCAGATGGAGGCGATCAGCATCGCGCATTGACCCACGGCACGCAGGCGCAAGAGATGATCACCAGCAGTGACTTTGCCTATGCCTACGCCTCGCGCAAGGACTTTGACAAAGACAGCTTTGGCTGGAGTATCCGGCGTGAGGCCGGGTTTGTCCCAGAGATGATAGAAGGTGCGGCAGTGCAGGAATTCGATCCGATGCTTGGGCCCTCGGTTAAATGCCTCGCGCGGCTCAAGACACAGGGGCACATCCTTGATCCTGGCGGATACATGCACGCGCTGGCGGATATATTGCGCAATGAAGGTGGGCAGGTGATGCAAGCCGAGGCCAAGGATTTTACTCTAAGCGATGGAAGGATTGTATCGGTTGAGACGGATCAGGGCAGCTTTCCTTGTGATCAGGCGGTTCTGACTTCGGGTATTTGGTCCAAGGCACTGATGAAAAAGCTGGGCTTCAAGGTGATGCTTGAAACCGAACGGGGTCACCATCTGCACCTGAAAAACCCTTCGCAAACACCGCGTTGTCCGATGATTTTGGGTAAGGGCAAGTTTGGAGTGACCCCGATGGCCACGGGCCTGCGTTGTGCGGGCACGGTTGAGTTGGGCACGCATGAGCGTGGTGCATCACGCGCGCCGTTGGAGCTGATCCGCAAGCAGATCGCTAAGGATTTTCCCAATCTCGAATATGACGCGGCAGAGGAGTGGGTTGGGTACCGTCCGTCCACACCAGACAGTCTGCCGTTGATCGGAGAGATAGGGAAAACAGGGGTTTACGCAGGGTTTGGGCATCAGCACATTGGGTTGACTGCTGGGCCCAAGACCGGCCGTTTGATTGCCGACATGATCAGCGGGCGCAAACCCAACATTGATCTTTCGCCATTTGATGCAAACCGGTTTGATCGCCGCTGATACTGGTTTTTGCTGATTTGCGTCAGATCAAAGACTGCCCCTGATTTACAGACCAATTTGTGGTAAGCTGTCAAAGGAGGAGGCTGAGATGATTGGAATCAGCACCCACAAAATCGCGCAAATTATCCTTATGTCCCGGGAACTTGACCGGGCTGAACGAGAGTTGCGCGCATTCATTGAGCGCCTGACGGTGGAAGAGCAAGTCAGTCTTGTCGCCGTGATGTGGATCGGGCGCGACAGTTTCATGCGCGATGAGCTGGAAGAAGCCAAAGCCACTGCCCGCGAAGAGGCGACAACCCCAACGGCGGATTACCTTCTGGGCACACCGCATCTGTCAGACCATCTTGAAAATGGTTTGGATGAGCTGGGGATTTCGGTGGTGCAGGACGAGGATGAATTGGTGCGCGGCGGCTGACAAAATGCGTACAGGTTGTACAGCCTGTACGCGGGTTATGTACACAAATCGGAAAGTTGTGATGCGTCGGAATGGTGGGCAGAAATTGCCCACCCTACGGCGATCGCCCTTGCGCGCGTTGGCGATGCACGGCTTGGGTAGGGGGGAGAATGCTGTTGTGAAAACAAATGGCGAATGGCCCGTTCGTACTGTCCCGGCTTTTTAAGACTTCCGATCTAAGCAATATCACAAACAAGGTCTGTAAAGGTTTGTTTTCGAGACTTGATGTATTCTACTCGAATTAGCGGACCAGTAATCTTTGAAGGTATCCGCATATAATAAGTCGTCCCATACATATTCGTTAGAAGATTAATTTCCGTATAAAGCCATCTCTTACCGTTCTCACATTGCTCGAACGCGATAGCGAAACTGATAGGCTCTTCGTTACTCCTTTTGACATAAGGCATGCTATAAAAGCCCTCATAATAGAGCTTTTCTGCATCTGTAATCCTGTCAGGATTATTAAGGACACTTTGCCCTACTTGAGCAGCAATTGCTGATTGTGGTGACGCGTCGAAAAAGAGGCCCACAGAAATTTTACTCAGTAATCTTAAAAACTGTTCAACATTGAATGGATACTCCACTCTTACTGTGTTGGCGTTGGGACAGTACTTGCGCTTAACAATATCAAGTAACTTTGCGGATTCAGATTGGCCTGGGAGCTTAACAGTAACTGGGGTTTGTGTGTTTGGCTTGAGTTTTAAAAATGGTGGCGGAATGAAAAAGGGGATCAAGTAACTTTTGGGTACATCTGTTTCTGCTAAATGGATTTTCTTTGCATGCCCATCAGACAGTTCAACTTCAATTGGTAAAAACTTTGGCTTTGCTATTGAGCGAGATTTTATGCCGAATTTAGCCCTATGAATTGCTACGATCTTTGTGACAAATGGTTCCTCAATTTCGTTATTAATAATGGTTTGGCAATTACTACAGGAAGCTCTTGGTAGTTTAATTCTGCCTGCTAGAGAATGTGGGATGACATGCTCTGTCGATAGGTGCGAACTTTCAACACCACAATAAATACATCTGTCTGCGGCACGGAGGTTTAAACTACACATTTGATGCCTAGTGATTTTAAGTTTCTTGATAGTTCTTTCATTTTATCACTTTAATTTATAAAGATTTTTCCTCTAGAATTTAAGCGAGAATGTTACTGGGCGGGCATTTCTGTCCACCCTCATATTTCTCATGCCAAATGATCCACGACCATCAGGTGTTGCGCCAGCGTGTTAACCTCGCCCAGATAGCGCGCGACCAGTTTGGGGTCGTGGGGGGCGGGGCTGACGCCGGCGGGGATTTCGCGGTTGAGGACGGATTCAATCGCGAGGGACAGAGGGATTGATACGAGACGGGCCATTGCCGTGCCGCGTTCGTCACCCCAGGCGTCCATGACATAGGTTTTGTGCCAGACGGGCGCGCCGTCTTTCTCGGCCTTGAGGTCTACACACATGACCACACGATCCGGTTCACCTTCGTCATAGGAGTTTTCAGCCCAGAAGGTATCGGACATCTCTTTCAGGCGGGCGTCGCCTTCGGGGCCTTCCAGCGTTTCGACCTCGGCAAAGACGTCTTTCCATGCGTCGGCCCAGCCGTTCAGGCGCAACGTGCCGCGGACGAATTCCTTGACCCGCCAGTTGGTGTCGAACTGGTAGTCTTCCATGAAGGGCAAGGAATCGCGGTTTGGGTAAACCTCAAAGCTTTCGGGGGTGGCCAGCGGCGCGTCATAGGTTGAGATCGCATCCCATGGGCGGGCGACGTTCAGCTCTGTAAAGTGTTTGATTGAGCGGGACGGGGAGCGCAGCGCCTTGAGAACGCCCAGAGGCGACCAGCTGAATTTGTAGCGGAACGGGTTGGGGTGTTTCGGGATGCCACCGCAGTAGGATTTGAAGCTGAGGTCATTGCCAGCGTCATATGCGTCTGACTGACGGTAATCGGCCACCAGTTGGTGCGCCATCAGGTGGTCGATGCCGGGATCAAGGCCAATCTCATTCACCACAGATACACCACGTACCAGCGCCTTGGCGTGCAGCTCGCGCATTTCAGGCGCGATATAGGAGGAGGAGACAAAATGCGCGCCCTTGTTGATGCACATTTCGGCCAGTGGCACGTGCCAGTCACCGGGCAGCATGGAGACCACGAGATCGCCCTCGTTCACATCGGCCGAGATGGCGTCGAACTCAAAGGCTTTGATCTTGTCGGTCAGATCGCCAACCGCTTCCTCTGCCTTGGCGGTTGTCCGGTTCCAGACGGTGATGTCATGACCGGCCTCGATCAGGCGTCGCAATCCCGGAATGGCCGAAAGGCCGGTGCCGCACCAATGAATTGTCATGTCTCAGATCCCTTTCGTGTGGGTGTTGAAGGTGGCCTCGGCCCGGGCCCAGACGCCTGATGTCAGGTCGGTGAGGGTTCGTAGCGAGGGCAAGAGTTGTGCTGCGTAATCCTCAGAAGATTCGCGGGGCAGAAGCGAGGGCAGGTTGTCGATGGCCATCACGTCCAGTGGTGGTGTGTCATGTGCGCGGACTACGGGCGCGTTCCAGTCGGTGGCGCGGGTATAGACCGGCACCGGGTTGTAATCGCTGTCCGGGTCGCAGGCGACATCGCCGATCGCGGTCAATATGCGATCTGCGGTCAGGGCGGATTGCGGTACAAACACTGGTGTCCCCGGGCGGGCAAGGATGCAGTTGAAGAATAGATTATGCTGCAGGATCTCGGGGAACGGGCCGCCTGTTGACGTTTCTGCCATGTCCCATTTGGTGACCGCGATGCCCATCGCCTGACACAGGTCTGCGGCACCAGTGCCGACACGGCCAAGCGCGCCGATCACGATGGCGGTTGGGGTGCCTGCATCTGTTGCGTGGAGGTCGTTGGCCAGATCGGCCAGGAGGGCATCTTTGTTTTTATAGGTCGAAACGGCGGGGCAAATGCCGCCTTGCTTTTGCGCGGTCCAAGCCTTGAGCGTGACGGCCGCACCAGCGTAGCCGGCCCAATAGCCAAAGGCGGCAACGCGGCGGCCGTCCTCGGCCACCAGATATTCCAGATCATAGAGCGTGCCGCCGCCAGCCTTGAACCGATCTAGCAGGGCCTTGCCAGAGTGCTGCCCCTTAAAGGCGTGGCCGAACATGATGTGGCGGTGTGGCAGCGGTGTGCCATCCTCGGGCAATTCTTTGAGGCCGAAGATGATTGCGTCTTTTGGTGCGCTGGGCCAGCTGTTCTCGGCCACGATTTCACAACCTGCATCGATATAGCCGTCGATGGGAATCGCGCGAGTGGGGCTTTTTTCAATGCTGACTTTTATGCCTGCTTTGATCAGGGATGCGGCCCCGTCGGGCGTTAGGCCGACGCGTTCTTCATTTTCGCGCTGCTCAGCGCGCACCCAGAGGTGTGTCATGGTATCAGTCCCAAGTCTTTGACGGCCTGAACGGCCGGGCGTTCGTTCATTGCGGCCATAAAGGCCTGAATTTTTGGAAACTTAGTGACATCCACATCGTCCCCTTCAAGCCAGCAACAAATCGCATAAAGCCACGGATCTGCAAGGCTGTAATTTTGGCCCATCACATAGGGCGCAAAGGTGGCATGTGATTCGAGATAGGTGCAGCAGTCACCCATGGTTTCGGGCACCTTGGAGCGCATGTCGTCAAAGGAGTTTTGCTGTGTGGCCCAGCGGGAACCGCGCAGTTTATGGGCATGGGCAACATGCATGGTGCTGGCGAGATAATTCATTACTTCACGCATCTTCGCGGTCTCAAACATACTGTCAGGTGTGAGGCTGGCCTGCGGTATGACGGCGGCGATATATTCCAGAATGGCCCCGGTTTCGGTCAGGATGCCGTCGGGCGTTTCCAAGGCAGGAACGCGGCCTTTGGCGTTGACCTTACTATAGGCACCGCCGGTTTGTTCGCCCTTGGTGAAATCCACAATCTGCAGGTCGAAATTAATTCCCGCCTCTTTCAAGGCGATGGCAGAGGCCACTGCGATGGTGCCGGGCATGGCGTAGAGTTTCATGGTTGAGATCCTTTAGATAAACGTCCGGGCGTGGGTGCGATCAGGCGCGTCAAGGTGCGGCGTCGCGTTGAAGCCTGCTAATAAGAGCTGATCGTGGATGAAATGCAATCGATGGACGGAGCTGTTCATGACTTGCAGCATGACCTTGGAGGCCATGTCCGGTGCGAGGCCCAGTACGTGCCGCACAACAACGCCGATGACGCCACCGGATGTGACCAGCAGGTGCCGCCCACCTTGGCCGCACAGCTCATTAATCACCCCGGTGATCCGTGCCTCAAAACCGCTGAACATCTCTGGAATGTCGGTCAGTTGATCCTGTGCCCAGTGGGAAATGAGCACGGGCAGGTGATGCGCGTATTCCTGTGGCGATTGCGGGGCCGGGATCTTGTGCTGCTGCTCGAGCGCCTTTGCGATGGCGAAGTAGTTCAACTCATTCAGACGGGCGTCTTGTTTTGAAATCTCATACCCCATCGAGCGGGCGGTATCGACCTGCCGGTGCAAAGTGCCGGTGATCACCTGATCAAAGTGTGGATTTGTGGCGGTCATATGCTTGCCCAACCAATTGGCTTGTTGGTGGCCCAGCTCGGAGAGTTGGTCATAGCTTTTCTCATCCGTGGCATGACTGTTGGCCTGTCCGTGCCGTACCAAAATAATCTCGGTCACTGCGCGCTCTCTCACTTTAATTGGGATATGAACTTCGTTTGGTGCAGGTTAGCGCTGACGGTCCAGCGATAAAAGGGCGCAAAATCGCTTTTTGATCAGAAAGTTCAGTGCATTTTTCTGCAAAAATCACGCAATCGTCTCTTGTGATTGGGGCGGACCGTAAATTATGTTCACTATCCGAAACTAGTTGGTCACAAATGGCGCAAAAAAACGCGGTTATGTCGGGATTACCGGTCATCAAACGGGGCTCGCGTGATCTATGTGTTACCGCAACCAAGGAGGCGCGCAATGTCTGAGACAATCCGATTCACCCTAGACGGCAAGGACGTCGAGGCAGAAAAAGGCCAGACAATCTGGGAAGTGGCCAACGGTCGTGGGCTGGTTATCCCGCACCTATGCCATAAACCGGCACCGGGCTATCGCCCCGATGGCAACTGTCGTGCCTGTATGGTTGAAGTGCAGGGTGAACGCACATTGGTTGCCTCGTGCATTCGTGAACCGGCTGAAGGCATGGTCGTCACCACAGATTCTGCCCGTGCCGAAAGCGCGCGCAAGATGGTTGTGGAAATGCTGCTGGCAGACCAGCCAGAAAAAGAACAATCACACGATAAATCCAGCCACCTTTGGGATATGGCAGAACTGAACGGTGTGTCCGAGAGCCGCTTTCCCAAGTTGGAAGAGGGCCGCATTCCGCTGTTGGATGACAGTCACGTTGCGATGAGTGTGAACCTTGATGCATGTATTCAATGTGGGTTGTGCGTGCGCGCCTGCCGCGAAGTTCAGGTCAACGATGTGATCGGCATGGCCGGGCGTGGGCACGATGCCTACCCGACCTTTGACTTTGCTGATCCGATGGGCGCGTCAACCTGTGTGGCGTGTGGTGAATGTGTGCAAGCCTGCCCAACCGGTGCGCTGATGCCATCGACTGTTGTTGATGAAAACCAAGTTGGAGACCGCGCTGACTTCGATTCGGAAACCGAAAGCGTTTGCCCGTTCTGTGGTGTGGGTTGTAAGGTTTCGCTGAAAGTCAAAGACGGCAAGGTGAAATACGTTGAGGGCATCAATGGCCCGGCGAACGAGGGCCGCCTGTGCGTCAAAGGTCGCTTTGGCTTTGATTATATCCACCACCCGCACCGTTTGACTAAGCCATTGATCCGTCGCGAAGACGCGCCAGCGAAGGGTCTGAACGTTGATCCGGGAAATCTGGATACGCATTTCCGCGAAGCGACGTGGGAAGAAGCGATGGATCTGGCCGCAAATGGTCTGATGAAATTGCGCGAGGATGATCCGCGCCGCGTTGCGGGCTTTGGTTCGGCCAAATGCACCAACGAAGAGGCGTATCTGTTCCAGAAGTTCATCCGCCAGGGCTTTAAGCATAATAACGTCGACCACTGTACCCGTCTGTGCCACGCGTCATCTGTTGCGGCGTTGATCGAAAACGTTGGTTCGGGCGCTGTGACCGCGACCTTTAACGAGATCGAAAACGCGGACGTGGCGATTGTGATCGGGTCAAACCCGATCGAAAACCACCCGGTTGCGGCGACATATTTCAAGCAATTCACCAAGCGCGGTGGCAAGCTGATCGTGATGGATCCGCGTGGCGTGGGCCTGCGCCGCTTTGCAACTGAAATGGTACAATTCCGCCCCGGTGCGGATGTGTCGATGCTGAACGCGATCATGAACGTGATTGTCGAAGAGGAGCTGTATGACAGCCAGTATATCCACCGCTGGACCGAGAACTGGGCGGCTGAGAAAGAGCATCTGAAGAACTTCACCCCTGAAGCAATGTCTGAAATTTGCGGCATTTCGCCAGATCAGCTGCGTCGCGTCGCACGTATCTTTGCCGGTGCCGAAGCGGGTCTGATTTTCTGGGGTATGGGTATTTCCCAGCATATTCACGGCACGGACAATTCGCGTTGTCTGATCAGCCTTGCGCTGATGACGGGTAACGTGGGTAAGCCGGGCGCGGGTCTGCATCCGCTGCGCGGCCAGAACAACGTACAGGGTGCGTCTGATGCTGGCCTGATCCCGATGTTCCTGCCCGATTATCAGACCGTGACCGATGATGGCATTCGTCAGGCGTTCACCGATGTCTGGGAAAGTGATGATTTCAGCAATGAAAAAGGTCTGACTGTGACCGAGATCGTTGATGAGATTTACGCAGGCAACATCAAGGGCATGTATATTCAGGGTGAAAACCCGGCTATGTCTGATCCGGATGTGGAACACGCGCGCGACGCCTTTGCCAAACTGGATCTGATGGTGGTGCAGGATATCTTCCTGACCGAGACGGCGAACTATGCCGATATCATTCTGCCCGCCTCGGCGCTTTATGAAAAGAACGGTACTGTGTCCAATACCAACCGTCAGGTGCAACGGGTTCGCCCGGCTGTACCGCCCCCGGGTGAGGCGCGTGAAGATTGGAAAATCACCACCGAGCTGGCGCAACGTATTGGCCTGAACTGGGATTACACCGATGTAAGACAGGTGTTTGACGAGATGAAGCTCAATATGAAGAGCCTCAACAACATTACTTGGGAACGCCTTAAGACCGAGACGATCACCTATCCGTCGCTGTCGGAGACAGATCCAGGTCAGGCGATTGTGTTTGGTGACGGCTTCCCACGCTCAGAGGGGCGTGCGCGGTTTACCCCGGCAGCTGTGATTGCACCGGATGAGGCGCCCGATGCCGAATTCCCGATGATCATGACCACTGGCCGTCAGCTCGAGCATTGGCACACGGGGTCAATGACCCGCCGGTCGAAAGTTCTGGATGCGGTCGAGCCAGAGGCGAACTGTTCATTGAATCCGAAAACCCTGCGCAACATGGGCGTAGAGCCGGGCGACATGATCCGTCTGAGCACCCGTCGCGGATCAATCGAGATCATGGCGCGAGCCGACCGTGCGATTGCCGAAGATATGGTGTTTGTGCCGTTTGCCTATGTTGAGGCGGCTGCCAACGTGCTGACTAACCCGGCGATTGACCCATATGGCAAGATCCCCGAGTTTAAATTCGCTGCTGTGCGGGTTGAGGCCATCGAAGGCCAGATCGCTGCGGAGTAAGCGGATCAGGCAGAACTGATTCAAAGGTGCGCGCCTTCGGGCGCGTACTTTTTTGTCTCGTCGGCGGCCTTTGGCCTTCTCCTCGGGTGGGTGTCACGGTTTTCTTAAAATAGAGAAGTTCAGCCCGTTGCGGCCAGCAGATCTGTGCGGCTGTAGCCGCGTTTTTGGGCGCGGTGACGGTATTTGTCCGCCATCACCGAGGCCTCGCGAAGGTTGCCATAGATACTGATCATTGAGCGGCCTTTGCCGCCTGCGATGCCCCATTCGCGCAGGACTGAGATTTCTTCAAAGAGGTTATAGGCGATTTCGACCCGGTAATAACGCGGGCGACGGGCGCGGGTACGACGATAAAGAATGCAGACAGCCATAAGCTGATTCTAGATCACAGTGATTCGGCGTGCAAGAAAAACCGATTCGGTTAGCCCTGCAACTCAGACAGAATGGCCTGTGCGGAAGCGCTTGGATTTGCTGATGCCCAGATTGGGCGGCCAACCACGATGTGATCTGCACCATCTTTGATCGCCTGTGCCGGTGTGGCGACGCGTTTTTGATCGCCCAGTGCGGCACCGGTGGGGCGCACGCCGGGGGTGACGATAAGGCGGCCTGCAGATTCTGGCAGGGCGCGGATCATTGTGGCCTCTTGCGGAGAAGCGATGACACCATCGGCCCCGGCCTCAAACGCTTTACCAGCGCGCTCGGCCACCAGATCAGGAATGTCGCCGGCTTTGATCAACCCGGCATCCAGATCCGCGCGATCAAGCGAGGTCAGAATGGTGACGGCGAGAATTTTCAGATCTTTGCCTGAGGCGCCTTCTTTGGCGGCGCGCACCACGTGCGGATCACCGTGGACCGTCAGGAAATCGAGATCGAACTGTGCGAGACCCCGCACGGCGTTTTCAATCGTTGCGCCGATGTCGAACAGTTTCATATCCATAAAGATACGTTTGCCGTGATCTTGCTTGAGCTCATTTGCCAAGGCCATCCCGCCACCGGTCAACATGCCCAGCCCGATCTTGTAGAACGAGACGTCATCGCCAAGTTGCTGGGCCAGTTGCAGGCCAGCAAGAGCGTTGGGGACATCAAGGGCGACAATCAGGCGGTCATCAGACATGGTATTTCCTTTGCGCAAAACCTGCGCCCTTGTCGCGATCTGGGGCGCAGGCGTCAAGCAGCAATCAGGCGACGAAGCTGTTGGATGACTGGGCTGGATTGCGGCGCATCACTGAGATCACGCAGGTCGCGGCGCAGGCGCAGGATGGGCGAGGGAGCCTTGTGCGCGGCTTTAGCTTTTTGCGACAGGCGGCGTGCGATGATTTTGAAATCGGCATGCAGTGGCGCGCTGACCTGACTGGGGTATGAATAGACGGCCCCGTCGTCGTGAATACGGACCAAAGCCTCAAACCCGCTGTGTTCGGGGTTGTAGCGAATATCGTCGAGCTGGAGTTTCTCGATTTGCATTTTATGTCTTCCTTCTGCTCGGGCCTCACGTTCTGGGCCTGTGGATAACTTTTGAATAAATGGGATGCAGGGCCTGTTTTCCAAGGGGTTTCACAAAAAAGTGCCAATTTGACGCTGCGTCAGCGAATTGAGTGTAAAACTGTGGCGTTGGGTCTTGAACGAAACGCGATAGTTGCCCATTTATTGTGCAGAGGTTCCTAGAGTGACGCATGCTGCCTGGCGGGTGCGCAAGATTATGGGAACGCTTAAGAAAAGGAGAACAAGATGGACTTGAACAAGTTCACAGAGCGGTCGCGCGGATTTTTGCAGGCGGCCCAAACGATTGCGATGCGGGAGAGCCATCAGAAACTGGCACCCGAACATTTGCTTAAGGCATTGATGGATGATGATCAGGGGTTGGCAAGCAATCTGATCAAACGCGCCGGTGGCGCGCCCGAACGTGTGATGCAATCTTTGGAGCAATCGATTGCAAAGATTCCACAGGTTTCAGGCGATACCGGCCAGACTTATATGGATCAACAAACTGGCAAGGTCATTGCTGAGGCTGAAAAGCTTGCCAAGAAAGCAGGCGACAGCTTTGTGCCGGTTGAACGGCTGCTGACGGCATTGGCTGTGGTGAAGAGCCCTGCCAAGGACGCGCTGGAAGCCGGGGCTGTCAGCGCGCAGAAGATCAATGAGGCGATCAATGACATTCGCAAAGGCCGTACCGCTGATAATGCCAGCGCCGAAGATACCTATGAGGCGCTTGAAAAATATGCGAGCGATCTGACCAAGGCCGCATCTGAGGGCAAGATTGACCCGATTATTGGCCGTGACGATGAAATTCGGCGGGCGATGCAGATCTTGAGCCGCCGGACCAAGAATAACCCTGTTCTAATTGGTGAACCGGGTGTGGGTAAAACCGCGATTGCCGAAGGGTTGGCCTTGCGTATTATCAATGGTGACGTGCCTGAAAGCCTTGCCAACAAGCGGTTGTTGTCTTTGGACATGGGTGCGCTGATTGCTGGTGCCAAATATCGTGGTGAGTTTGAGGAACGCTTGAAAGCGGTTCTGAATGAGGTGACCTCAGCTGCGGGTGAGGTGATCTTGTTCATTGACGAGATGCACACGCTTGTAGGTGCGGGTAAAACCGATGGCGCGATGGATGCTGCGAACCTGATTAAGCCTGCTTTGGCGCGGGGTGAGTTGCATTGTATCGGCGCGACCACACTGGATGAATACCGTAAACATGTTGAGAAAGACGCAGCTTTGGCGCGGCGGTTCCAGCCTTTGGTGGTGGAAGAGCCGACGGTTGAAGACACGATTTCGATCCTGCGCGGGATCAAGGAGAAGTATGAGCTGCACCACGGGGTGCGGATTTCGGACAGTGCCTTGGTCACGGCTGCGACGCTGAGCCATCGTTATATCACCGACCGGTTTTTGCCGGATAAGGCGATTGACCTGATGGACGAAGCGGCGAGCCGCCTGCGCATGGAAGTTGATAGCAAGCCAGAAGAGCTGGATGCGTTAGATCGTGAGATCCTGCAAAAGCAGATCGAGGCGGAAGCGCTTAAGAAAGAGGATGATGCCGCCAGCAAAGATCGACTTGAAAAGCTGGAAAAAGAGCTGGCAGATCTGCAAGAGCATTCTGCGGAGATGACAGCGCAATGGCAAGCCGAACGGGACAAGCTGGCGGGTGCGCGTGACATCAAAGAACAGTTGGATCGGGCACGAATAGAGTTGGAGAATGCCAAGCGCGCAGGCGATCTGGGTAAGGCCGGAGAGTTGTCATATGGCGTGATCCCATCGCTTGAGAAGCAACTGGTCGAAGCCGAAGCATCGGAAGACAAAGATGTGATGGTCGAAGAGGCTGTGCGCCCTGAACAGATCGCGCAGGTGGTTGAGCGTTGGACCGGCATTCCTACGGCCAAGATGCTGGAAGGTGAGCGTGAAAAGCTGCTGGGGATGGAAGACAATCTGCATCGTCGGGTCATCGGCCAGAACGCTGCCGTGAAGGCCGTGGCCAACGCTGTGCGCCGGGCGCGTGCGGGGTTGAACGACGAGAACCGCCCCTTGGGCAGCTTCTTGTTTCTTGGGCCCACGGGTGTGGGGAAGACTGAGCTGACCAAAGCCGTGGCCGAGTTTCTATTTGATGATGACAGTGCGATGGTGCGCATCGATATGTCAGAGTTCATGGAGAAACATTCGGTCGCCCGTCTGATTGGTGCACCTCCGGGTTATGTCGGTTATGACGAAGGTGGCGTGCTGACCGAGGCTGTACGTCGTCGTCCCTATCAGGTTGTTCTGTTTGATGAGGTTGAAAAGGCCCATCCAGATGTCTTTAACGTGCTGTTGCAGGTGTTGGATGATGGTGTTCTGACCGATGGTCAGGGCCGGACGGTAGATTTCAAACAGACGCTGATTATCCTGACCTCGAATCTTGGGGCGCAGGCGCTGAGCCAGTTGCCAGATGGGGCCGATGCGGCGGATGCGCGGCGTGATGTGATGGATGCGGTGCGGGCACATTTCCGGCCTGAGTTCTTGAACCGTCTGGACGAGACTATCATCTTTGATCGGCTTGGCCGCGAAGATATGGGTGGGATTGTTGAGATCCAGATGCGTCGTTTGCTCAAACGCCTTGCCGCGCGCAAGATCACGCTGGAGCTGGATGATGTTGCTAAGAAGTGGTTGGCGGACGAAGGTTATGATCCCGTCTTCGGGGCGCGGCCATTGAAGCGCGTTATTCAACGAGCGCTGCAAGATCCATTGGCCGAGGCGATTCTGGCGGGTGACATCCTTGATGGTACCACGGTGCCGGTCACTGCCGGTACCGAGGGGCTGATCATGGGGGACCGGGTTGGCAACACCAATCAGCAACCTCCCGAAGATGTGGTGGTTCACTAACCTAAGAAAGCCCGCCTGTAATAGCGGGTTTTTTTGTATTCACGGACAGCTGAGAAAGAGGCGCCCATGACGGAATTGGCGGGACAAGTGGCCATCGTAACAGGTGCATCAGCACCACGCGGCATTGGTGCTGCAATTGTGCGGCGACTGGTAGAAGAGGGAGCCGCGGTCGTGGCGACTGATATTGATGGGGTCGTTGAAATTGAAGGCCGGATGCGCGACAGAATGGAGCTTCTGCAGGATCTAGTTGAAGATGTGCAAAACAAAAACGGGACAGCACTTGCCTTGCCTTTGGATGTTACGAACCTTGATAGCATTCAAAAGTGCATTGCTAGTGTGAAGCAGAGTTGCGGGCGTATCGATGTTTTGGTGAATAACGCCGGATCTCTGGCTGGATCTGATAGCTTCATGTCGACAACGCCGGATCAATGGCAGGTAAGTTTCGGAGTGAATTTGTTGGGGCCAATGATGTTGGCTCAGGCCGTGATACCCGAGATGCAAGCGCTTGGTGGTGGGCGTATTATCAACATCGGATCGACTGGTAGTCTTGGTGCTGAGGCTGGGTTTGGTGCGTATACCACCATGAAGCACGGTTTGGTTGGGTTGTCGAAAACCATTGCCGCAGAATTTGGTGTAGATGGCATCAGGTGCAACACCGTATGTCCGGGGTATATTATGACGGATATGCATGCAGCTGCGAACCAGCGCTTGGCGCAAGAAGAAAATGCCACGGTTGATGAGATTCAGACCCGCCGATATGCAGATGTCGCCCTGCGGGACGCGGGGTTGCCAGAAGACGTCGCCGCAGCGGTCGCCTATCTTGCGGGGCCTGGCGCGCATTACGTGACCGGTATCAATCTTCCTGTCAGCGGGGGTGTGCCTTGCGGCATTTGATGCGAAAATCAGGCGATGATGTGATTTGCTTTCAGATGAGTATGGGAGGAAACTGACTGGCATATGAAACATGCATTGCAAAACCTGACAAAGATTGGTGTTCTTTGCGCGTTGCCGTTTTCCGCGGAAGCGCAGGATCTTTGCCATGAGGTAAGGGCTATAGCTTTGAGCCTGCAGCAAGGTGCGCATCAGACAATTGAATTAAACGGTGTTGGAGATTGCCGTGCTGTGCAGGAACGCGCTGGTGCGAAGGGTGTGTTTTGCCAGCAGGCTTACCCATATCGCGCAGCGGATGCGACAAGCCGATTTATGGAACTGAACCGCGACATCAGCGAGTGCCTGCAATCACAGGCGGTTGTATCTCAGGATCAGACTGTCAATCATCCGGATTTTTATGACCTCTATCAATATAATTTGGATCAGGTGACGGTCTCGGTTTCACTAAAGGACAAAGCCAGTTTGCAGCAGACCTTTGTGTTTCTGCGGATCACTGGAATGCAGATCCCATAGTGTAGGGGTAAAAGTGTGGACGCACGTCAGGTGAATCGTTTTGCGCCAGCGACACAGGCCACCACAAACACGGTTGCCGCGATCATTGAAAGTGCGATGGGCTCATTTAGCAGCAGACCTGCCAAGATCAGCCCGAAGAACGGCTGTAGTAACTGTAGCTGACCAACGCCTGCAATGCCGCCCAATGCCAGACCGCGATACCAGAAGATAAAGCCGACCAGCATCGAGAACACCGAGACATAGCCAAGGCCAAGCCACGCGGCGGTGTCGATCCCGGCGAGACTATCCGGGAAGGTGATGAGTGCCAGCACAGCCATGACCGGCAAGGACAGAAGTAAAGCCCATGAAATGACCTGCCAGCCGCCCAGATGGCGGGATAAAACAGCGCCTTCTGCATAGCCAAGCCCGCATAAAATGATGGCCCCAAGCATCAATAAATCTCCCCTGAGCGACGCATCGGCGCTTTGGCTTAGGGCAAAGGCGACGACCGCAAAGCTGCCGGCACCAGAAAAGAGCCAAAACAGGCGTCCAGGGGCTTCGCCGCCACGCATGACGCCAAAGAGTGCGGTCGCCAAGGGAAGTAACCCGATGAACACGATCGAATGTGCTGCAGTGATATGTTGTAAGGCAAGCGCTGTGAGCAAAGGAAAGCCCACCACCACGCCGAAAGCGACGATCGCAAGTGAGGATAAATCTTTACGATTTGGCAAAGGCGCCTTCAGTAAGGCGAGAAATCCGACTGCCAGTAGCGCGGCGATCACTGCACGGGCCGATGTTAGGAAAAGAGGTGAGAAGCCCATGACCGCAACGCGGGTTGCGGGCAACGAGGCGCTGAAAATGATAACCCCCAGCAGGCCACTGCCCCAGCCCCGGCTGATGTATTGGTTGGTGGTGGTTAGCATTGGTGTCATTCCTGATTTTTGCCCATCATGCGGCATTGGGGCTGGCACTGACAGATACGCATCAATACAATAATGCCAAACTGTATTGGTATGTTTGCCCGTACACTTGCGGAGAATGATCGATGGTACCGGGAACACGCACAGAACAAGTGATAGAGGCGGTGCGGCGCAAGATTATCAGCCGTGCATTGCAGCAAGGTGAAAAGCTGCCGTCGATTCGTGGGTTTGCTGAAACGATGCAGGTTTCGCCTTCGACGGTGGTCGAAGCCTATGATCGTTTGGCTGCTGAGGGTTTAATTTATGCCCGCCGTGGGGCGGGCTTTTTTGTGGCGCAGAGCACGCAGCCGTTCACTGTGACTGAGGTGGGTCCAAGGTTGGATCGTGAGATTGACCCGTTTTGGGTCACGCGGCAATCACTGGATGCCAGCCCGCATATGGCAAAACCCGGTTGTGGCTGGCTGCCAGCAGACTGGATGCCTTTGTCAGAAATGCGACGTGCCCTAAGGGGGATTGGTCGGGCAGATGATGCGTTGCTGGCGGACTATGGTGGAACGCGCGGGTTTCACGATTTGCGCCGGTTGTTGGCACGCCAATTCGTGGATGAAGGTCTTGGGGTCAGCCCTGATGAGATCCTGTTAACATCATCCGGGACGCAGGCCATCGATTTGATCTGTCGCTTTTTGCTGAGGCCGGGCGATACGGTACTGGTTGATGATCCGTGTTATTTCAACTTTCAGGCCTTGCTTAGGGCGCATCAGGCCAAGTTGGTCACGGTGCCTTATACTAAAGATGGTCCCGACCCGGCGCGGTTTGCACAGGTTTTGCGAGATCATAAGCCAGTGCTTTATATCACCAACTCTTCGCTACATAATCCGACGGGTGCGACCATTGCGCCGCAGATTGCTCATAAGATTTTGACGCTGGCGGCTGCACATAAGTTAACGATTATTGAGGATGATATTTTTTCCGCATTTGAACCGGAACCATCTGTACGGCTGGCAGTTCTGGACGGGTTAGAGAATGTCATACGTATTGGCAGTTTTTCCAAAACCCTGTCGGCGTCTGTGCGATGTGGATATATCGCCGCCCGGCCTGAGTGGATAGAGGCATTGGTTGACTTACAGGTGGCGACAAATTTCGGTGGGCCTAGCCCGGTTGCGGCGGAACTGGTCTATTCGGTGCTTAGCACAGGTGGCTATCGCAGGCACATGGATGGCCTTCGCGATCGCCTAGCCAGATGTCGCCGGGATGCCGCCAAACGGTTGTCATCGCTGGGCATCACGCCTTGGTTGATGCCGCGTGGTGGGCTTTATTTATGGTGTGAATTGCCGTGCAAAGTGGACTCTGCCGACCTTGCGCGTCGTGCCCTTGCCGATGATGTGGTGCTTGCGCCGGGCAACGTCTTTAGCGTGTCGCAGTCGATGGCGGGCTTTATGCGTTTCAACGTTAGCCAGATGGGGGAGTCTGGGGTTTATGAGACATTGAGCGCTTGCATGAATGAATGAATTTTTAGTCACCCAAAGCGGATCGTCGCTTTACATTGAAACGGCAAATAAGAGACAATGCGGCTTAAGGCTCGTTGCAGATCCAAAGGGGATATAATGTCACTCAATCGTCGCCCTGTTGCGTCTCTCTGGATCGGAGAACGCTTGCAGTACCTCAATCAGTTGTGCCTGAAATCACATCTGCGCCACGGGCATCCGGTCACACTGTATTGCACTGACAATGTCACCAATGCCCCCGAAGGGGTTGAGGTGCGCCCTGCGACCGAGATTATGGACATTCCGATGGACATTGTTGAGAAGACCTCGGCTTCGTTCTTATCCAACGTGTTTCGCTACAAGATGATCCGCAAAACCGGTGCCGTGTGGATTGATTGCGATGCCTATTGCCACAAGCCGTTTCCTGATGAGTGGGACTGGATTTTTGCCGGTCATGGCATGCGAGGGGCTCTCAATTGTGGCGTGGTTGGTTTGCCGCAGCATTGTGAACTGATGGATCAGCTGCTGGATTACTATGATAACCTGCCAGATTATCCAGCTTGGTGGGGTAAGAACCAACGCAAGAAACTGGATAGACTTGACGATAGTTTGCCTCATGCGGTGAAAATCTACAAAGCAGAACGCACCGCCTTTGGACCGCAGGCCTTCACTCATTTTGCCAAACAAACTGGTGATTTTGAACGTGCGATGACCCCTGATGCGCTATATCCGGTGCCTTTCCAGTTGAACGATATTTTCTATGATCCGCATGGACGGGTCGAAGGCTGGTTCACAGATCAGACGGTTTCAGTGCATCTGTACACTAACGGCACCAAACCGTGGTGGCGTAAGCATGTGCCATTGGAAAATTCCTATGCCTGGCGCATGTGTCAAGAGGTTGGCATTGACCCTTCCGAGGCCTTGGAATGAACTTATAAAAAATATCGATAGACGATATGCTTCGCGGTGAGGATGCCAGTAGGTCGAGGAACGGGTCTGTTGTCGCATACATGATGGCGGGCGTCATCTACAGTGGCGGGTTCAGCTAAGTGGAAAGTCTTATTTGCACCAACCAGTACTTAGAGCTCTCAAGTGGCTGAATCCGTTATCTTTGACGGGGGAATGAGGGCTCTTGGTTTTGGCATGGTGTCAAACATTTGTATTTGTTCATCCAGATGCTCGGGTGAGCGAACCCCAGAAATGAATATAAAGCTAATGCCAGACTGAAGCCGCGTGCTATCGCCTTTTAGTTTTCTTTCAGGCGCTTTGGGCCAGCCGACCAAGGCATAGATATGATTTTCATTCCAGTGAGAGATTCGAGTTACACCGCCATAGGGAATGAAAATCTTCACGGCACCCTCGCCGGGGTTCACGATGTTATCGCCGCTTCCCAGATAGAGAAGATCATTACCAGAACCTAAACTGATCTGGTTGTGCCCCGGACCACTATGCACCTCAGAAGATCCTTCGCCGTCAATAATGACGTCGTTTCCATGTCCCCCGTAGATCTTATTGTTACCTTGGTTGCCGAAAATTGTATCATTTCCAGTGCCGCCATCCAGCAGGTCCTTTCCCAGACCCCCATAAAGATAGTCATCGCCTGCGCCACCAAAAAACTGATGTGTTGATTTCTTCTTTTTGGATTTGGCAATGAGTTGGTCATTGCCCGCGCCACCATGAAATTTTGCCCCGGCATATTTCGGGCCATACATCACGTCATCCCCATTGCTGCCGGTCACATTTACTGTGACCCGCTCAGAGGTCTCAAAATTAATTGGGCTATCGGGGTGGGCAACGATCCGCAGCTCTTTGCCCACAGTTGCCGTTGCTTCGTCGCGTGCAACTACCGTTGCGATACGGATGTTTTCAATATTTGCCGGGACATGAAGCACGTAATCATCAGGGCCAGCCATATACCACAGCGTATCATTGCCTCCGTCTTTTTCTTCTTTAATTTTTTCGGCATCAGCACCGTAAGCCCAGTAATCATTGTCACCACTGCCACCTTCAAGCACGACAGTCCCATCCACCGCCATCATGGCGTTTACGCCGTTCGCAGGGTTTTGCAGGCCACGCAAATCCAACCCAAGCTCAAGGGCGCCACGAACCAATTCGTCACGTAGGAATTCGATCGGGGCACTCTCCACCAGATTTGTGGTCTCACCGGGGTCTGAAATGATATCGTAAACATGTTCTTCGCCGTTGGGATAACGGAAGTAACGTAGGTGCTGATATCCTTCGACTGAAGGGCGTACTGATAAGGTCCCGAATACACATGTTATTGGGGATTTGCTTGTATCAAATGCCCCAAAGCTTTCGTCGATCAGGGGCAATAAGCTCTGGCCTGTTGTCCAATCGGGACGGGGTGGTATCCCCGCTAAATCTAAGATGGTTTTGGGAATGTTGTGCAAAGAGACAGGCAAGTCGACTTCTTGCCCGGCTTGCATACGTGAGTTCCATATACCTAATGGAATATGGGCTGCGCTGTCCCACTGGCTCATCTTGTGGAAACTGTCGTGGTTACCAAGGCTAAAGCCATTATCAGATAGAAAGATAACGGTGGTATTGTCTGCAAATGCAGATGTTTCTAGCGCGTTTAAGAACCGTCCAATCTCATAATCCACGTGGCTGACTGCTGCAAAATAAGCGCGTACAACTTGCCGCCAACCTTCATCGCCTGCTTTCTCAGGCGTCCATTGACCATTGGCAATATACGCGGCCTCATACACAGCCATACCCGCTTGTGGACCAAAATAATCCTCTGGGGCGGCGATACTGGGCCATTTGATCGCCTGCACATCATACATTTGATAAAACCGATCCGGGCAAACAAGATTATAATGGGGGTGCTTAAAGCCCAGCTGTATCAAAGTGCGCCGCGAAGGGTCTGCCCGTCCAAGGAAATCGATGGCATTTTGTGCGACCTCAAAATCGTAGAACTTATGATCCTGACTGCCATCATCATCTGGATGATTGATGCCACTAATTCCGGGGCCACGATCTAGGTAATCTTTGACCTTATATCGGCGCCCTCTGTCTGCTGCCTGTGGCTGTTCATGAAACAGAATACGACTGTATTCTTGAGGCATGGGTTTATAGTTGGAATCGACTTTGCCGGTTGTGAAATTGTAAAATCCATTGCGCCGCAGATCATATTGCCAAGCTTTAACAGGGGGCATGACATCGCGCCAAAAGCGATTTAGATCGACAAGTCCGGTGCGGAATGGGGATAAGCCCGTTGCCAGTTCTGCCCGGCAAGGCGCGCAAAGGGGCACCGTGGCATAGGCATTGGTAAAGCGCGCAGCCCTTGCCATAAAACGATCTAGGTTGGGGGTTTGGATTTCGATGCCAAAGCTGTTTCGCCAGGTGAAAATATCAATCATGTCATCTACCCAAATGACGCAGATATTATCTTTGCGGATCGTTTCAGCTGTAAATGACATCTTAAAGCCCCGGCCCATCTAGGGCATTTATACATTCCAACTGTTCCGAACCCACAGCGCTTCTGGGATCTAAGATGTTCAACTCGGGCCAGAAAAATACGTCGGAGACAAAGCTGTGACCCAGAGTCTTCAACAGACCTTTGCGGTGGCTACGGCATCCTATAAACAACCGGGCAGGCCCGTCAAAATCAAGGTTGCGCGCCTGCGTGTTGTGCACAGCCCCGTTTTGCGAGCGCAGGGAAAAAGTTTCCCCATCCAGCGATAGGATGAGCCATTGAAACCCTGCATCATGGGTGTTTGTCTCTGTTGATAATTCAAAGCAGCCCTTGTCGTCTTTTGCAGTGATTTTGCCATCATTTTGCGTGATGAAGATGTAATTGCTCTGACTCTCAAGATTAACAGTCAGCAAAGTGCGGGCATCATTGTCAGGAGCCGCAAAGCGTATAGCACAGGAAAAACGTTGGTTATCATCTGCTATTTTCGGAACATGGAAGCCGCCGTTCAGGCCTTGGGAGAAGGCCAGGCAATCTGAGCCAGCGTAAGTTGTCGCCTTCCCTTGCTCTCTATTCGGTTTCACGGGCAAGGCGGTCGTATCCCCCACTCGCGCATGCCACTTATGTAGGAAGCTCAGGTCAGGATTTGCTTTGCAGGGTGTGAAACGAAAATGCGGCTCGCCGGCCAGAAACCAAATTCCACCCACAGAATCTAACGTTTCGGCAATGGATTCTTCAGATCGGCCAAGCAGCACATGCTCTGGGAGGATTTGGTCAATTTCATACATGAATGAACCTCAATGAACCGGTAACGCACAGGGTAACGCCCAGCGATGCAACGGTCGGTTGCTGTGGCTGATCCGTTGCCAGTCATCGCGTATTGCACCCCGGTTTGCCAAGGTGCCATCGGTTGTTGGTGGCGCCCCCAAAGCATAAAGCAACGTCACGGGTTGATCTTTTACATCAGCTTCTGGTGTTAGCAGCAGGCATTTTGGATCTTCTGAACAGAGAGCGACATGGCTGATACCCACATATCCCTGTTCCGTTTGGAGGCGAAATCCAGCCCCAGCCCCTGCTGAAAATGGGTCATCTTGGTCAATGACCAAATCGCCAATACTGCCTGCTGTGACACGAATTTTATCTTCTTGGCGCTCAGCTAGGTAGAAAATAGGGCAGGTCCAAGGTTTTCCTTCAAGATAGGTCTCTATTGCGGCTGCATCCATGTCAGCCATATGCAGGCGGGTGGATGGGTCTGGGCGTGCGGTGTCGTCCAAAGGAAACATATATCCGGGCGCAGAAAAAAGCAGATCGTGATCTGCATTGTTCCATGCAAGTTCCCACTGGGCGCGTAACGCAGGGCCGTCACTAATCTCTTGGGTGCCACAATCAAATGTGGTGACGAATAGCGGCCGGGCAAAGCCCATCTTGGCCAAATCTGTTTCTAGATTATTCATCAACTCGATAACCCCGTCACGATAACTGTCATGATCGCTGAGAACATCTTCCAACACATAGTCGATCCCGATGGATAAAATCCGGGCAGGCCGATCAAGGGATTGGGCGGCATTTTGCAAGTTCTGCGCGGCAATCAATAGGTTTTTATATGCCTGACCCGATGCCAGCTCTTGCACGGTTACGGAGGTATCTGTTTCACAACGGGCCACAAAAGTGGGTAAGCTGCGATGCGTGTCGAAACATTGATGTAGCAAGCTTTGCGCGATGCAGGCATCGCGTGTCTGTTCTGGTACCTGTTGCAGGCCTTTTACAATCCCTGCAACTTCAACCCCAGCGACGCCAACTGCGCCAATGTCATCGCTGGGTGCTAAAACATGATAAGGGAAGGTTCCCGGCCCCGGCGTGGCGGCGGCACGGCGTGCCCCGCCGATACTAAAAAGTCCAAAAAGAGCCCCTGTCGTATCTGCGAAGATATCCCCGCCGTTCACATTGCGACGAAAATCGCGTGTGCCCTGCTGCCCTGGTAGACGCGCTGAGAAAACATACCATTCCCCGTCACGTCGCACATTCCAAGCGTCAATATCGCCCAGGATTTCTGCATTATAATATGCTTGCTCCGATGGTATTGAAGAGGCCCTTGAGGATGTGGATGGATCGGGTTTGGGTAAGCGATTGTTAATATCTTCAATGACTGCATTCGAAAGTTTGAGAACCAGGCCACTGGCATCATAGCGAATGACATCCCCATTAGCGGCTCGCAGTATGGTGCCCGTTTGCGGAGGTAAATTGGCATCCGGCTGAGTCTCCCGGTCATTTGTCATGGGCTATCACTTTCCTCAGCTCGGTATCTATTATTGAAATATCAGGAATATGCTTAAAAACAAAAGTGATATTTAGCTTGGTTTAACGCACCAGTATTCATGATGTTCAGGCTACATATGTGTCGGATCTTCAAAACCCGGGTTCACTGGATAGGGATGTCCTATCATATTGCAGTGATCCGCTTTCCGCGCGCTCTTTCTTTTCTACAAAGCCCTTTGTGTTTAGGGTATCAGCATAGGCTTCGCGAAATTCCTGCGCTTGGGTGTTGTCGATAAAGGGGATGATGATCCGCTGGACTTTTGCTAGATCAGCCCCGGCCAACACATACGGGGGTACAACGCTTGGCGTGGTCAGACGAAGGGCATCTGGTCGGAAGTCGTTCAGGTAAGCCGCAAGGCCCGACGCCTGATCCTTGCCGTCACCTTCGAAACATAAGGCTCCATCGCTGAGTTTGAGGCGGGCTGAGTTTACCAGCTCGTTCTTTTGCAAGATGCTATTGCCGACTTTCACCAGTTCGGGACGCGCCTCCTGTGTCATCTGTACAATGTCTGGTCGGGTCTGAGACAGCCTTGCATTGATGAAGCTTATGCCGGTCCCAAGATCGAGCAGTTTTGAGCAATCTTCGACGTAGCTTGCGATATTGCGGGCATGGCGGCGGTCAAAACGTCCACTTAGTACGCTGTTCAATGCTTCGGGGCTAAAGATCCGGGGGTCAGCAGGCAGTTTGACCTCGTGATTTGCAACCCAATCGACCTGAATGTCGCCCGACAGATCAATCTTTCCCTTCACATAAGGAGAGGCATCTTCGTTACGCCAGCCTTCAACAGTTGCTGTGCGACGTTCAGATTTTGGTTGGTCGGCGGCTTTCTTTTCCACCCGGCTCATCAAGGCGGCGATCTTGGCGGGATCACGGGCTTGTGGTGGTTTGGCCTGAACCTGCGTGATGGGGACTTTGCCGGCTTCAATCAGGCTATCTTTCAGCTGTTGATAGGCATCGGTTTGTTTGTAGTCGTCCAATCGCGCCTCGACTCGGTCGATGGCCGCGTGGTGAAGTTTGGCCAGAACCGGATCTTGCAGCAAGGCTTCCATGATCTCTGCCCGGCGAGGGGCGTGGCGCAGGATTGAGCGATCTTCGATCTCGTTGCGATCCTGCAGGGACCAGTAGTCGGCGTTATACTTGTCTTTCTTGTTGTTCACATTGCCGCGGAATTTCCGCACGGCGTAGCTGTCGACGGATTTCACCGCATAGTGGTTCATCTGCGCCCAGTTATATCCCAATGTGCGCCGGATGGAGCGCCAGCCGCGGAACTTGAAATAATCCTCCATCGGCTGGCCGGAGCCGTTCAACCATTTCACGGTATCGGGGAAATCGGTTTCAAGATGTTTGTTCTTGATCGATGGCCGGTGAATGCCAAGCTTCCAGTAGTCAGAGTCGAACTTGAAGAGCGTTTTAACCCCCCAACCTTTGTTCCAAAGTGGCGGCGCGGCGCGCAAGTACTGCTCGCTCACGGGGGCACGGGACCATTCTACAATATCGCTTGATCCGAACACACGCCACGTGATGACAATGCCATTTGCCCCACGATTGACAGCATCCGATATCATCCCATCAAGATGGCCGGACGGATGCCCGATCGAAAGGAATTCGTCGGCGTCGAAAACCAATAACCAATCTGCATTCTGCACCAGAGGCTCGGTTTGGGCATATTTTAAGGCCGAGGGTTGTGGCTTTTTGCCTTCTGGAATGTCATTCGGTCTGTGATACCCAAGGCCCAATTCCTCTAGCCTTTGAAGCATCTCAACCGTGCCGTCAGAGCAATCATTGGTGTAGACAAGGATATCGGTGAAGCCGACCGCCAGATGATGGGCGAACCATTCCAGTAAATAGGGGGCTTCGTCTTTCATCATTGAAACTGCCATCACCTGTCCGTGGGGGCTGGTGCGGTTTTGCAATTCCTCAATCAGGTCAGGCATGTTTCAGATCTGTGCTCGCTCTTATATATGTTGGGTGTAACCGATTGTGATTTTGTTCGCCACTACAGGGGGTGGGTTTTGAAGGGCTAACGTTAGGAGTTAGGCGGATTATTCGGTGGGCTGGTGCTGCCGCCGTTCTCCTGTTGGGCCAGCAGGCGGCGACGCAGCTTCATGAAATGCTCAAACAGGGCCTTTTGTTCGGGGACGGGCAATGCCTCACTCCCACCAGCTTGACGGATTCGTGTCAGGGTCAGGAAGGTCTCTGTGTCTTGTATTAAATCCTGAATGCGTTGGTGACGCCAAGCCACGCCTGCCTGATGAAGCTTGTTTAGCTCAGCATCTTCTTTCCAAAGCGCAACCTGCTCTTCCACGGCCTTTGCATGGCGCAAAATGCGAGTATCTTCTTGCGTGTTGAAGTTACGGTCGATCCAATAGGGAAGGTCAATCGGATCGTCGCTGCGGTTTGGTTTGCCGCGATCAGCTTTGACCAGAAAGTTTTCGATTGAGCCAAGCGCATAATGATTGAACTGGGCCAACTCGTATCGTGGCGCGACGCTGGGCACGACTGTTCCCAGAAGTTGCGTTGCGCTGCGTCCGCTGCCGTTGACCCAATTTTGCCAGCGATTTTCGCCTTTGCGCAGTTTTGGGCGGTGAACACCCAGTCTTTCATAGCGATTGCTGGCGCGGTAAAGCGACTTGAATTGTACAGCTCGCCAAGGCCAGAGCATGACATCAGGTGCGGCCTGTGTGAATTGTTCGATCATGGGACGGTCTTCGAATTTTACGATCCCGTTGTTGCCAAACATTCGCCAATCAATTGCAAACCCTTCAGCATCGGGGCAGGCGGACAGCAAATCATTAATATGCCCACCCCCGGCATGGATGCATAGAAACTCATCCACATCTGAGACCATGATCCAATCAGCGGCCTTCATAAGTGGGTGATTGCGGGCGCGACCCAAGGCCTTCCACTGTACAGTTTTCTTGCTGCTTCTGGGATTTGGTTGGTGCGTGACAAGACCCATCGTTTGCAGGTGTTCCAGCATCAAGTCGGTACCGTCATCGCAGTCATTACTGTAGATCAGAAAATCAGTCACACCAATCAGACGATGATAGGCGAGCCATTCCAGAATGAACGGCGTTTCATTTCGCATAGTCGTAATAGACAGGACGCGCATGGGCTGCCTTTTTTGCTTATTCTGTTCAGCCCTAACATTCGACAAGCTGCAAGGGCAATGAAAATGCCTGAGGCGATGAATTCGCGGCAAAGCATTACGTTACAGTGAACCACATCATTGTGAGCCGTATTGTTTTGTCACAGAACAGAGGTGAAATTATGCACAACACTAAGGCAAAGTGCCTGTTTGGTATAAAAGGAGCCCCGAATGGCCTATCGCTGGAAGAATACGCTGAGTGACCGTCATGTGACAGATGAGTCGATTTATATGAACCGACGCCAGCTAATGACGGCGGCGGCATCGGGGCTGGCGATGGCGGGTATAGCGGGGGCTGCCCGCGCCGAGGCGTTGGAGACCAACAGCTGGGAAGATATCACCAGCTACAACAACTATTATGAGTTCGGCACCAGCAAGAGCGATCCGGCGAAATATGCGCACACCTTGGTAACCAGCCCCTGGAGCGTACAGATTGATGGGCTTGTCGATAGGCCGGGTGCCTATGCGCTTGAGGATATCCTGAGCAAGATGACCATCGAAGAGCGGATCTACCGCTTCCGCTGTGTTGAGGCATGGTCAATGGTGGTCCCATGGAACGGGTTTGAGCTGTCAGATATGCTGGAGCTGGCTGGCGTGCAGTCGGGCGCTAAATATGTGGCCTTTGAAACAGTTCTGCGCCCGGATGAAATGCCCGGCGTACGCTATCCGGTTCTTGATTGGCCCTATGTCGAAGGGCTGCGCCTGGACGAGGCGATGAATCCTTTGACGATCATGGCCACGGGAATTTATGGCAAAGACATCCCAAATCAGAATGGCGCGCCATTGCGTTTGGTGGTGCCGTGGAAATACGGTTTCAAATCGATCAAGTCGATTGTGCGGATCACCCTGACAGACACGCAGCCGCCAACCAGCTGGAACAAGTCCAATGGCCGCGAATACGGATTCTATAGTAATGTGAACCCAGAGGTCAGCCACCCACGTTGGAGTCAAGCGACAGAGCGTCCATTGGGTGGTGGGTTGTTTGCCTCGCGCCAGCCAACGCTGATGCTCAACGGTTATCAAGATGAAGTCGCCAGCCTTTACGAGGGCATGGACCTGAGAGAGCACTTTTGAATCTTGCAGGTGATATCCAATCGACCTTGTCTATGTACGATGTCAGGCAAGATGCAGAGGCTTATGAGGTATCAAAACCCCATGTGGTTTTTCCATGTGGGGGCCTGCGCGATCATGCCGTTGCGGGTGTTTTGGTTGGCGATCTTTTCCATAGCCGAAATGAACTGGGTACGATGCGACAGGAATTTGGGAATATAGAGCGGCTGCTGCCGTTCAAAGGTCAGGACCAGTGCTGGGCGATTTTCATGCACGCGGATGCTGACGAGATCGCCCAAGTCTCGGGTTTGGGTGCGCAGATCAACACCGTGGCAAATGATCTGTTGATCACTGTAGATGACTTTCTGAACAAACAGCAGCATGAACCATGTGTAACAAAACACTGCGATCAGCCCGTAATAGATGACAGCGCGGAACCAACCCGATGTCATTCCGATAGAGTCCCACAGGGGGTCAAAGTTAGTATAGGTCATAAAGGCAATCGCAATGACCGGAGCGATCAGGCTGAGGCCCATCGGTGGGCGCAGCTCGATCCGGCCATCGCCAAGCTTCATCGGGGCGGTGCCGAACAAAGACGAAATGAAGCTCAGGCCGACATCTTCCAACCGATCATCCTGGGCGTAGATCGAGGTGTTGCCCTTGGTGCTGCGCCAGCATCTTATGCCAATGTAAACGGCGACGGATGTAATAAGGGACAGTATGGCATAGGCCATTAGGTAGTCATGACTCATAAAGAACGATCTCGCAGGGGCAAACGGAGGGCGTGGCTAACGGTTGTTGTTCACGGTGATGAACAATCATGTCGAGAAGTTGGCACAGTTTCGATTTTTCGTGGGTCGTGAGGGCTATTTGCCAAATGGAAACAGGAGATGAAGGCCGTGATTGATCAGTTGAACCGGGTTATGCGTATGATCCCAGCTTGGAGCATTTATGTTTGCGGGTTATCTTATGCTGCTTGGTTGTTGTGGCTGGGGATCAGCAATCAATTGGGCGCAGATCCTGTCGAAGCGCTGGAGCATGCGCTGGGTGAGGCGGGACTTTATGTGATGATTGCAGGTTTGAGTGTGACACCCTTGCGAAGATATCTGGGTCTCAACCTGATGAAATTCCGCAGGGCGCTGGGACTGACCTGTTTCTTCTTCATTGCGATGCACCTTTTGGTTTGGGCTATTCTAGATGTGCAGCAATTGAGCGCTGTTTTGGCGGATTTGACAAAACGCCCGTACATTATGGTGGGCATGGCCGGGTTCTTGCTGATGGTGCCTTTGGCGATCACGTCCAACAACATGTCTGTCCGGCGTTTGGGGGCCAACTGGCGATCACTTCACAAATTGACCTATCTGGCTGCTATCTTGGGCGGTGCGCATTATCTGATGCTGGTGAAGGGCATTCAAGTAAAGCCAATCTTCATAATGTTCGTGATCGTAAGCCTTCTTGGTGTCCGATACGTAACCTCCCGGACCTCACGACCATCTAGGATTTAATCATTCGAAGGTTAGATGTTCCTATGATTGTGTAGGGGCCAAAATAGCTCAAATTTGGGCAATTCATGTCGCTTTTCCCCTATGCGAAATCTGGATGAACTGATTATAGCCAGACCAGTTGAGTTTGTTTTAAAGAGTAAAGTCATGGCGACACTGGACCAAAGCCTCTGGCTCAATGCCTCAGGTACTGCTGAAGACGGAAGCGTCATAGTAAATGACGGATCGTCAAGTACGACAGTCACTGCAGATTTCACGGGTATTTGGAGTTCCGATGACCCTGGTGGATCTGGGCAAGATATTAACTCGAACTTTGCGACCTCTGATCGGACGGCGGACTTCAGTTTTTCCGAGGATGTAGAGAACCTGTCCTTTACCCTGAACGGGGTGAACGCCGGTGGTAGTTTTAATGACGGTTATCGGGTTTTGATACTGGACGAAAATGGCGATCCAATTCCGTTTTCCAGCATTACAGTTACGTCCAGCGGCTCGGGTGTGAATATTTCCACTAATGCGGCGGGCGAGATCCTTATTGATCCTGACACTGGGTTTTCCAGAACGCTGAGCTTTTCCGTTGCGGGTCCCGTATCGCAAGTTGTTATTGTATCGACACCGTCTCCCGACGGAACGTCAACGGGTGGCTCGGGTATTAGCGATTTTACATTCGACGTTCCCGCACCGCCGCCTTGTTTTGTCACCGGGACTTTAATCAAGACACAGTCCGGTCTGGTTGCGGTTGAGGATTTGCAAATTGGTGACATGGTTCTAACACAAGACAACGGGTATCAACCGGTCCGGTGGGTCGGTTCCCGGGTGGTGTCTGGGCGCGGTCGTTTCGCACCGATCACGATCAAGAAAGGCACTTTCAGCAATGATCGCGATCTTAAGGTCTCTCCGAACCATCGCGTGGTTGTGTCGGGTTGGCGTGCGGAATTGATCTTTGGGCATTTTGAGTGTCTGGCTGCAGCAAAATCGCTGGTCAATGGAGACACCATCTGCCGCACCCCTTGTGCTGCAGTGACCTATTGTCATGTGATGTTTGATCAGCATGAGATCATCTTCAGCGAAGGCGCTGCAACAGAGAGCTTTCATATTAGCGCTGCTAGTCTTGATACTATTGCCCCAGAGGCGCGCGCAGAGATTTTAGCACTGTTCCCAGAATTGAACGCACAGAGTGTTTCGTGTCAGCATCTGGCAAAGCCCGAGCTCAAGGTGTTCGAAGCTCAGCTGCTGTCGGCCAACCTTGTGGCACGCGCTGCTTAAATACCCTCTGATACACAGGCTTTTTATTGCGGCAGCGCCCTGGCCTGCCGCAATAACAAAGAGGTTTCGTGACAAACGGCAAAGCCGCACTACATAAACTGTTTCAGGTAACCGATTTGCCTGGCGCGTAAAGGGAACAGGATGTGGGCTTTCTTAGGCGCCACTTAACAGCATCTCATAACTGTAATGTGCGGTTAGTATACCCTGAGCGTGCTCCCCCTTGTTAAGCCATTTTCTATATTATTGATTCTGGTTTGAGATGTTGACTGTGATTCCTTGGGTGGTTTTGAGGTGAGTCTTTGTTGATATGGTGGATAAGTCTGTTGATAACGCAAGATGTGGTGTTTTGAGGGATGTTGGTTGTAGTTGATGATGATGATTTTGGCTGTGTTGGCAAAAAGGTGTGTGAGTTAAGTTATTGATATTGTTTTATTTTCGTTGTTTTTGATAAAAAGTGTGAGTTTTTGTAAAAAAGGGGTTGCGGGTATGCGTAACTAACCGTAGAACCCACTTCACCGGCGGCGCTGAGGCGCACAACGGGACGCCAGACGGAACAACGGAGCGACGCTCTAGAGGGAAGGAAAGCGGAAAATTTGAGGGAATTGATGCAGGTTGCACCAGAAAGAATTCGGTGCTTCGTGTAGATTTTGTCTCTGGATCTTCGGGTCCACGCTCTTTGAAATCGCAAGTATCTGAAGAGATATGTGGGCGGTTTGGTTCATTCGATGGATCAACTACTGTGCATATATCTAACTACCTAGAATTTGGTTTCGGCCATATTCGATGATGGATAGTCAGCTTCACTGTTTGGACGGCTTTTTGTTATCTTTGATAACTTCAAGCACAACAAACAGAGACGTATTCAGGTTTTCAGTAAGAACCTGGATATGACGTTTCAACCAGCCGGTTGGAACAATATGTGCAGAGGTTCGAACGTCAAGGTTAAGCTGGTAACAGCTTTTCAACTTGAGAGTTTGATCCTGGCTCAGAACGAACGCTGGCGGCAGGCCTAACACATGCAAGTCGAGCGCGCCCTTCGGGGTGAGCGGCGGACGGGTTAGTAACGCGTGGGAATGTACCCTTCTCTACGGAATAGCCTTTGGAAACGAAGAGTAATACCGTATACGCCCTTCGGGGGAAAGATTTATCGGAGAAGGATCAGCCCGCGTTAGATTAGATAGTTGGTGGGGTAATGGCCTACCAAGTCTACGATCTATAGCTGGTTTTAGAGGATGATCAGCAACACTGGGACTGAGACACGGCCCAGACTCCTACGGGAGGCAGCAGTGGGGAATCTTAGACAATGGGCGCAAGCCTGATCTAGCCATGCYTATA